>NZ_JBEXUD010000027.1:0-155298 GCF_040614215.1 Dactylosporangium sp. NPDC006015
GGCTACGACAACAACCGCAGCCGCGACCTGCTCGCCGAACTCGGCTTCGACGCGCAGATCGCCCGCAAGGGCGTACCCGCCCCGATCCAGATCGGTAAACGCTGGGTCGTGGAACGGACGAACTCCTGGATGAACAGCTTCGGCAAGATCCGCCGCTGCACCGACCGCGACGCCAGGATCGTCGATTTCTACCTGTACCTGGCCGCCGCCATCGTCACCATCCGTCAACTCATCCAACGCGCACGCACGCACTACCGCTGGGACACCCGACCGACAACCCGCCGACTCAAGTGACACCTATTGCCGGTCGCTCTAAGCCGGTGCATGTCGGCGATCTCCATCAGGTCGTGCAGCGGTCCGATCCGGCTTGTGATGTTCCAGGCCTCCTCGAACACGAGGGTCGCGGGTGAGATCCAGAAGCTGAACGGTTCGCCGTCCCCGGCAGGCTCGACCCAGCGCACGATGTAGTCGAGATCCAGCAACAGTCGGGCAGGCGGGAGCGTAGCGTCGTCGTAGACACCGACGCTGACGGCATGCACTCGGCAGTCGTGCCAGCCCATGTGGGCAAAGTCAGCATCCGTCCAAGTGGCCTTGGACAATCCGGAGCCCTCATGCGGCAGCGCGATCACCGTGTCATCTTGCACGACGCCGCCGTCCACAGCTCGGCCAAATGGTGCCGCCACACGGTTCGGCCGCCTGGGACGGCCCCCACCGACCACAGCAAGCCGTCAGCGGCAGATCCGGAAACGTGATCAAGCGGTCGGGGCGGCCTCTGTTTGTCCGGTTGGCGTTCGAGGAGAAGGCCTCGAGACTGAGGACCATGTTGGACTGGCGCTGTCCCGGCTGCGGCGTACGTTGCCGGACAAGTCTTCCTGACCGCGTCAACACGGTGTGCAGCTTCTGTGCCGCCGCCGTGACCTGGGAGCGACTGCCGGCCAGCACGCAGACGATGATCGACGACGCCATCCGTCGCGGCAACATACCGGGCCTCCTTGCGATGCGTGCAGCCGATCCGCCCATCAAGTTGCCCCACGCGGCGGACGTACTCGCGTTCCGGCACAGAGCAGGCATCCACCACGACGCCTCACGCTGACAGCTTCGGGCTCCATGAACCGACCGGAGCGCCAGCCGCCGGGGCATGCCGCAGGTTGGACGACGAGCGCCTCGCGGCAGACCCGTACGCCAAGATCGCTTCAGCGGCGACCGGAGAGCACCCCGTCAACAGCCACGATCATGTACCTCAACAATCCGAGTTGACACTGGGCTGTAGGTCGTCGACTGGCACACGGCTGTGGATCGCGAGCATCGGCAGCGGGGCGGCATCTGTCACGATGGCGGTGTGACGGACGAGGTGGCCGCCTGGCCGGACGGTGCCGGCGAGTTCTGGGAGACGGAGCCCGGCTGGGTGCTGCTGGATGGTTGCCACGGCGGCTACGTGCCCTTCAATCAGTTGACGTCCGGGGCCATGCTCATCTGCGACGAGGACGAGTACGCCCGCGTCGTCGCGGGCATGCGGGCGTCCGGCTGTCCCGTCCTCGACATGTCCGGCGACGACGATGGGCCGTGCTTCGCCGAGATCTACGTCGACCAGGTCCCGCAGGACGCCATGAAGATCCTGGTCGAACTTCGGCGTCTGTTGGGCAAATCGTGGCCGTTCTCCGACCTCCGCGCCATGCTCGCCGCCCAGCCGATCCACGTCGCCACTCAGGATGTCGCCCAGCTGCGAACTGCGTTGACCGCCGTACCGCGCCTTCGGCCGTACCTGTTCCACGACAGCCGTGATGGACTCATCCCGGTCTGGGCCGACAACTGATACACAACCGCCCTGGCCGGCCTGCAATCCGGTCTGGCTCCGGTTGAGCAGGACGACCTTCTGACGCTCGAACTCTTCGGCCGCTGGGACGCCGGCGCCGCGGAGTCGCCCGAGCGATCTCAGCTCTTCGAACCAGTCCGTGCACTGTTGCGGTGCTTGCCGCTTGTCCGATGGCTTCTTCGGCGGTGGTCCGCAGGCCCTCGAATCGGCCTGCGCGTGGGACGGAACGTCACCGCGTTTTGTCGCGGTTGGCGTCTGCATCGTGCACTCCAACATCCGCCAACGCCAGCGAGCGGCTCGCAGCAGATGTATGTACGGGCGCCGTGTCAGGCAGCATGGGTAGGTCGTTGACAACGCAACGGCCCGGCATTCGTGATGCGAATTTAGGTTACTCATGAACTGCGGGACAGTCGCACGGCCCCTCATGACCCTTTGGCTCGCGACAGAAATACCAGTAAGCAGCTGGATCGGGTCCACCGCCCTTTGGGTGAAAGCGTTTGTTGCATGGTTCGACATCGTCGGCTTCGCCTTCGTAGAATCCCAAGCCACCGCACCCAGCGCACTCGCCACCGTTACTGGCGAACCTTTCGCCCTTGCAGTCATCGCACTCGAACCAGTACTCGTCCGGGTCGTCTCCCGGTCCATTGTTGACACGCTTGGGCACTTTGGTTCTCCTCTGGATCCAGGGCCATAACCTATCGGGCAAGCAGTAATGACGCGAATGCTCAATTTCGCCATAGTGTCCGATCTCGACGCCCCGACCAGAGCGCCGCCGTGCATACATACGAAGGTGGCAGAAGAGAATAGCGGATCGATGGCTGCCAAAATTGAGCAGAGAGCGGATCTCCTGTTGGAGCTCGACGAGGGCGGCGGTCCATCGCCGCATGCTGCTTCTGGCGGGAGAACTGCCGCAGCGTTGACGGCTCGGATAGCAGTCAGCCGTTTACAAGTTCCGTACTTACAGATATTTCTCCACATGGTCGGCGTCGTAGTCCATGTCACCGTTCATCATAAGAATCGCGCTGCCAGCGTTGAACCAAGAGTTGGCTTGTGAAATAGCGCACTCCCCGCACAATTCGCCATCGAAATGGCGGTCATAATCTGTCTCATCGCCGTACTCTGTCGTCGCGAACTCTTGACGCGCATCAGAGAGGTCGAATTCCTGCTCACATGTGCCGCACTTCGCCATGCCGCGCAGGGTACCGAACACGCAGGCCAAGAACACGCCCGGGCCAGTGTTCACAGCGCTGCCGCCTGCTCCGCCGGACGCACTCACATCGGCATGTCAGGCCACCGGTGGCGGGAAGCGCCGGAAGCCCACTGTGACGAAATCCAGCTGGCCTTCGCGCACGAGACGCGGCAGATGCGCATGTCGCAGTAGACGGCAGCGACCTCCGACAAGGCGGCCGCGGTCCGGCAGAAAGCGGGTCCGGGCCGGCATCGGCGACGACGTACGGCACCGGGAGAAGTGGCGCCTGGCGTTGAACATGCTCGACGGAATGATCGAGCAGTGGGGCCCGGCGAAGCCGCCAGCGGTCTCGGACTGCGGCTACGGCGACTGCTCCAACGGGGGCCTGGTGGCGCTCGTTGTCGCCTGCGTCATGCGGTTGAGGCGGGCGCCTCCGCAGCGGCAGGGGCAGGCCCGTGTTCGCGGAGCATGGTCAGCAGCCCGGGGAAGCGTTGTTCCACCTCGTCGTACCGGAGCGTGACCAGCCGGCGGATGCCGTCGACGCGGGTGCGGATCAGGCCGGCATCGCGCAGCACCTTGATGTGGTGCGACAGGGTGGACTTGCCGATGGTGACGCCGGTGTTTCTGAGGACGTCGCTGCCGCAGGTCCAGTCCCCGGCGGCGTCGAGCGCCCGCACGAAGGTGAGCCGTACCGGGTCGGCGAGCGCGCTGAGCACCACGTCGATCGTCACGGTCTCGAGGGCGGGTTCGATCACCTCGGTCACAAGAGGAAGCGTAGCCAATGCTTGCGGAAAGTTCGACCCGCGTCGTACTGTTCGGTCTAGATCGAACCGTACGACGCAGATCGAACATTGGATGGATCATGAAGGCGATCATCTACCGTGACAACGGCGGCCCCGACGTTCTCCAACTCGTCGAGCGTGACCGGCCCGCGCCGGGTCCCGGCGAGGTCCGCGTCCGGGTCGCCGTGTCCGGCGTCAACCCGACCGACTGGCAGGCCCGCTCCGGCATCGCCCACCGCAAGCTCTTCCCTGAGATCACCCCGCACCTCGACGGCGCCGGCGTGATCGACGCCGTCGGTGAGTGCGTCGACCCAGGCCGGGTCGGGCAACGGGTGTGGCTGTTCATGGCCGCCGCCGGGCGGCCCACCGGCACCGCCGCCGAGTTCACCGTCGTGCCCGCCGACCAGGCCGTGCCACTGCCCGACGAGGCCAGCTTCGACGTCGGCGCCTCGCTCGGCGTGCCCGCGCTCACCGCACACCGCGCACTGACCGTCGCCGAGGACGGGCCGCGCCGCCTGTACCCCGGCGCACTCGACGGCAAGATCGTGCTCGCCGCCGCCGGGGCCGGCGCGGTCGGGCACGCGGTCATCCAGCTCGCCCGATGGGCCGCCGCCACCGTGATCAGCACGGTCAGCAGCCCGGAGAAGGCGAAGCTGGCCACCGCGGCCGGCGCCCATCATGTGATCAATTATCGCGAGGGCGACCCAGCCGCCGCCATCCGTGCCATCGCCCCGGAGGGCGTCGACATCGTCGCAGAGGTGGCGCTAGGCGCGAACCTCGCACTGGACCTGGCCGCGCTGCGCACACGCGGCACGATCGCGACCTACGCCAACGAGGGCGGACAAACGGTCGAGCTGAACGTGGGGCAGAACATGGTGCTGAACACACGCTTGCAGTTCCTGGTGCTCTACACGGCGGGCCCGCAAGCGCGCGCCACAGCGGTCGAGGACGTCGCCGCAGCGGTCCGCGACGGCGCCCTGCCGGTCGGCGAGGAGCGCGGCCTGCCACTGGTCCGCTTCCCGCTGCACCGCACCGCCGACGCTCACCGGGCATTGGAGACCGGCACGGTTGGCAAGGTACTGGTGGACGTCACGCCCTGAAGTTCAGCCAGCAGCCGCACCTCTGACTCGCACCGGTGCGGGTCCGCATCTCGGCACGAGTGCATACCTGGTCCGCCGACCAGGTCGGTCGTTGCCCGCACAGAGAGTGACGACTGCCGACATGCCGCCGCGCGAGACCCGCGGCATGAGCGTGCACCGGACAGCGGTCAATGCCGACGCGACGGGCCGGTACAGCAGGTGCGAAATCCGTATGATCCGCGCTGTGGAGAGCATGCCTGGGACGACGCCCTGGGACGAGTCGATGTCCGGATGGCGGTCCAACTTTGTGCCCGGGCCAGAGCAGTTGCGTCGCCAGCGGTCCAACCTGCTCGCGCTGGTGGGTCGACGGCTCCAGGCCGGCTGGGTCGGATGGGAGCTGGCAAGGGACAGGTGGCAACCGGTCATCCCGGTGGTGCTGGTGTTCGATGGCGGTGTGCAGCTGGAGCTCGCCTGGGACGCGGCTGACCGATTGTCGGTCAGCTGGAACACGATCGATCTGGGGACGGCGTTCACCTTTGTCGGCCAGCCGCACGAGTGGGCGTGTTCGGGCTGGTCGGCCTGGACAACGGGATCATGTCGGGGCTGGCGAAGTTCGAGGCGCCCGACCCGGCGTACTGGTGCGCGCGGGGCTACGCGATCTGCAACCCCGACGTCCGGGGCGTCGCGAACTCAGAGGGCGACAGCGTCCTGTGGGACCGGCAGGAGGGCCGCGACTGCTACGACCTGATCGAGTGGCTCGCCGCCCAGGAGTGGTGCACCGGCAAGGTCGCGATGAGCGGCACCTCCTACCTCGCGGCCTCGCAGTGGTTCACCGCCGCCGAGCAGCCGCCGCACCTGGTGGCGATCAACCCGTGGGAGGGCGTCAGCGACGTGTACCGCGACCTCGTGCTGCGCGGCGGCATGCCCGACACGGGGTTCGCCCGGCAGCTGCGGGACCACAGCTTCCTCGGCCTCGGCCAGAAGGAGGACATCGTCGCCGAGGCCGAGCGGTTCCCGCTGATGAACGCCCTGTGGGAGGACAAGGTCCCGGACTTCGACCGGATCACGGTGCCGGCGTACGTCGTTGCCAGCTACTCCAACACGCTGCACACCGCGGGCACGTTCCGCGCCTGGCGGCGGATGGCCTCGGCCGACAAGTGGCTGCGCGTCCACAACACCCAGGAGTGGCCCGACTACTACGACGAGGCCAACGTCGAGGACCTGCGCCGGTTCTTCGACCACTACCTCAAGGGCGAGGACAACGGCTGGGAGCGGACGCCGCGCGTCCGATACTCGCTGCTCGACCTGCACGGCGGCGACCGGGTCGCGGTCCCCGCCGACCAGTTCCCGCCGCGGGACGTCACCCCAACGAGGTTCTACCTCGACGGCCGCTCCCGCACCCTGGTGCCGGCGGCACCGGCGGCCGGGGTGCCCGCGGCCTACGACATCGGCGCCAACCCCGACGTGGTCTCGTTCGTGACCCGGTTCGACCGGGAGACCGTGCTGGTCGGCTACCCGAAGGCGCACCTGTGGGTCGAGGCGCACGGCGCCGACGACATGGACCTGTTCGTCCTCGTCCAGAAGCTCGACGCGCACGGCACGCCGCTGCAGGCGTTCACCACCCCCAACCAGGGCGCGATGCTGCAGGACCTCACCGAGCGCGGCGCCACGATCCTGCGGTACAAGGGCTCCGACGGCCGCCTGCGCGTCTCCCTGCGCCACCTCGACGAGTCCCTGTCGACCGGCGACGTGCCCGTCCACACCTTCGACCGGGTCGAGAAGCTCACCCCCGGCGACATCGTCGACGTCGAGATCGACCTGCTCCCGATCGGCCTGCTCTTCCACCCCGGCGAGCAGCTCCGCCTCGTCATCAGCGGCCGCAACCTCCTCGGCGCGATGATGCCCCGGCTGGTCGAGTACACCCCCGCCAACAGCGGCCGGCACGTCATCCACACCGGCGGCGAGCACGCCTCCTACCTCCAGGTGCCCGTCCAGGCGCGGTAGCCCGCTTGCCGGGACCGTGTCTCAGGGGTGAAGCTGGCCGCGACGGCGAACCTCGACCAATGGTGGTGGGGCACGATGCACGGCGAAGCGACCCGCACGGCCTTCCGGACCTGCCCGCTGTGCGAGGCCGTCTGCGGGCTGGAGCTCACCGTCGCCGGGGACAGGATCGTGGCGGCGCGCGGCGACCGGGAACACGTGCTCAGCGCCGGGTTCGTGTGCCCGAAGGGGGCCACGTTCGGGCAGCTGGTGCACGACCCGGACCGGCTGCGCCGGCCCCTGGTGCGCGGCGCCGACGGCCGGCATCACGAGGTGGGCTGGGACGAGGCGTTCGCGGCGGCCGCGGCGGGGCTCGCGCAGGTGCAGGCGCGGCACGGGGCGGACGCGGTCGCCGTGTACCTCGGCAACCCCAACGTCCACACGATGGCCGGGCCGCTCTACGGCGGGCCGCTCGTCAAGGCCCTCGCCAGCCGCAACGTCTACTCCGCCAGCACCGTCGACCAGATGCCGAAGCACGTCTCGTGCGGTTACCTGTACGGCAACCCCGACGCCATCCCGGTGCCCGACATCGACCGGACCGACCTGCTCGTCCTCATCGGCGCGAACCCCCTGGAGTCCAACGGCAGCCTGTGTACGGCGCCCGACTTCCCCGGGCGGCTCGCCGCCGTCCAGGCCCGGGGCGGGCGGGTCGTCGTCGTGGACCCGCGGCGGACCAGGACCGCTGCCGTCGCCGACGAGCACGTGTTCGTCCGGCCCGGCGGGGACGCGCTGCTGCTGTTCGCGCTCGTGCACACCCTGTTCGACGAGGACCTCGTCGCGCTCGGCCGCCTGGAGGGGCACGTCCGCGACGTGGAGCGGGTCGCGGGCCTCGCGAAGGACTTCCCGCCCGAGGCCGTCGCCGCCGCGTGCGGGGTGCCGGCCGGGGACATCCGCCGGCTCGCCCGCGACCTCGCCGCCGCGCCGTCCGCCGCCGTGTACGGGCGGATCGGCACCTGCGCGGTCGAGTTCGGCACCCTGACGAGCTGGCTCGTCGACGTCGTCAACGTGCTCACCGGCAACCTCGACCGGCCCGGCGGCGTCATGTTCCCGCTCGCGCCGCACGCCCGGAAGGCCACGGAGCCGGGCGGCAAGGGCTTCCGGGTCGGGCGGTGGACCAGCCGGGTCCGCGGCCTGCCGGAGGTCAAGGGCGAGCTGCCGGTCGCGACCCTCGCCGACGAGATCACCACGCCCGGCGACGGGCAGGTGCGGGCGCTCGTCACCGTCGCCGGCAACCCGGTGCTGTCCACGCCCAACAGCGGGCAGCTCGACGCGGCCCTCGGCGGGCTCGAGTTCATGGTGAGCGTCGACCCGTACCTCAACGAGACCACCCGGCACGCCGACGTGATCCTGCCGCCGACCGACCCCGCCCGGGTCGGCCACTACGACTTCGCGTTCCTGACCCTCGTCGTGCGCAACACGGCCGCGTACTCGCCGCCCGTGCTGCCGAAGGACCCCGGCGGCATGGACGAGGCCGACATCCTCGCCCGCCTCGCCGGGATCGACCACGAGCGGCTGCTCCTGCAGCTGCTGCAGCGGGCCGTCGACGACCCAGGCTCCCCCGTCCACGGCCGGGACGTCGCCGAGCTGCGGGCCCTCGTCGGCGGCGACGGACCCGCGGAGCGGCTGCTCGACGTGCGGTTGCGGCTCAGCTCGTACGGTGAAGGCTTCGGCGCCGACGAGTCAGGGCTGACGCTGCGGAAGCTCCTCGACCACCCGCACGGCGTCGACCTGGGCCCGTTGCAGCCGCGGGTGCCGGAGGTGCTGCGGACCCCGAGCGGGCAGGTCGAGCTGTGCCCCGCACCGATCGCCGAGGACGTCGACCGGCTGCGGGTGGCCCTCGACCGGCCGAGCGACGGGCTCGTCCTCGTCGGCCGGCGGCACCTGCGGTCCAACAACAGCTGGATGCACAACGTGCCGGGGCTGATGAAGGGCAGGGACCGCTGCACGCTGCAGGTCCACCCGCACGACGCGGCCGCGCTGCGCCTCGCCGACGGCGGCAGGGCGACGGTCGCGTCCCGCGTCGGCACGCTCACCGTCGCCGTCGAGATCACCGACACGGTCATGCCTGGCGTGGTCAGCCTGCCGCACGGCTGGGGGCACGGCGCGCCCGGCACGCGGGCCGCGGTCGCCGCCGCCACACCCGGCGTCAACAGCAACATCCTCACCGACGACCACGCCATCGACCCGCTGTCGGGCAACAGCGTCCTCAACGGCATCCCGGTGACCGTCTCCCCCGCCACCTGAGCGAGCCGGCGACCACGGCCGCGGCACCGGCCGGCGGCTACGACCGCGGCGCCGGGGCGGCGGCTCGGCGCAGGAGGTACTGGCGCTCGGGTTCGGTGCGCACCAGCCGCAGCGACGCCTCCCAGGCCGCGCCGGCCTCGCCGGAACGGCCGAGGCGCTGCAGCAGCTCCGCCCGCACGGCCGGGACGAGGTGGTGGCCCGGCAGCCGCTCGGCCGCCTCCTCGGTCAGCGCCAGCGCCAGCGCGGGGTCGCCGGCCTCCGCGACCGCGACGGCCCGGTTGAGCCGCACGACCGGCGAGCCGGTGCGCGCCTCCAGCCGCTCGTACAGCCCGGCGATCCGCGCCCAGTCGGTGCCGGCCGCCGTGACTGCCTTCGCGTGCTCCGCGGCGATCAGCGCCTCCAGCGCGTACCGGCCGGAACTCCCGTCGTCGCGGACGAACGCCAGCAGCTCGAAGCCGTGCCGCAGCTCGGTCGGGTGCCAGCGGGACCGGTCCTGCTCGGCCAGCCGGACCAGGTGCCCGTCGGCGTCGACGCGGGCGTCGCGGCGGGCGTGCTGCAGCACCATCAGCGCCAGCAGCGCGACCGGCTCCGGCTCGACCGGCAGCAGGAGACCCAGCTCGTAGCCGAGCCGGATCGCCTCCTGCGCCAGCCGCGGCCGCAGCAGCGCCGACCCGCCGGTGGCCCGGTAGCCCTCGCTGAACAGCAGGTACACCGCCGTCAGCAGCCCGTCGAGGCGGCCGGCGAGGTCGGCCGGCGCCGGTGCCCGCAGCGGGATCCCCGCCTGCGCGATCTTCTTCTTCGCCCGGGTCAGGCGCGCCGCCATCGTCGGCTCCGGCACCAGGCACAGCCGCGCGATCTCGGCCGTGGTCAGGCCCGCCCCGAAACGCAGCATCAGCGCGGTCCGCGCGTCGGGCGCCAGCGCCGGGTGGCAGCAGGCGAACAGCAGCCGCAGCCGCTCGTCGCCGACCTCGTCCCCGGCACAGGCTTCGGTGACAGCTCCGGTGACGGTGCCGGGCGCGTCGACGACCAGCAGCGGCAGCCGCTCCCGGTCCGCCTCCTCCCGCCGTACCCGGTCGAGGGCCCGCCGCCACGCGGTGGTCATCAGCCAGCCCGCCGGGTGCGCCGGCACGCCGTCCCGGTCCCACCGCTCGGCCGCGGCCGCGAACGCGTCCTGCAGGCTCTCCTCGGCGAGGTCGAACCGCCGCAGCCGGGTGACCAGCAGCGCGAGCAGGCGCGGCCAGTGCTCCCGGTACGCCTGCTCGACCGCACCGCTCAGCTGGGCTCCTTCGGGCCCGGCACCATCGGCCGCACCTCGACCACCCCGGACGGCAGCTCCCGGGCCAGCTCCAGCGCCTCGTCCAGGTCCGCCGCCTCGATCAGGTAGAACCCGGCCAGCTGCTCCGCCGTCTCCGCGAACGGCCCGTCGGTGACGCTGACCGCCGCGCCGTCGCGCCGCAGCGTCGTCGCCGCCCCGGTCGGCGCCAGCTCCGCCCCGCCGACCAGCGCGCCGCGCTCCACGAGCAGCTTCATGAACCGCTCATGCCTGGCATAGATCTCCCGCCGGGCTGCCTCGTCGGCCTCCTGCCACACCCGTTCGTCCCCGTAGAGCAACAGCGCGTACTGCATGACTCCTCCTTCGTCCGTTGCCACCATGACGCGGCGACGGGCCCGAATTCGACAACCGGCCCGAAAAATCACGCGGCCGGTCCGGTTGCACGTCAGCTGCACGCGCGGGGCGGCACAGTGCCGGTATGTTCGCACCCTTCCGGCGGCACCGGACGCACGCACTGCTCCTGGCCTGCGCGGTCCTGCTCGGCACCATGGCCGCCTGCGGTGATCGCGAGGGGTCGCCGGGCTCGGGCGGCGGGGACGCCGAGCTCGTCAAGGCGCTGGGCCGCCTCGCCGACACCGAGAACATCCGCACGAGCGTCCGTTTCGCCGACGAGGCGGTCACGATGCACTTCCCACGCAAGACCGGGTCGGTGAAGTGGCGCGGGCTGATCGGTCGCGGCAGCGCCCGGCTCCAGCCGGAGGTCATCAGACTGCCCGACTACGACATCCGGCTGGACAACAGCGAATACGTCGTCACCGCCGGGGGGTCGTCTCGCGACGTGTCGCTCGTCGCCGGCGGGCAGTTCCCGGTCGAGGTCACCCGCAAGCTGGTCGCGGCGGGCTGGCGGGACGACGGCGGTGGCCTCGTCGCCCCGCCGGTCCTCACCGGCGACGGCCTGCAGTTCCTGAGCATCGCCATGCCCCGCGTCCACGGCGAGGGCGGCGACCTGTTCGTCGGCGGCGACGACGCGAACTGGGACGACGTCCGGGCCGCTCCGGAGCGCTCGCTCGCGGCGAACCCGACGTTCCGCGCGCTGGCGGGCTGCCTCGGCGATGTGGTCGCCGCGTACTTCCGGACCCGAACGCGGGACGAACGGACCTACGTGATCGCCGCCGGGGTGCTCCGGGCGGGCGCCGGCTCCAGCAAACCGGCGAAGGTCGTCGTGTGCTCGTCGTGGAGCACGGCCGAGGACATGGACCGCTCCGTAACGGAGCAGCGGCAGGAGTACGCGCACGACCGGCCGGCCGAGGTGTTCCGCGACGTCACGGTCACCGCGCTCGGCGGCGGGCTGCACATGGTCCGCGCGACGGCGGGCACCGCCGAACCCGACGCGATCCTCGCCATGGTCGACGACGGCAACGCACCCGGCATGCAGTTCGGCTGACCGCCCGGCCCGTTCACACGATGGGAACGCTCCCATTGACAGGTCGACCGGTATCGATCACCCTGCCTATCGGTATCCCCCGATGGAAGGATGTCATCGATGGTTCAAGCCATGGGTCGGCTCGCCGACCGCGTGCTCGCGCGCCTCGCCCCGACAGCCGAGGCGGACGCGGGATGCACGTACGAATGGGAGACGTGCTACTGCAAGGGCGGCCTGCGGTACCGCCGCAAGTGC
The DNA here is from genome assembly GCF_040614215.1 of Dactylosporangium sp. NPDC006015. Classification (NCBI taxonomy): domain Bacteria; kingdom Bacillati; phylum Actinomycetota; class Actinomycetes; order Micromonosporales; family Micromonosporaceae; genus Dactylosporangium; species Dactylosporangium sp. NPDC006015. The sequence goes on from NZ_JBEXUD010000027.1 coordinate 12,099, forward strand.
ATGTACGGCTGCTCCGGCGTGCCGAACCACTGCTACTCCTGCACGGTCACCGGCACGTGCTGAACCACACGACGGCCGGGCGCGCCCCGGCGGGTCACCGATGCCGGTGACCGCGTTCGCCGCCGGCTCGGCCGTCGTGTTCGCGATGGCGGTCGCCGGGAAAGTTTCATCCCGGTCGTTCACCCGGCTCCGGCGCAGCGCGGCCGCGCTGTGGCCGGGGCCGGGACGCCTGCCGGCCGCCGCCGTCCCGCTCGCCGCGGCCGACCGCCCCGGCGCCACCACCCCGTCCTTGGCCTGCGCGGTCGCCGGTGGCGCCGCCGGGCTCATCCTTGCGTCGCTGGAGGACATCGTGTCGTTGCTCAGCATCCCGCCGGTACCGGCGAAGGGAGCGGGCCGGTGACCACCGCGCTGCTCGTCGCGGTGCTGCTGCTCACCGCGCTGACCCTGTTCAACCTGGTCGTCGTCCTCGGGGTCGTGCGCCGGCTGCGCGCCTACGAGAACCGCCTCGGCGACATGGCCGAGCCGCCGCCGGTGTCGACCGCGACCCTCGGCGAACCTGTCGCCGACTTCGTGGCGTCCACTGTGGACGGCCGACGGGTCGACCGGGCCTCGCTCACCGGCCAGACCCTCATCGGGTTCTTCTCGCCCGACTGCCCCGCCTGCCATGAGCGGCTCGGCGACTTCCGCGCCGCGGCGGCCCGGCACCCCGGCGACGTCCTCGCGGTCGTCGTCGACGACGGCGGCGACCCGGCACCCGTCGTCGGCGCGCTCACCGGCACCGGCGGCGTCGCGGTCATCCTGGAGGACCCGGAGGGCCCCGTCGCGGGCGCGTTCGGCGTCCGGGGCTTCCCCGCGTTCGTGCTCGTGCGGGACGGTGGCGTGGTCGAGTCCGTCGGCTACCAGGTGCCCGTGCCGGCGTGACCGCCGTGCTGTCCCGTGCCGGCGCGGCGCTGCTGCTCGCGTGGCGGGCCCGTCCGGCGCTGCTGTGCGGGTATGTCGCCGCGCGCCTGCTGTCCGGCGCGCTGCCGGCGCTCGCCGCGTGGCTGACGAAGGTCGGCATCGACCGGGTCGTCGCGGGCGGCGCGGCCGCGGCGGTGCTCCCCGTCGCCGCCGCGCTCGCCGCCGCCGGGCTGCTCGCCGCGCTCGGCCCGCCCGTGCTGCGCTACGTCCAGGCGGAGCTCGGCCGCGCCGTCGCCGTCATCGCCAAGGACCGCCTGTACGCGGCCGTCGGCCGGTTCACGCTGCTGCAGACCCTCGAGGACCCGGAGTTCCGGGACCGGCTGCGGATGGCCGAACAGGCCGGGAACGGCGGCCCGAGCCAGGTCGTCGACAGCGTCCTCGGCGTCGCCCAGGCCGTCGTGACGATCGCCGGCATGGCCGGCGCGCTCGTCGTCGTCTCGCCGTGGCTGGCCGCCGGTCTCGCCGCCGCGGCCGTCCCGGCGCTGGTCGCGGAGCTGCGGCTGAGCCGGCGCCGGGCCGCGCTCACCTTCAGCCTCAGCCCGGCCGAGCGGCGGGAGCTGTTCTACACCGACCTGCTCACCGACCTCAGCGCCGCCAAGGAGGTGCGGCTGTTCGGCGCCGGCGACCTGCTGCGCCACCGGATGCTCACCGAGCTGCGGACCGTCAACGCCGGGCACCGCCGGATGGACCGCGCCGAGCTCGGCAGCCAGGTGTCCCTCGCGGCGTTGTCGGCCCTGTTCGCCGGCGCCGCGGTCGCCTGGACCCTCGTCGCGGCCGCCGCGGGCCGCCTCAGCGCCGGCGACGTCGGCGCCGTGATCCTCGCGGTCGCCGGCGTGCAGGCCGCGCTGTCGGGCGGCGTGCAGTATCTCGCGCTGGCCCATCATGCCGGGCTGCTGTTCGACCACTACCGCTCGCTGCTGGCCACCCCACCGGACGCCGGGGCGGCGCCGGCGGTGGGCGGACCGGTCGCCGGCGAGACCGGGATCGTCCTGGACGACGTGTGGTTCCGATACGGCGACGAGCATCCGTGGGTGCTGCGCGGCGTCAGCGTCGCCATCCCGCCCGGGTGCGCGGTCGCGGTCGTCGGCGAGAACGGCGCGGGCAAGAGCACCCTGGTGAAGCTGCTGTGCCGCCTGTACGACCCGACCCGCGGCGCGATCCGCTGGGACGGCGTCGACCTGCGCGACCTGCCCGTCGAGGACCTCCGCCGGCGGGTGGCGGCCGTCTTCCAGGACTTCATGTGCTACGAGCTGACGGCAGCGGAGAACATCGCGCTCGGCGACACCGACGGACGCACGACCCTGGACACCGACGCGTCCCGGCTCGCGGATCCGGCGACGCGGGCCGGCATCCACGACACGCTGCTGGCCCTGCCCGGCCGGTACGACACCCTGCTGTCCCGCACGTTCGTCGACTACGACCGGCCGGAAGGGGTGCTGCTGTCCGGCGGGCAGTGGCAGCGGCTGGCGCTGGCCAGGGCGTTGCTGCGCGGGCAGCGGGACCTGCTGATCCTGGACGAGCCGAGCTCCGGGCTGGACGCCGCCGCCGAGCACCGCGTCCACCGGACGATCGCCGCCCACCGCGACGGCCGCACCAGCGTGCTGGTCTCCCACCGGCTCAACACGGTCCGCGACGCCGACCGCATCGTGGTCCTCGCCGACGGGCGGATCGCCGAGACGGGGACGCACGCCTCGCTGATGGCGGCCGGCGGCACGTACGCGACGCTGTTCCGGTTGCAGGCCAGCGGCTACGACCTGGACCCGGCGGCGCCGTGACGTGGCTGCTGCGACTCTTCCTCCGGCCCTGGTGGCTGGTGGTCAGGGTGCACGGCGGCAGCATGGAACCCGCGCTGCACGACGGCGACCTCGTCCTGGCCCGGCGGCGGGCCGGCCGCACACCGCGCCGCGGCGACATCGTGGTGCTGCGGCGCCCGGCCGCCGCCGCGCCACCGCCCGGCGCCGAGGTCGTCCACGGTGGACCCACGCCGGCGGCGCCGTCGCCGTGGCTGGTCAAGCGGGTCGCCGCAGTGCCGGGCGACCCCCTCCCGCCGGACGTGCCGGCGGCGGCGCCGGGCCCGGTCCCGGCCGGCATGGTCGTCTTGCTCGGCGACCGTCCCGGCCTGGATTCCAGGCTGTTCGGCCCGGCACCGCTCGCCACCGTCCACGCCACGGTCGTGCGGACCATCGCCTCCGCACGCTGACCCACGGGCCGGCCACCACAGTCCGGCCGAACGGCTGCGGCAGGTGCCGGCGGCGACCCCGTACGATGGCGGCGGCCACACGGTGCGGGAGGTGAGGGCGACGGACCAGCGGCACGCGGGTCGCGCGCTCGTCGCCGTCTCCGCGGTCTCATCGGGCGCGCTCGGCTGGAGCACCGCGCACCTGGTCACGTCGCGGCTGCTCGCGCACCGGCACGCGGCGGCGCACGGCATGGCCGACGGTGTCTCGCACGTCCACGCGGCCGAGCTGGCCGCGGTGGTCGTGGCGCTCGCCCTCACCGCGACGTCGCTGCTCGCGGTCACCGCCGCGGCGTTCGCGTCCGGCGGGCGGCTGCCGGCGCCGCGCAAACGGCGGCTGGCCCGCACCGCCGGGCTCTGGTCGACCGGAGCGTTCCTCGCGGCCGAGACCGCCGCCTGGGCCGCCTCCGACACGCACGTGGTGCCGCCGCCGGTCGTGCTGCTGCTCGGCCTGGCGGTGCACGGCGCCGCCGGCGTGCTCGCCACGCTGCTGTGGCGCGGCGCCGTGCGGCGCACCAGCCTCGCCGCCGCCGCGGCGACCCCGCGGCGGTTCGATCCGCCGGTGCGGATGCGCGCCGTCGTGCGCGCGGCCACGGGCGGCGAGTCGGTCTGGTCCGTGCTCCGGGTGGCGGGCCGAGCCCCGCCGGCGTCGGGAACGCCCGCATAGCGCTGTTTCCCAACGTCCGTCCGGGCGTCGCTCCACCGTGCCCGGGAAACCCCGAGAGGCCTCCATGCATCGACCCGCTCTGCGCCGGGGCACCGTCGTGCCCGGCGCCGCCCTGACCCTGCTGCTGCTCCTGCCGACCGCCGCGTCGGCGCACGGCGTCGACGACGCGGCCGGCAGGTCCGTCCCCGAGTTCGTCTGGCTCGGCGTCACCCACATGCTGCTCGGCTGGGACCCCCTGCTGTTCGTCGCCGGGGTCGCGCTCATCGCCGGCACCGTCCGCCGCGCCGCCGCATACGTGTCGCTGTTCGCGCTCGGCCACAGCGTCACCCTCATCACCGCCGCGATCACCGAGTGGCGGGTCAGCCCCGCCGCGGCCGGGTCGGCATGGTTCACCGCCATCCGGTCCGAGGTCGCGGAATAGGCCCGATGCCGCCCGTACGCGCCGCCGCCAGCGCCCCCACCTCGCGGGGCGCCGGCCCGTTACGTGCGGGTGAACATGCAGCGTTGTGGCGGATCTCCGACACCGCCACGGCCCGGCGGGCTGCCATCATCCGAGGCATGGGGCGGTGGTGGATGTTGTGGCCGGCACGGGCCGGGCTGGCGTTCCTGCTCCTCCTGTCGTTACTGCTCGCGCCGCTGGCCAGCGCGCAGTCGGCGCACCTCCTGCAGGGGCACCCCGACGGCCACGCGGCATCGGCCGGGCACGGCCATCACGGCGTCACCGGTGAGCACTCCCACCAGCACCACCACAACGTGCTGCACACGGCCGGGGCACCGGCGTACCCGCAGCAGCCGAAGCTGCCCACCGGCTCCGCGACCGTCATCACGGTCCCGGCCGGCGTCGTCACCGAACCCCCACCACCAACGGCGGTCCCGGACCGGGACACCGGGCAACTTCGGCAGTCGCACCTCCAGGTATGGCGGATCTAGGCCGGCACGGCGCACGCGACGTGTCCTGACCGACGCCACACACCTGGAGCTCCCACATGCCCGCAACCGCCGACCGGCGGCCGACGAACCATGCCCCCGACACGGAAACCCACACCGAAACCCACGCCGGCGACCACGCCGACAACCACACACCGGGCGCCCCGCCGCGCGGATACCGCCTCGCCCACGGCAGCCTCGCCGGGCGGTGGGACGGGCGCGACAACGGCATCGGCGCCATCCGCCTCGGCCTCGCCGTCGCGGTCGTCCTCGCCCACGCCACCTCGCTCGGCTTCGGCTGGGAGGACCTGGGCCGGAGCCTGTTCCAGAGACAGACCAACGTCGGCACCCTCGCGGTCTTCGGCTTCTTCGTCCTGTCCGGACTGCTCATCACCCGCTCCGCCGCGCACACGAGCGTCTGGCGGTTCGCCTGGCACCGCGCGCTGCGCATCCTGCCCGGCCTGTGGGTGTGCCTGCTCGTCACCGCGTTCGTCGCCGCGCCGGTCGTCGCGCTGCACCAGCGGGGCACCCTCGCCGGGTTCTGGGACGGGCCGAAGGGTCCGCTGCAGTACGTGGCCGGCAACTGGTTCACCGGCGTGCGCCAGTACGGCATCCAGGACCTCCTCGCCGACACCCCTTGGGGCCGCGAGATCGGCGGCAACAGCGTCTTCGACGGCGCGCTGTGGTCCCTCGTCTACGAGTCCACCTGCTACGCGGTCGTCGCGGTCCTCGCGGTGACGGCCGTGCTGCGCCGGGCGCGGTGGCTCGTGCCGGTTTTCGCCGCCGGGCTGTACGGCTGCATCGTCGCCGACCAGATCCGCGGCTGGACCCTGGAAGGGCCGCCGGCGCAGCACTACGGAGCGATCGTGCCGCCGCTGGTCGGCAGCGTCTCGGTGCAGTGGCTCATCTACCTCGGCGCGCTGTTCCTCACCGGGGCCACCATCGAGCTGTACCGCGACCGCGTCCCGATCCACGACGGCCTCGCCGCCGGCTGCCTCGTGATCCTGGCCGCGTCGCTCCTGCTGGGCGGGTTCTTCGTGGCCGGCTTCCCCACCCTCGCCTACCTGCTCGTGTGGGCCGCGGTCCGGGCACCGCGGCGGCTGCGCCGCGTCGGCGCCGTCAACGACTACTCCTACGGCATCTACATCTACGGCTTCGTCGTCCAACAGCTCCTGGCCACGTTCGGCGCCAACCGCTGGGGCTACCTGCCCTACACGGCGCTGAGCCTGACGATCACCGCCGCCGTCGCCTACGCCTCATGGCATCTCGTCGAGCGCCGCGCGTTGACGCTGAAGCACTGGCGGCGGCGTCAGTCGTGCTCGGGCGCGCCGGTCAGATGATGGTCGGCCGCGTGGAACACCTCGGTCACGAGCCGGCGGACGTGTCCGCCGGCCGCCCGGTAGAGCACCCGCCGGCCGTCCCGCCGGGTGTGGACCAGGCCCGCGAGCAGCAGCTTGGCCAGGTGCTGCGACACGGCCGGGCGGGCGGCGCCGACCGCCGCCGTCAGGGTGCTGACGTCCTGCTCGCCGTCGCGCAGCACCCACAGCAGCCGCAGGCGGGTCGGGTCGGCCAGCATCCGCAGCGCGGTCACCGCGGTCGCGACCTGCGCGTCGGTCGGCGAGTCGACCGTGGTTTCGTCTGGTGCGTACATGAGCACTCACGGTACCGCGGGGGCCCGGTGGTGGTGCGCCACGGCGGCGTGCGCGTCGGCGCTGTCGGGATCGGTGTGGATGGTGGCCCCGGTGAGCCGGGGCACCGCGTGCAGCAGCCGGTGCTCGGCGTCGAGGGCGATGGCGTGCGCCTCGACGACCGTCAGCGTGTCCGCCACGACGAGATCGGTCTCCGCGTGCAGCCGGTGGCCGATCCAGCGCATCCGCAGCGCGGCGACCCTCCGCACGCCGGGCGTGCCGGCGAGGGTCGCCTCGGCGGTGTCCACGAGTGCGGGGTCGACGGCGTCCATGAGTCGGCGGTACACCTCCCGCGCCGCGTCCTTGAGCACGAACAGGATCGCGACGGTGATGGCCAGGCCGACGACCGGGTCGGCCCACCGCCAGCCGACGGCCACGCCGCCGGCGCCGAGGAGCACGGCGAGGGAGGTGAAGCCGTCGGTGCGGGCGTGCAGGCCGTCCGCGACGAGCGCCGCCGAGCCGATCCTCCGGCCGATGCGGATGCGGTACCGCGCGACGAGCTCGTTGCCCGCGAAACCGGTCACGGCCGCGACCGCCACCCACGGCAGGTGCGTCACCGCGGCCGGGTTGAACAGCCGGTCGACGGCCTCGAGCCCGGCGAGGACCGCCGACGCGGCGATGGTGAGCACGATGACGATGCCGGCGATGTCCTCCCCGCGGCCGTATCCGTAGGTGTACCGCCGATCGGCGACCCGGCGCCCGACGATGAACGCCACCCCGAGCGGCACGGCGGTCAGCGCGTCGGCGATGTTGTGCAGCGTGTCGCCGAGCAGCGCCACCGACCCGGACACCAGCACGACCACGACCTGGATCGCGGCGGTCGCCCCCAGCACCAGCAGCGAGACCCACAGCGCGCGGATCCCTTCCCGCGAGGTCTCCAGCGCACCGTCGACCCTGCCCGCGGTGTCGTGCGAGTGCGGTGCCAGCAGATGCCCGACCCGGTGCCGTGCCGCCGCCCACCGGGAGCCCGGGTGGTGCCCGTGCTCGTGTCGATCGCCCATGCCTCCACTTTATGTGCTCATGTACGCACGCGACAACGTTGCAGCTGCCACCGGTGGGCAACTGCCACCCGCCGTTGACCTTGCCGCATACGATCGGGCGCCTACCGGGGGCGGGAGGGCGCGTGCCGGATCGGATCCGCGACGAGCTGCTGGCCGAGCTGGCCGGGCGGCCGCTGGACGGGCGGGCGGTCGCCGCCCAGCTGGTCGACGTGGCCGAGCGCGGCCTGGTGACGCTGCGCTGGCACGAGCAGCCGGCCGGGTTGTGGGCGGTCGACGTGTCGCACACGCGCGGCCCCGCGACCAGGATCGGCGCGGCCGACGCCGCGCTGCTCGGTGAGCTGTTCGGCCCGGAGCGGGAGGTGTCGCTGCACCGGCACGCCGCCGCCGGCGCCGCCCGGACGCTGTACCTGCGGGCCCGGCGAAGCGGCGAGACGGCGGGGCTCTGGCAGACCGTGCCGCCCGCGTGGGACCAGCTGCGCGGCACCCTGGCCACCCTGGTGGTGGCGGTGACGGGCGTCGTCGCCGGCGCGGCGCTCGCCGAGGGCGCGGCCACGGCGGCCACCGCGGCGGCCATCGGTCTGCCCACCGCGGCCGGCCTGTACCTCGTCGTCCGCCGCCTGCTGACCGGTCCGCGGCTGACCGCGCAGGGCCGGGCCGCGGCCGCCGAGGTGCTCGACCGGGCCGAGCGGTGCCGCGCGCACGGCGGAAGCCTGGCCGACCACGTGGCCTTCGGCACGGTGCGGCACCGGCCGGCCGGCGCGCACCCACCGCCGTGGGTCGACGGCCTGCCGTGGTGCGAGCCGTCCACACCGCAACAGGACACAGCGCAGCAGGACATAGCGCAGCAGGACATGACGCACCAGGACACGGCGCAGCAGGACACGGCGAACCGCCGGGCGATCGGTGCCATGGCCGACCGGATCGCGGCGGCGTTCCGCCCGGCGTCCCGCTCCCCCGACATCGCAGGCGGTGGCGGCGGCTCCTGATGCCGGCCGGCGCGGGCCGACGGCGCGGCGGCGGATCAGTCCCGGCGCAGGGTGCTCTCGATCAGGTCGTGGCCGAGGTCGAACTGGATGCCGTCGGGGTTGCTGAGGCCGGCGTCGTCGTACCAGGACCGGTCCGCCTCCGGGTGCGGGCCGACCAGCCCGACGCGCCCGGAGCCGTAGCCGGTGACGACGGCCGCGGCGCCGCCGGTGTCGTACGTGGCCAGGACCGTCGCCGGCGTGCCCGGCTTGGGGCGGAACAGCGCGCCGTCCTGGAAGAACATGTGCCGCCGCCGGCCCCGCCAGTCGACGCCGACGACGGTGTCGTCCTGGTCGTGGACCGTCGCCTCGGCGCTGTAGATGTACCCCTCGACGCCGACCCCGGCCAGCAGGCCGAAGCCGGGGTCGGCGGCGGCGAGGTAGGCGCCCAGGCAGAAGCCGAGATAATTGCCGCCGCCGTGCACGAAGTTCCTGACTTCCTCGGCGTGCCCGCGCATGCGGCGCCACGCCTGGCGGACGTCGCCGCCGCCGGGCTGCGCGTACACGCTGGCCCCGGCGAGCGAGTCCGCGGACAGCGCCACCTGCTCGCCGGGGCCGCAGAACTCGGTCCGGAACCCGCTCGGCGCGCCGCGCAGCAGGGCCGCGACCGCCTCGGAGCAGCCCGCGCAGGCGGCCGGGCCGCGGTAGATGAGGGCGAGCGGCCGGTCACCGGACAGCTTCATGTACCCGGCGCCGGCCGCCCCGCCGAGCGCGGCGAGGACACCGGCGGCGGCGCCCGCGCCGAGCAGGAACCGCCGCCGGTTCACCGGCCGCCGCCCTGTCCGGCCCCGGGTTGCGCCCGCCGCCGGACGGTGCGGCGGCGGCCGTCGCCGGGCCCACGCGGCCGTCGCGGCGCCCGCCGCGACACCGGCCCACCTGACCCCAGGCCACCCGCCCCTGACCCACCTGACGCCGAGCCATCAGGCGCCGGTCCACCGGACCCCGACCCATCGGACGCCGTCCCAGCCGGTGCCTGCGCCGCCGACGCCGTCGTCGAATCCGTCAAGGATTCCGGGGACTTCGCCGGTGCCGGTGCCAGAGCCGGTGCCGAAGCCGCCGGCACAGCCGAGACCGGCGCCGGCGAGGCCTGGACCGGGATGGTGGCGGTAGCTGTGATGGTGGTGACGGCCCGGACCGCGCCGCGGGACGTGGTCAACCGCCGGGCGCGGGTGGCCAGCGCCGCGACGGCCGCCTCCAGCGGCCCGCGGCCGACCGTTCCCCTGACCGCGAGGCCGATGAGCAACGCGCCGACGATCTGCACGAGACAGCCGTTCCCGGCGCTGTAAGTGTCGAAATCCGAGTTGATGAACAGGATGTGCGCGGAGTAGAAGGTCAGCGTCATGCTGCCGGCCGAGGCCAGCGACACCAGGATGACCGTGCACACCGGGCCCCACACCCGGTGGGTGACGTGCGCGGCGAGCAGCATCAGGCCCAGCACCGCGACGGCGCAGCCGGCGGCGCCGAACATCTCGGGCGGCGTGCCCGTATGCGCGGTGTCGACCGCCAGCCACCACCACGTGGAGGACGGGACGTTGCCGTTGCCGCCGAACTTGAGCAGGTCGGTCGTCTGCGCCACCGTCAGGTCGCTGCGCGGCTGCGCGGCCCAGATGTGGGCCAGCCCCCCGTAGCGGTGCAGCAGCAGCGTGGAGGCCGTGTGCGCCGCGACGGCGACGACCGTGCCGACGGCCAGCAGCAGGGCGGCGAACCGTCGCCGGCTCAAGTCCTGCCGCCCGATGACGATGCCGACGCACACGTACGCCAGCCAGGTCGGCGACGGGTAGAAGCCGGTGAACGTCAGCTCGGTGAGCATCCCGATCGGGTCCTGGACGAGCCTTATGAACGACGGGTTGCCGAGCTCCGGCTCCGGCAGCCGTGGCAGCAGGAAGTAGTTGCCGACCGGGCCCGCCGTCGCCAGGAGCAGCCCCACCACGGCGACGGTCCAGGTGCGCAGGAACACCAGCGGGATCGCCAGCAGGAACACCACCGCCAGGTACGGCAGGATCACCGCCTTGAGCGTCGTGTCGGCGGCGCAGACCAGGAATCCGACCACACCGATGGCGGCAGCCCGGGCGGCCATCCCGGCGGCCACGGCGGGGCGGTCGGCCGCCGGGACCCGTCGCCGGCCGGACACGAACGCGATGCCGACGCCGGCGAGCAGCGCGAAGGCCGCCGCCGCCCGCCCGCTGAACGCCCTGTCCGACCAGGTCGGGTTGCCTGCGGCGTCGGCCTCCCACAGCGCGTGCAGGGTGATCATCCCGAGCAGCGCCACACCCCGGGCGGCGTCGATGCCGATGAGCCGTTGCCGGGTGCGTGGCGCCGCGGCTCGCGCGGGCGGCGCGGACGCCGCCAGGTCACCGGGCCGCGCCGTACTGTCCCCCGCGCCGCGTTGCACAGCGGTCATGCGGTCATCACCGCGTCCACCAGGTCGAGGCCCAGGTCGACGCCGAGCCGGTCCACGGACAGACCGGCATCGGCGTACCAGTCGCCGGTCGCCTCCGGGTGGGGGCCGACGACCCCGACCCGGCCTTCCCCGAAGCCGGCGACGAGCGCGGCGACGGTGCCGTTGGGGTAGGTGGCGACGACCGTCGCACCGGCGTCCGGCCGCACCCAGAAGTACGGGCCGTCCTGGAAGAACAGCGTCCGGGCGCGGCCCCGCCACGCGACCTCGACGAGCGTGTCGTGCGGCTCGACGACGGTGGCGGCGACCGAGGCGATGTACTGGTCGGTGTCCCCCGGCAGTAGGCCGAAGCCGGGGGTCGCGCCGGCCAGGTACCCGCCGAGGCAGAAGCCGAGGTACCGCCCGCCGTCGTGCACGAACTCGCGGATCGCGGCGCGGTGCCGGCGCAGGTGGCGGTAGCCGTGCGAGAGCAGGCCGCCGCCGGGCTGCGCGTACAGGACCGCACCGGACAGGGCGCGCGCCGACACCTGCACGTCCTCGCCGGGGCCGACGTAGCGCACGTCGAAGCCCCAGCGGCTGCGGCGCAGCAGGTCGGCCACCGCCTCGGGGCAGCCGGGCAGGGACGCGGGCCCGCGGTACACCAGCGCGACCAGCGCCCCGCCGGACCCTCCCGTGGGCTGCGCGGCCGGCATGCGGCACGTCGCGGCCATGGCGCGCCCGGCGCCGGTGCTCCGGACGCGCCGGGATGCGATCACCGCGACCCCTGCCGCGGCGGGTTGTCCAGGGTCAGGGCGGTGCACCGCACGCCGCCGCCGCCCTTGGCGAGCTGGGTCGTGTCGAGCTCGACCACGTGCAGCCTCCGCTCGCGCAGCGCGGCGGCCAGGCGCGGCACCCCGCGGGTCATCGTCACGGTGCGGCCGTCGCTGATCAGGTTGAGCGCGAGGCGGGACGCCTCGTCGAGGCCGACCTCGATCAGGTCCAGCCCCAGCGCGCGCAGGCTGCCGCGGCTCGGCTCGTCGAGCGCCAGCGGGCAGTACGCCAGGGTGTGCGGGTCGATGACGGCGATGGCCAGGTCGAGGTCGTACCAGCGCGGGCCGACGGTGCGCAGCGGGATCACGTCGTAGTCGAGCTCCTTGGCCAGGACGGCGTGCATGCGCTGGTCGGTGCGCTGCCCGTGGCCGGCGAGCAGCAGGTCGCCGCAGGCGAGGGCGTCGCCCTGGCCGCTGAACGGGAACGGCGCCTCGACCACCTCGTAGCCGCGGTCGACCAGCCACTCCTCGAAGTACGACATCTCCGCCTTGCGTTCCGGCGGCGGGAAGCCCAGCACGGCCCGCTCGCCGCGGACCACCGCGGCGTTCGCGGTGAACACCATGTCCGGGCACTCGGGTGCGGCGGGGACGTACTCGACGAGGCGGCCGGCGGCCAGGTGCGCGGCGACGATCGCGTCGTGCTCGGCGTTGGCCGCGACCGGGTCGGGTTGCACGTCGGTGTGCATGTACGGGTTGATCTCGTAGTCGATGCGGAAGTGGGTGGCGTCGGAGACGAGCAGTTCGGTGTTCATGGGGCGGTGTCCTCCTTGATGTGACGGGATCTTGCGAACGGAAGGTGCGCACGCGACCGGCAGGCACGCGGACGGCGGGCGCCGGTGCGGGCCGGACGGCGGACGGTTCAGGCGGCGATCGCCGGAAGGGTGGCGGGCGCCGGAAGGGCGGCGAGCTCCGGAAGGGTGCCGGCGCCCTGTGCGGGGATGCCACGCCATCGGCTGCCGGGCGTGAGGTGTTCGCCCTTCATCAGCAGCGACAGCGAGCCGAGCGACACCTCGTCGCCGACGACGGCGTCGTACAGCACGATCGCCCGGGTGCCGATGCTGGCGCCGGCGCCGACGGTGACGACGGACATCTTCATCACCCGGTCCTCGAACAGGTGGGTCTGCAGCGACACCTCGGCGCCGACCGCGGCGTCGTCGCCGATCTCGACCAGGTCGAACTCGGTCAGGTACGTGGTGCCGATCCAGGTGCGCCGGCCGATGCGGGCGCCGAACCAGCGCAGCACCGGCGGCAGGAACGGGGTGCCGACGAGCATGCCGAGCCCGGCCGGGATCGCCGCGGCCTCGTACAACCCGGTGACGAACTCGGTGCGCCGCACGAACGTGCTCCACAGCGGCTCGACCCTGGGCCGGTAGGCGCCGATGATGCTGCGTTTCGTGGCCGCGCAGCACCCGATCACGGCGGCGCCCGCGGCCATGACGACCAGCGGGGAGACCAGCGCCGGCACCGGCAGGTCACGGCCGCGGGCCAGCGCCGACAGCACCCACAGGTACAGGTAGACGCTCATGCCCAGCAGCGAGGCCGGCACGGTCGCGCGGGCGAACTCGACGGCGAGGCGGTGCGCCACCACCTGCCGCGGCGGGCGGAACGTCTCCTGCTCGGAGAACGTGCCGCTGCTCTGCCGCCGCGGCAGGTGCATCGCGGGCGAGCCGAGCCACGAGGTGCCGTCGGGGACGTCCTCGTCCGGCGGCAGGGTCTGCACGCCGACGAGGCTGCCGGCGCCGAGGGTGGTGCCGGCCGGCACGAACGCCGCGTTGCCGACGAACGCCCGGTGCCCGACCCTGGTCGGCAGCAGCGCCATCCGCCCGTTGGCGAACGTGGCGGCGCCGACGCTGGCCATGTCGGCCACGAAGCTGTCCGGGTCGAGGGTGAGCAGGTCCGGGTCGAGGTGCGCGGCGGTGGACACCTCGGCGCCCCGCCCGACGCGGGCGCCGAGCAGCCGCAGCCACGGCACCGTGTACAGCGTGGAGTACAGCGAGTTGGTGAACAGCAGGCTGAACTCCAGCAGCTTGTCGGCGATCCACTTGCGGACGCCGAGGCCCGAGCGGGCCGGGTGGATGCCGGCCGGGGCGTGCCGCAGCACAAGGCGTTTGCCGCCCGCGATGACCGCGCAGGTGGTCAGCACGTAGAGCGGCCCGGCCGGGACGGTGGCGACGAGACCGGCGAGCAGCCCCCACTGCAGCAGCGCCCACCAGACGAGGACCACGCTGGGTACGACGGTCGCGATGGCGCTCAGCTCGAGGCCGACGGCGCCGAGGCCGGCGGCGAGCAGGTGCTTCGGGTGCCAGTTCTGGTGGCGGCCCTTGGCCGACAGCATGACCTCCACCGTCGAGCCCAGCGCGTCGACGGGCGCCGCCGGGGAGCCCGCCCACCGCGCGCCGGGCGGCACGGTCTCGCCCTGCTCGAGCACGGACTGCTCGCCGAGCCCGGCGCCGGACCGCACCGACGCCCCCGGCTCGAGCACGGCGTTGGCGCCCACGAACGCGTGCCGCGCGACCGTGATCGGCTCGACGACGACCCAGCCGTGCTCGACCCGCCACGGCCGCATCGACACGCCGTAGCCGACGGTGGCGTCGGACTCGATCTCGATCATGGTGGGGACGCCGATCGAGCTGGTCGCGATCGTGGTCCGGGCGCCGACGCGGGCGCCGAGCAGCCGCAGGTACACCGCCATCAGCGGCGAGCCGCTGAGCACGGTCATCGGACCGAGCGCCAGCAGCAGGTCGAGCATCCACAGCCGCACGTAGGTCGGGCCCCATAGTCGGTACCGGCCGGGGCGGATGCCGGCGGCGACCGGCCGGGCGAGCAGGACCGGCACGATCCAGCGCACGCCGAGGTAGCTCACCAGGATCGCCATCATCAGCTGGGCGAGGACCTCGACGGACACGCGGCCGTTGTTCCAGGTGTACACATAGGACACCGGCAGCGTGATGAGCAGCACCAGCAGGTAGATGACGAGCGCCTGGCCGGCGCCGGCGGCCGCGATGCGGCGGCTGCCGTGGCGCAGCGGCGCCGGGCGGCGCGGCGCGGCCAGCCCGGTCGCGGGCGCGGCGAGCCGGCCGGCCAGGCCGCGCACCGTCGGGTTGCTGTACAGGTCGCGCACGGCGGGGCTCGCGCCGATGCCGCGCGTGCGCAGCAGCGACACGACCCGCGCGGCGAGCAGCGAGTGCCCGCCCAGGTCGTCGAAGAAGTGCGCCTCGACCGACAGGGCCTGCGGTTCCAGCCCGAACGCCTCGGCCCACACCGCGCGGACCTGCTCCTCGAGGTCGGTGTCGGCGGCGACGACGGTGCCGCGGGCGGGGCGCCGGTGGACCGGGGCCGGCAACCGTTTCCGGTCGACCTTGCCGCTCGGCATGGCGGGCAGCGCCTCGACCACGTCGAGGTACGCCGGCACCATGTACCCGGGCAGGCGCTCCTGCAGCTGCTCGAACAGGCGGGGCACCAGCGAGTCGTCGGGCTCCGGGCAGACGATGTAGGCGGCGAGCTCCCGGGGCGCGTCGTCACCGGTGCCGACCGGGACGAGCGCCGCGACCGCCTCGCTCACGTCGGCGTCCTCCAGCAGCACATTCTCGATCTCGCCGAGGTCGACCCGGTGGCCGCGGATCTTGACCTCGGCGTCGGCGCGGCCGAGGTACTCGACCTCGCCGTCGGCGGTGAGCCGGCCGAGGTCGCCGGTGCGGTACAGGCGCGATCCGGGCGGTGCGAGGGGGTGCTCGACGAACCGGTCGGCGGTCAGCTCGGGCCGGCCGACGTAGCCGCGGGCGACGCCGGGCCCGCCGATGCAGATCTCGCCGACCTCGCCGTCGCGGACCGGCCGGCGCTGCTCGTCCAGCAGCACGACGCTGTAGGTGGGCAGCGGCCGGCCGATGGTGACGATCCGCCCGGGCAGCAGCTCGCACCAGGTCGCGGTGACGGTCGCCTCGGTCGGCCCGTAGGTGTTGAGGATGCGCCGGCCCGGCCGGCTCCACCGCTCGACGAGCTGGCCGGGGCAGGCCTCCCCGCCGACGAGGACGCTGCGGATGCGGGGCAGCTCCCGGGGGATCGTCGCCAGCAGGGTCGGCACGCAGTACAGGACGGTGATGCCGGACGAGTCGAGGAAGTCGGCGAGCTCGGCGCCGAAGCGCCGCGAGTCGGTCGGCCCGGCGATGAGGGTGGCGCCGACGGACCACGTGGGCCAGATCTCCTCGATCGAGAAGTCGAAGGCGATCGTCATGCCCTGGTAGACCCGGTCGCCGGGGCGCACGTCGTACACCCCCGGCACGACGTCGAGGAAGTTGCAGATGCTGGACTGGGCCACCTCCACGCCCTTCGGGCGGCCGCTGGAGCCCGAGGTGTAGATGATGTAAGCGACGGGGTCGCCGGCGGCGTCCGGCTCCGGTCGGAGTGCGGGTGCCTCGGCGGCGCCGTCCCCGCCGGTCTCCGCGGTCTCCTCGGGGCCGCCGGTGCTGTCGACGCGCAGCACCGGGCAGGGCAGCCCCTCGGCGCGGTCGGCGAGCTCCGCCGACGTCAGCAGCAGCGCGATCGCCGAGTCCTCGGCGATGTAGGCGACCCGGTCGGCGGGCGACTCCGGGTCGATCGGCACGAACGCCCCGCCGGCCTTGCCGACGGCGAGCAGCGCCACGTACGTCGCGACGGAGCGCTGCAGCAGGATCGCCGTCCGGGCGCCGCCGCGGATGCCGAGGCCGCGCAGCCGGTGCGCGAGCCGGTTGGCGCGCTCGTCGAGGTCCTGGTAGGTGAGGCGGATCCCGTCGCATTCCAGCGCGACGGCGGTGGGGGTGCGGTCGCACGCGGTCTCGAACACGTGGTGCAGGCGTCGCGCCGTGAGCTCGTGCTGCCGGGACGGCGGCGCGGTCGTCCTGGTGGTTGCCTGGATCAAAATTTCAGCCCTATCTCTGCTGATGCCGCCGCGGCACAGGTGCGGGCCGGCGGCGCGGCTGCCGCCAAGGCGCAGCGGGGCACCGCGGCCGGCGTGGGGCCGGCCGCGGGTCTCAGCGACAGTCATGAACGGGGGCGCGCCGGGGGCGGACCCGGGCGTGCCGTGCCACAGCGTGACCGGGTGCGGTCCAACGGAGGCAGCGGCACCTGGGTGGGCACCGCATCCCCAGATTGCCGCCCCGGTTCAGGTCGCGGGAGCGGCGTCGGTCAGTTCTCACCACGAGACCACCCACGGCGCGGCGCCCCCACCCTCAGCGGCCGCGACGGTGGGCCGAGGCGCTCTGCGCGCGTCACACTCCGCCTCACCGGGGCACGCGGCCCGGGTTCGCGGTGCGGGGAAGCCGGCGTGCCGGGGTCGATCCCGGACGCCTTCACCAGGTGCGGCGGGTCCGTGGCGGTGAGCAGCACCAGCGCGGCGCCGATCCACTTCGGACGGAGTCGGGCGGCGTGATCCGGCCCGCCGGCGCCACGACCTTCACGTGCGGGCGGGTCGGCCGGCCGGTCGCCGGAGTCGTGCTGGTCTGTGTGCGGGACGCGCATCGCCCCTCGGCGCCGCGCATCCGCCGAGCGGGCTACCGACCCGTGCTCAGGTCCGGCGCTGCGTCGGCACCGTCGCCAGGGTCGCCCAGATCACCTTGCCCGCCGCGGTCCGCGTCGCCCCCCAGGCGCGCGCCGACCGCGCGACGATCCCGAGCCCGATGCCCCGGACGTCCAGCGGCACGTCCTCGCGCTGCACCGGCCTGATCATGCGGGGCAGCGCCGGATCGCCGTCCTCGACCGCGAGATGCAGCAGGTCCCAGCGGCGGGAGGCGGTCACGGTGAACGGCGTCCGCGCGTGCTGCACGGCGTTGGTCACGAGTTCCGAGATGATCGCCCGGGCCGGGTGCAGCAGCGCGCGCAGGTCCCAGGCCAGGACCGTGTCACCGATGAACGACCGCGCCGTCGAGGGCGCCATGGCCTCCGGCTGCAGGTCGAGCCTGACCCGGCCGAACGGTGGCGTCCTGTGGCTGAGCGCGTCCTGCGCCGCGGCCATGGTGGTGTAGATCGGGATCCGTGTCATGAGCCCGGCGCTGACCAGCTTGCGCCAGGTGGCGTCCGACGCCACGAGCACCAGCGGGACCGGCGGCTGGATGGAGCCGCTGTGCCGCTCGGCCAGGAGGACCGCGCCGACGAGCGCGGGGTTGGGCTGCTCGACCGCCGTCAGGTTCAGCAGCAGCGCCCTCGGATGCTCCGCCAGGCCCTTGCGCACCGCGGTGGCGAGGTCGGTCTTGACCCGCCCGTCGCACGGCCCGGCGACGGTGACCTCGACTGTGCCCTGCTCGATGTCGCTGCGCAGACCCACCCTTGACCCGATCACCGCCGCTCCACTTCTCTATCCATCCCGCTGGATCGGAATCCGCGCCCTCGGACCCGGAGTGTGGCCATCATCCAATAAGAATTGCGCTGCGGCAGCGAAACGGCCAATCCCGTTGGATTTGACCGGTACCGCGGCCTCATCGGATCACTGCAAATCCGTTGTTTTCCGACAATATGCCTCCGGTCACTTTTGGTCACCGCGCGGGGAACGGGACCCACAGCTCGACCTCGGTGCCGATGCCCGGGCGGCTCTTGACGGTCGCGGTGCCGCCGAGGTCGTGGATCCGGCCGCGGATCGACTGCTCCACCCCCAGGCGGCCGGCCAGGGCCGCGTCCCGCAGCCGGTGCGGCTCGAAGCCGGCACCGTCGTCGCGGACCGTCACGCGCACGCCGTCGTCCTCGTCCTCCAGAAGGATCCAGGCCCGCGCGCCCGGCCCGGCGTGCTGCCGGACGTTGTCCAGCGCCGCCTGGACCGCCGCGAACAGCTCGGCCGCCGGGGCGGCCGGCAGCATGACCGGGTCGACCGGGGCGGCGACGTCGACGGTGGGCGAGGACAGCCCGGTGAGCCTGGCCCGCAGGTCGGCCTTGGTGCCCGTGCCGGGTGGCGACGGGTTGCCGCTGAGCAGGTTCCGAAGGGCCACCTCCTGCTCGCCGGCCAGCGCCGCCAGTTGGGCGCCGGCGCCGCCGAGCTCCGAGCCCTCGCGCTGGACCATGGCGAGGACCTGCAGCACGCCGTCGTGGATCGGCCGGGCCAGCCGGTCCCGTTCCGCGGCGGCCGCCTCCTGCCGGATCAGCTCGGCCTGCTTGCGCTCCGCCCAGCGCTCGGAGAGATGGTGCGCGATGCCCAGCCCGCCGATCGCCGCGGCCGACACCAGCAGCAGGATGCCGGCGGTGTCGAGGCGGAGCGTCGTGCCGATCGACCGCGGCGCCGCGCCACCCAGGTCGATCACCGGGGCGGTCTTGACGCCGGCGACGACGAGCACGCCGGCGATCGGGCCGAGGACCGCGGGGAGCGTGCCGCGCGGGGCGAGCACCGGCGCGGTCGCCCCGGCGACCGCGGTCGCGGCCCCGGTGACCAGCACGATCATCAGCAGCGCCGGCGTCGCACCGTACTGCCCGGCGAGCTTCTGCGGGTCGCCGCTCGTGCCCGAGAACGCGATGAACAGGCACGTCGCCGCGCCCACCGTGAGCGCGACCGTGGCCGCGACCCGCCACCTGGTCGCCGCGGCGGCCACGCCGATCGCCACCCCCAGCAGCGCGGCGGACCAGCGGGCGGGGCCCGCGTCCCTGGTCGCGAGCAGCGCGATCGCCAGGGGCGCGGAGACCGCGATCTGCGCCGTCGCCGCGGTCAGCGCCCCGGCCAGCGACCACACCCCGGCCAGCGTGGCCAGGACCACCGCCGCCGCGAGGGTCATCCCGCCGAGAATGGCGGTCCTGGCGTTCGGGGAGTTGGCGAGCGTCCGCCAGCTGACGCCCAGCAGGTCCGCGAGCCGCTCGGTGGAGAGCATGGCGAACGGCAGTGCCACGAGCGCCACCAGCCCGCCGGTGACGATCGGCCGCAGCCGCTTCCAGCTCCAGGCCTTCTCGTCCGGCAGTCCGACCGCCGCCGGATCGCCGCGCCGCCACCACCAGGTCGCCGGGGCGACGGCGGCGAGGCCGGCCACGACCAGCAACCCGCGCCAGATGGGCAGCGCCGGGTCCATGAACTGGTAGATGGTGCCCGGCAGGGCCTGGCCGAAGAGGCCGAACCCGATGACGAGGCCGGCCACGGCGGCGCCCAGACCCGGCGCGCCGGTGCACAGCAACCGCTGCGCGGCGCCCAGCGCCCCGATGGCGAGAAGCGGGAACGCCGCGCTGGACAGGTGGTAGAAGATCATCGTGTCCGGATAGGGGACCAGGTCCGGCCACGCGATCGGCACGCACAGCAGCCCGCCGACCGTCAGCAGGTAGGGCCACCACCGCAGCAGGCACAGTGCCAGCACGGTCGCCGCGGTGGGGATCAGCGGCGTGTACGGGTCGGGCCCGTAGTACGCGTCGGGCCCCTGCACGCCGAGCCGCGGCGAGAATCCTCCCCCGTGCGAGGACTGCACCACCGCGACCAGCAGACCGCCGCCCAGACCCGCCAGCGCGATCCACCACCGCAACGTCCGTTCATGCATGTCGATGATCATGACCGATGGGCCGCGTGCGCGACGGCCGGGTGTGCCAGGCGGGCCGGGCGGCCTTCCGGGTGGTACTCGAAATGCCACCATTCGTTGTCATACATCCGGTACAGACCGTACCGCGCGCCGTACACCTCGAGCCAGCGCGCACCCTCCGACGGCCGCACGTCGAGGGCCAGACCCGCGACGTGCCGCGACTCGTCCGGCGGCAGCGTCCACCGCCGGGCCAGCTCCTCCGAGCCGCAGCGCTCGACCTGCGCGGCGTACAGCGCGGCCTGGGCGTCCGCGTCCCGGTGGCCGGAGGTCAGTCCGAGCAGCTCGCCGTGCCGCCACAGCGCCCGCGTGCGTGCCGCCTCGAACGCCGCCCGCGTCGCAGGGGTGAGACCGGCCAGGTCCTCGGCCGGGAAGCGCAGGGTCAGCGCCCACTGGCAGGCGGTGTGCCGCGCCCGCCCCGGCGTGACCAGCGCGGCGACCGGCGTCAGCGAGACGGCCAGCAGGCGGGTGACCGCGCGGTACAGCGGGTCACGGCGCCGGACGACGCCGTGCCGTTGGGCGACCACCATCGATCGGTTCAGGGCCATGCACAGAACATTCCGCACCGGCGGCGGCCGGGCATGAGTAGAAGTACTCAGTCGAGCCCGTGCTCGAGTGCGTAGCGCACCAGCGCGCTGCGGTTGTGCAGCTGCAGCTTCCCCAGCGTGTTCTGCACATGGTTCTGCACCGTGCGGACCGACAGCCCCAGGTCCTCCGCCACCAGCTTGTACGGCAGGCCCTTGGCGACCAGCCGCAGGACCTCGGTCTCCCGCGCGGTCAGCTCGGGCCCGCCGCTCGTGGACCGGGCCAGTTTCCGGTACTCCCCGAGCACCAGGCCGGCCAGCCCGGCGGTGAACACGGCCTCGCCCTCCGCGGTGCGGCGCACCGCCTCCAGGAACTCCTGCCGTCCCGCCGACTTCACCAGGTAGCCGGTGGCGCCCGCCTTCAGCGCGTCGAGCACGTCGCGCTGCTCCCCGCTGGCGGACAGCATGAGGACGCGCACCTCGGGCAGCGCCTCGAGCAGCCCGCCGATCACCTCGACGCCGGACAGGTCGGTCAGCTGCAGGTCGAGCACGACCACGTCGGGGCGGGCCGCCCGCGCGACCCGCAGCGCCTGGGCTCCCTCGCCGATCACGGCGGTGACCAGGTAACCGGCGTCGGTCAGATCCCGTGCCACCCCGTCCCGCCACATCGGGTGGTCGTCCACCACCATCACCCGCACAGGCACACCGATCACACCGGCCACCCTAGACGGCGGGACCCTCCGGTGGTTGCTACGGCGTCGCGGAGCACCGCCGAGGCCCTCACGACCCTGCTGCCGCTTCCCACAGCAACAGCTGCCGGTGGTGGCTGAACCCGTTGCGCGCGTAGAAGTCGACCGCCCGCCGTCCTGAGTGGACGGTCACGTGCAGCAGCCCCCGCGCCTCGGCCTCGGCCAGGATCGCCGCCATCAGCGCACCGCCGACGCCCCGGTTCCGGTGCTCCTCGCGCACCATCACCGACTGCACGTCCCCGAACCGCCGCCGCGGCGCCCCACTGCCGGGGACGCGCTCCGCGACGAACAGGAAGGCGCACCCGACCACGGCCCCGCCGGCCTCGGCGACGAATGGCAGGTGCGTCTCAGCGTGCGTGGCCACCCAGCCGGCGAACTCGTCGAACTGGTCCGGCCCGATCCCCCGCAGCTCCGCGAGCGCCGCCAGGTCCGCCGTTCCCGCCATCCGCACGATCACCGGCGGAGTCTATGCGAGCACCGGCGGCACCGGCAGCAGAGCCGGCGCCGCCGTCGCACGTGCCGTCAGCAGGGGGTGAAGAACACCTGCCTGATGCCCGACGTGACGCCCCAGCTGCCGGAGGGCTGGCCGCAGCCGGTCCACGACTGCCCGATGACCTGGGTCTTCGCGGCGTCGGCGTAGTAGGCGAAGACGATGAGAAGGTCACCGCCGGGCGGGGGTGGCGGGATCGCCCCGGCGGGGGTGGCGGCGCCGGCGATCACGGCACCGGTGACCAGCAGCGCGAGCATCGTACGACGGATCATGTCCATCCCTTCGACAATGGTCTATGTCGTGACCATCATCGGCGCTCGCGGCCGGCACCACAATGCGTCAGCGCGGGGTGGCGCCGGCGGTGCCGGTCAGCCAGAGGTCGGAGTTGCCGACGTCGTAGCCGCACCAGTCCTTCAGCACGACCCGCATGGTGTTGACGCCCGGCTCGAACAGCGTGCGAATGTTCTCGGCCGCGCGGGAGTCGACGGTGGTGTTGCAGTTCAGGCTGAAGTCGCGCTGCCAGCGCCGGGTCGAGCCGGTCGGGGTGACGACCGTGATGTCGACGATGTCGTCGACCGAGAACGGGGCGGTGCCGTCCGCGCTCGCCGACAGGTACACGGCGGCGGTGCCGGCGACGCGGACGTCCCAGGTGCGGTCGTAGAAGACCTCGCCCTCGCGGGCGGCCGGGCGGTCCAGGGCGGCGGCGAGCCGGACCGCCGTGCCGCCGCGCAGGCCCGGGACGCGCAGGGAGAGCCAGGCCGGGATCGGGCCGTCGTCGAGGCGCAGGTGGACGTTGCGGTCGTCGGCGCGGCCCCGCTTGTCCACCGTCCGCACGTTCAGGCCGACCTGGACGCTGCGGCCGACGAACGTCGCGAAGAGGGGGCCGCCGCTGTCACCGCCGACCAGGAGGCCGTACGGCGTGCCGGGGCGGGTCTGCAGGCCGTAGCCGGCGAGCAGCTCGGGCGTGCGGGCCGGGGCGACGTGCTGCATGTCGGTCTCGCCCCAGCCGGCGATCTCCAGCGGCAGCGACGGCCAGTCGACGGGGCCGGTCGGCGGCGAACGCGACCACGGCCGCCAGGATTCTGCGCAACATGGGTCCGACCCAACCGGCTCGGCCGCCCGCCGGACACCGGCGTTCTGCCTGGTCTCGCGGTCGTTCGGGCCCGCGGGACGGACCGGTCGCGGCCGACGTCGCACCGACCGGGGGACAGCGCGGCCTGCGCGGCGCCTACCGTTCGGCGGTCAGCCGGGTCTCGAAGCCGATCCGGTCGCCGCGGTACAGCGAACGGACCCGCTCGATGGGCGTGCCGGTCGGGTCACGGCTGACCCGCTGCATGAGCAGCATCGGCAGTGCTGGGTTGGTCTGCAGCAGCAGCGCCTCGCGCGGGCTGGCCAGGGCGGTCTCGATCCGCTCGGTCGCCTCGGCCCAGACGACGCCGAGCTCGTCCTGCATGCAGCGGTACAGCGAGCCGCTGGGGTCGAGCACGTCGAGCAGCGTCGGGTAGCGCTCGACCGGCAGGCAGGTGCTCTCCAGGCCGAGCGGTTCGCCGTCGGCGAGCAGCACCCGCTCCAGATGAATGACCGGTGCGGCCGGCGCGATCTCCAGGGTGGCGGCCAGCTCGTCGTCGGCCGGGATCTCGCCGATCGTGACGACGATGCGCGACGGTGTGCGGCCCATGGCCCGCAGCGCCTCGGTGTAGCTGGCCAGCGACAGCGGATGGATGAGCTTGGGCCCGGCGACGAACGTCCCGCGCCCCTGCCGCGCGCTGAGCCGGCCCTCGATGACCAGCTCCGAGATCGCCTGGCGGACCGTGGACCGGGCGACGCCGAACCGGACGGCGAGGTCACGCTCCGGCGGGAGCAGCGCCCCGACGCCGAGCTCGGCGATCTCGTCGAGGATCCGCGCCTTGACGGCGTAGTACTTCGGGACCCGGCCGTGCGCGGGGATGCCTGAGTGGTGCAGGGAGACCGACACGGGGCAACCTTACGGCGCGCCCGCTTCATAACGGAACCATAACAGGTGCGAACCTTTGTGGCTCGTTCGCTGCGAACTACGGCTCGTTGGCGGCCCGTTCACCTGTGCTCCCTACGTTGACGCCGCTGATGAGGAATCCGAACGAACGACTGAACCCGCAGGTCAAGAAGGGTTGAACATGAAGGTCTCCACCCGGGTCGCCCTCGGCGTCGCCGCCGTGGCGGTGCTGCTGGCCGGCACCACCGCGTGCTCCTCCGACGACGACACCACCTCCACCGCCGCCGGCGCGTCGGCCGCGGCCGGCAAGTTCGCCAAGGACTCCGGCACGCTCGTGTTCGGCGTCGTGCCGGACACCGCCTCCACGCAGCAGAACTACAAGCCGCTCGAGGACTACATCGCCAAGATCTCCGGGCTCAAGGTCGAGTACCGGGAGTCGTCGGACTACGCCGCCCTCATCGAGGCCGCGGTCTCCGGCAAGGTCGACATCGCGAGCTTCTCCGGCTTCACGTACGTGACGGCGAAGAACAACGGCGCCAAGATCACGCCGTTCGCCTCCATCATCACCAAGAAGGGCCAGGAGCCCGGCTACTACTCCGAGGCGATCGCCCCCGAGGGCTCCTCCATCAGCAAGATCGAGGACTTCAAGGGCAAGAAGGTCTGCTTCGTCAGCCAGACCTCGACCTCCGGCTACCTGTACCCCAGCTACAACCTGCTCAAGGCCGGCATCGACCCGACCAAGGACGTGACGCCGGTCTTCGCCGGCAAGCACGACGCGTCGGCGCTCAAGGTCTCCCAGGGCTCCGAGTGCGAGGCCGGCTTCGCCGAGGACGTCGCCGTCGAGGCCCAGAAGGGCCTGAAGGTCATCAACAAGACGTTCGTCATCGGCGCGCCGATGACCCTCGCCGACGGGCTGCCGGCCGACCTCAAGACCAAGCTGGTCTCGGGCCTGCAGAACGTCACGATCGACCAGATCCAGGCCGCCGGTGTCGCCGGCGCGGACAGCGACGCCTTCAAGAAGACCTTCTACGCCCTCGCGCCGGTCGACGACGCGAAGTACGACATCATCCGCGATCTGTGCAAGCAGACCAAGGCCGCGGCCTGCGGCAACTGAGGCAGGGACGATGACTGTCAGCGACGCGCCCGCTGTCGAGGTGCACGGGCTCAGCAAGACCTACGGGCAGGTCACCGCGCTGCGGGACGTGTCGCTGACGGTCACCCGCGGGGAGATCGTCGTCCTGCTCGGGCTCTCGGGCTCGGGCAAGACGACCCTCCTGCGCCACATGAACGGCCTCGAGACGCCGAGCGCGGGCGACCTGCGCGTCCTCGGCGAGGACCTCACCCGCCTGCGCGGCCGCGACCTGCGCCGGCTGCGCGGCCGCATCGGCATGGTCTTCCAGCAGTTCCACCTGGTCGGCCGGCTCACGGTGCTGGAGAACGTCCTCACCGGCGCCCTCGCCGGGCTGCGCGGCCCGCGGATCGGCGTCGCGTCCTACCCGCGGGAGCAGCGCCGGCGGGCACTGACCCAGCTCGACCGGGTCGGCCTGCTCGACAAGGCCTACCAGCGGGCCGACACGCTCTCCGGCGGCCAGCAGCAGCGCGTCGCCATCGCCCGGGCGCTGATGCAGCGGCCTGAGATCCTGCTCGCCGACGAGCCGGTCGCGTCGCTGGACCCCGAGTCCAGCGACCAGGTGATGGCCCTGCTGCGCGACATCGCCGCCGAGGACAAGCTGACCGTGATCTGCAGCCTGCACCAGGTGGAGCTCGCGCTCGCCTGGGGGCAGCGCGTCGTCGGCATGCGCAGCGGCAGCGTCGTGCTCGACACGCCCGCCGCCGGTCTCACCCGCGAGACGGCGATGCGCATCTACGGCCGGATGACGGCGTCGCTGGCGGAGGTCCAGTGAGCGCCACCGATCTGCCCGAGATGCCGGTGCTGGACCTGGACCGGGTCGTGAAGCGCCCCGCACCGGCCCCGTCCACGATCGTCGCGGCCGGCCTGCTCGTCGCGCTGCTGGGGTTCGCGGTCTGGTCGCTGAACGAGATCGGCTTCACGGCCGAGACGTTCACCGAGAGCGCCGACAAGGTCGGGCCGTTCCTCGACCGGATGCTGCCGCTGCGCTTCCCGCCGGTCCAGGAGCTGCTGCGCTCGATCGGCGTCACCCTCGGCGTCGTGCTGTGCGGGACCGCGATCTCCGCGCTGCTGTCGGTGCCGGTCGCGTACATCTCGGCCCGCAACACCAGCCCGCTGCCGTGGCTGGTCCCGATCGGCCGGGCGATCGGCGTCGTGGCCCGCGCCGTGCCGGACGTCGTGCTGGCCATGCTGTTCGTGCTGCTCTTCACGCTGGGCTCGCTGCCCGGCATCCTCGCGATCGCGCTGCACTCGATCGGCATGATCTCGAAGCTCTTCGCCGACGCCATCGAGCAGATCGACGAGGGCCCGCGCCAGGCGATCCGGGCGACCGGCGCCTCCCGGGCCCAGGAGTTCTGGTCCGGCATCTTCCCGCAGGTGCTGCCCTCCTGGATCGCCACGACGCTGCACCGCAGCGACATCAACCTGCGAGGGTCGGTCCTGCTCGGCTACGCCGGCATCATCGGCCTCGGCTACGACCTGCGCCTGTCCCTGGAGTCGCTGAACTACCACAAGGCGATGGCGTTCGCCCTCGTCATCTTCGGCCTGTGCGTGCTGTTCGAGATCGTCTCGACCGTGATCCGGGCCCAGCTGCTCGGCGCGGCGCCGACCGGCCGCAGCCTCGGCTCCCGGCTGGCCCGCCGGCTGCCGACGCCGGACCTCCCCGTCACCGCCGCCGTCCCCGCGACCCATGACCGGGACGCGGCGGTGGCGGCCGCGATGCGCCGCCCGTGGAACGCGGACCGCGTCAGGTCCACGGCGGCCGTCGCCGGCGCGGTGGCCGTCATCGTGGCGGCCGTCATCGGGTCCGAGGCGAAGTGGCTGGACCTGTTCCGCTTCTGGGGGCAGATCCCGTTCCTCCTCGACCGGACCTGGCCACCCTCGATCGAGCCGCGCACCTGGGCGGACGTCTTCGACGCGCTGCTGGTGACGCTGGAGATCGCGGCGGCGGCCACGCTGCTGAGCGTCGTGCTGTCGCTGCTCGTCGGCCCCCTCGCGGCCCGCAACGCCGCCCCGAACGGCCCGACGCGGGCGGCCGCCCGGCTGCTGCTGCTGGTGGTCCGCTCGGTCCCGGAGCTCATCCTGGCCATCGTGCTGATCATCGTCACCGGGCTCGGCCCGCAGGCCGGCACCCTCGCCCTCGGCTTCGTCGGCGTCGGCCTGCTCGGCAAGCTCATCGCGGACTCCCTCGAAGAGGCGGCGCCGGGCCCGCAGGTCGCCGTCCGCTCCGTCGGCGCGACCCGCACCCAGGTGTTCTTCTCCTCCACCGCGCGGCTGAGCGTCCCCGCGTTCGTCGGCCACACGCTCTACCTGCTCGACTCCAACATCCGCTCGGCGACCGTGCTCGGCATCGTCGCGGCCGGCGGCATCGGCTACTACCTCGTCGACGCCACCCGGGTGTCCCGCTACGACCAGGTCACCGCGTTCGTCATCGTCCTCGTGGCCGTCGTGCTGGTGGTCGAGGCCGTCTCCGCCGTCATCCGCCGGGCGCTGCGGTGAGCGCCGCCCCCGCCTTCGACCTCGCCGTCGTCGGCGCCGGGATCGTCGGGCTCGGCCACGCCGCCGCGGCGCACGCGCGCGGGCTGCGGGTCGTCGTCGTCGAACGGTCCACCGCGATCCACGGCGCCAGCGTGCGCAACTTCGGGCACGTCTGCATCACCGCGCAGAGCGGGCAGGCGCGCGAATACGCCGAGCGGGCCCGCGAGCTCTGGCTGCGCTACGCGCAACGGGCCGGCTTCTGGGCCCGCGAGTCCGGCACCGTGATCGTCGCCCGGGCCGCCGACGAGCTGGCCGTCCTCGAGCAGTGGCGCGAGGACGAACCGGCCATGACCCTGTTGCGCCCGGACGAGGTCAGCGACCGGGCGCCGGTGACGGGTGCGGTCGGCGGGGCCTGGCTGCCCCGGGACCTGCAGGTCGACCCGCGGCAGGCCGCCCCGGCGCTGGCCCGGCACCTGGCCGGGGCCGGCGTCGAGTTCCGCTGGCGCACCTCGGCCCTCGGCGTCGACGGCGGCGTGCTGCACACGTCCCGCGGCCCGATCCGCGCCGGCGCGGTCGTCGTCGCCGTCGGGCACGACGTCGACCAGCTGTTCCCGCACGTCGCGGAGGCCGCCGGCGTCGTACGCTGCGGCCTGGACATGCTCCTGGTCGACGCCGGGGCCCTGCCGTCGCCGCTGAGCGCCCCGATCCTCACCGGATGGTCGCTGCTGCGGTACTCGGCCACCAACGCGACCCCGGCGGCCGCGGCCCTGCGCGAGCGGCTCTCGGCCGAGCACCCCGACCTGTACGCGCTGGACCTCAACCAGATGTACACGCAGCGCCCCGACGGCACCCTCATCGTCGGCGACACCCACTACCGGGACGCCGCGGTCGCGCCGTTCCAGGCCGAGTCGTCCTTCGCCGCGCTCGCCGGCGTCACCCGCGACCTGTTCGGCCTGCCCGGCCTGCCGGTCCGCGAACGGTGGCAGGGCGTCTACGCGTCGGCGCCGGAGGAGTTCCTCGTCGCCGCGCCCGCGGACGGGCTGCGGGTCGTGTCGGTCACCACCGGCATCGGCATGACCACCGGCCTCGGCCTGGGCGACGCGACCGTCACCGACCTGTTCGGAACCACCTCATAGATGGGAAACGAGAACATGCGATTCGAGACCGTGGTGCTGGACCTCGCCGGGACGACCGTCGTGGACGACGGCCTGGTCGAGCTGGGCTTCGAGCGGGCCTTCGACCGGGTGCTGCCCGGCGACCCGGGCCGCGCGGCCGCCGTCGAGCACGTGCGGGCGACGATGGGGCAGTCCAAGATCGAGGTCTTCCGCGCCCTCGCCGACGAGGCCACGGCGCAGCGCCTCAACCAGGCCTTCGAGCAGGCCTACGGCGAGCTGGTCGAAGAGGGCCGGTGCGCGCCCATCCCCGGCGCCGAGAAGGCCGTCCGCGAGCTGCGCGAGCGCGGCCTGGCCGTGGTCTTCACCACCGGGTTCGGCCGCGCCACGGCGGACGCCGTCGTCGGCGCCCTCGGCTGGCGGGACCTGGCCGACGCCGTGCTCACCCCCGCGGACGCGGGCCGTGGCCGCCCGGCCCCGGACCTCAACCTGACCGCGCTGCTGCGGACCGGCGCCGGGTCCGTCGACGCCCTCGTCGTGGTCGGCGACACCGAGTCGGACGCCGCGTCCGGCGTCGCCGCCGGGGCCGGCCTGGTCGTCGGCGTCCTCACCGGCGGCCGCGCCGAGCCGGCGCTGCGGGCCGCGGGCGCGCAGCACGTGCTCGGCAGCGTCGTCGAGCTCCCCGCCCTCATCGACGCCGTCACCGACGGCCGGCGCTGACGTGGGCGGCGACGTGGGCGGCGGCACCGTGCGGTTCGCTCGCTGGGACGGCGCCGGATCGCCCTTCCGCGTCGTCAGCACCGCGCTGCCGGCGCGGCTGGACGCCGGCGAGGTGCTGGTCGAGGTCGAGCTGGCCACGATCTGCGGCAGCGACCTGCACACCGTCGCCGGCCACCGCCCCGCCCCGACGCCGACCGTCCTCGGTCACGAGCAGGTCGGCCGGGTCGTCGCCGCGGCCCCCGGCGCCCCGGTCCGCCCGGGCGACCGGGTGGTCTGGTCGGTGACCGTCTCCTGCGGCGCGTGCCCCCGCTGCACGCGCGGCCTGGAGCACAAGTGCGTGCGGCTGCGCAAGTTCGGCCACGAGCCCGTCGACGGCGGCTGGACCCTCAGCGGCGGCTTCGCCACCCACGCGGTCCTGCCGGCCGGGACCACGATCGTGCCGGTCCCCGAGGACCTGCCCGACGTCGTGGCCGCACCGGCGTCCTGCGCGACCGCGACGGTCGCCGCGATGCTGGACGCCGCACCGCCGCTGCCGGGCCGCGTGCTCGTCACCGGCGCCGGCCTGCTGGGCGTCACGGCCGCCGCGATGTGCGCCACGGCGGGCGCCGAGGTCACGGTCAGCGACCCGGATCCGGCCCGGCGCCGGCTCGCCACCCGCTTCGGGGCCGACCGCGTGGCCGCCCCCGGCGAGCCGCTGACCGGCTTCGACGTCGCCCTGGAGCTGTCCGGCTCGGCCACCGCGGTCGAGGGCTGCCTGGCCGCCCTGGACGTCGGCGGCCACGCGGTCCTCGCCGGCTCGGTCTCCCCCGGCCCGCCGGTCACGATCGCGCCGGAGCGCTTCGTGCGCAACCTGCTGACCGTGACCGGCGTGCACAACTACCGCCCCGGCCACCTGCGCCGGGCCGTCGCGTTCCTCACCGGGCACGCCGGCCGCTTCCCGTTCGCCGAGCTGGTCGGCGAACGCTTCGCCCTGACCGACCTCGACCGCGCCTTCGCGGCGGCCGGCCGGTCACCGGCGCTGCGCCAGGCCGTCGACCCGCGTCGCTGACCACGCCGCCACCGGACCGGACCGGCCCTCGCCGGACGCCCGCCAGACCCGCCACCGGACCGGCCTGGCCCTTGCAAGGAGGCCGCCGGACCGGTCGCAGCGCGATCGCGCCGCGACGCGGCCGGTCCGATGGGTGCCGCGTCAGGCGGCGCGGTCGACCGGGAACACCAGGTGGGTGACCCGGTCGCCCTGGATGCAGACGGTCGGGTCGCCGAGCAGGGCGTCCCCTGCGGCGAGGTCGCCGAAGAACGGCCGGCCCTTGCCCATCACGACGGGCACCAGGTCGACCGCGACCTCGTCGAGCAGGCCGAGCTCCAGGCACTGCCCGGCGATCGTGCCGGCGGTGACCGCCACGATCCGGTCGCCGGCGATCTCCTGGGCCTTCGCGACCGCCGCCGCGACGCCGTCGGTGACGAAGTGGAACGGGGCACCCGGATGCGCCGCCACCCATTCGGCGGGCACCTGATGGGTGACCACCACGACCGGCATGCCCATCGTGTGCTGCCCGCCCCACCCGTCGGTGAAGTCGAAGAGCGTCCGCCCGCAGACCAGCGCACCGATCTGCGAGACCCACTGCGTCCAGTAGTCGGCGCTCGGCCGGCTCACGTGGAACGTGAAGTGCCCGGCCACGGTGGGCAGCTCCACGTCCCCGTTCTGGAACCAGTCGAAGAGACGCCCGATCGTGTTGTCGTCCTTCGCGATGTACCCGTCCAGCGACATCGACGCCGATGCCACGACCTTGCCCATGCATCCTCCTTCGTCCCGGACGCCACCCGAGGAGCCAGCATGCACCATGGCCGGCCCGCACCGGCGGCGATCAGCAGGACGATCAGCAGGACAGGGTGCCGCTGCGCAGGGCGTGGCCGCCGTCGTTGCTGTCGTCGGCCCACAGGACCTGCTTCGTGCCGCCCGAGCACGCGGGGCTGAAGGCGAGGCCCTCGTTGTTGTAGTTCGACATGCCGGAGGGGCGGTTGTAGGTGGCGGTCGGGGTGAAGGTGCCCTGCGCGTTGATGGTCAGGGTGGTGGAGCGGCCGGAGCAGGTGTCGTCGCAGGCGGCCCACAGGCGGCCGGTCGACGGCTCGTACTCGAGGTCCATGACGGCGGCGAGGCCGCTCGGGAACGCGGCGACCCGGGTGTAGCCGGTGCCCGCGAGGTTCAGCGCATACGCGTAGACGGTGCCGGTGGCCTCGGCGCCGACGAGGTACAGGCCGGTGCCGTGGCCGGCGTACGACGACGGCGTGTAGGCGCCGCCGGTGCGCTCGTCGCGGAAGCCCGCCGCCACGAGGGCGGTGTCCGGCACCCACGCGATGGCCTCCAGGCCGCTGTTCGCGGCGGTGCCCGGCAGGTCGGCGGTGAGGTTCCACTCGGCGGAGGCGTTCACCGTGCTGCCGGAGGGGTTGTACCGCAGGATCTTCTGCAGGCTGGTGCCGCTCTTGGCGTTGTCCCGCTCGGTCACCACCATGATCCCGTCGGGGGTGACGACGACACCCTCGGCGTCCGGGTCGCCGCTGCCGTTGGCGTAGCGCAGCGTGTACGTGGCCGCCTTCTGCCACGTCGTGCCGTTCGGCGTCAGCCGGTGCAGCGTGCCGGCGCCGTTGCGGACCGCCCAGACGACGGACGCGGACTCGTACGACAGGCCGCTGAGGTTCTCCCCGAAGGCGTTGCTCGCGTCGGCGTCGGCGACCGCCGACCCGCCGGGCCAGGCGGCCGGGGGCGGCGGCGGGCACGCGTTCGCGGTGCCCTTCGTGGCGGCGCTCGTGGTGACGAAGCTGCCCGTGCCGTTCGGGCAGCGGCCGTACGTGCTGCTCGCGTGGCTCGACCAGGTGTAGGAGTCGGCGAGGGTGCCGCCGGGCTCGTACAGGCGGACGCTGTCGGCGCTGCCGAGGCCGAACGCGCTCTCGACGTCGACGGCGAGGTACGCGCCGGGCGCCAGGCTCACGCCGCCGCCGATGACGTACTGGTGGGCGTCGTCGTTGTCCTTGACGACCCATCCGGCGAGGCTGACCGCGGTGGTGCCGGTGTTGGTCAGCTCGACCCAGTCGCCCGGGCTGCCGCCGCTGGACTCGACCTCGTTGATCCGCACGCCGGTCGCCGCCGCGTGCGCCGCGGGGGCGGGCAGCAGCGGGACGGTCAGCGCGGCGACGATGACAGCTGTGAGGGACTGGCGAACACGCACGAAGGACGCTCCAGACATGGACGGGTGTCGAAGTTCGCAGCCTTCCTGACGGCGACGTCGGCCCGTTGAACGCGCCGCGAACAGCGCCCGTCGCGCCGGCAGCTTCTCCCGCCCTCGGCTCCGGTCAGCGGGAGCGGATCAGCCGGCCGGGAGCTCCACCGTCAGGTGCGTGCCGCTGCCGGCGGGGCTGTCCAGGTGCAGCAGGCCACCGAGCGCCGCGACCCGGGCGGCGACCATGACGATCCCGCCGCCGATGACCGGCTGCGCGCCGCCGACGCCGTCGTCCGCCACCGCCACCTGCACCGTCCGGCCGTGCCGCTGGACCGTGACGACCGCCCGCCGGGCGTGCGCGTGCCCGGCGACGTTGGCGAGGGCCTCGCAGATCACCGCGTACGCCGTCGAGGCCACCGCGTTCGCCGCCGGCCCGACGTCCACGGTCACGACGACGGGGAACGGCATGGCCGCGGCGAGCCCGCGCACCGGCCCCCCGAGGTCGGGCCCGGCCATGCCGTCGGCGAGCACCAGGTCGCACAGGCCCCGCAGCGCGTGCCGCAGCTCGGTCCCGGCCCGCGCCCGCGCCTCGGGGCCGGTCGCCACGCGGGCGGCCGCGGCCAGGTCCCGCACCCGCTGGTGAGCCGCGTCGTCCCGCCCGCCGCCGGCGCCGTGCAGAGGCCGGCTGGTGCCGTCCGGGGCGCGGCCGGTGCCGTCGGGGTCGGCGCCTCCGCCGGAGCCGGCGCCGGAGGTCTCGTCGCGTCCGGCGGGCGCGGACCGCTCGCGCCGCCGGCGCGGACCGGTCGTGCTGAGCCACGGGCCGAACATTCCCTCGCCACCTCACCCTTCCCCCGGGCGGACAACACCCGTACAGACAAAGGGCGGATCGCCGGGCCGGCGCGTTACCGGCGCGGGCGGCCCGGGAACCCGGACCGCCCGCGGTGCCGCTCAGCTCAGGCGGCGGGCAGCGTCGTCGTCCACAGCACCGCGCCGTCGAGGTCGCGGAGGCGGACGGTCAGCGCCCTGGTGTGCGGGTCGATGTCGACCTGCCCGAAGTGCTGGAATCCCTCCATCGGCGAGGCGTTCGCGCGCGGTGGGGCGTGCACGAACGCGGCCTGCGGCCCGAACGTCGCGTCGAGGGCGTTCGGCCCGAACGCACCCGCGTTCGCCGGCCCGGACACGAACTCCCAGAACGGCGTGAAGTCCTGGATCGCGGCCCGCGCGGGGTCGTAGTGGTGGGCGGCGGTGTAGTGCACGTCCGCGGTGAGGAAGACGATGCCCCGTACACCGTGACGGTGCGCGGCCTGCAGCACCGACGCGAACTCGAGCTCCCGCCCCAGCGGCGCGCCCGGGTCGCCCTGCGCGACGCCCTCCTGCGCCGCGGCGCCGTCGGGGACGACCAGGCCCAGCGGCAGGTCGATCGCGATGACCTTCCACGTCGCCCGCGAGCTGAGCAGCTCCCGGGTCAGCCAGGCCCGCTGCTGCGCGCCGAGCAGGCCCCGGGACCGGTCGGCGTAGGTGTTGCCGTCGTTGGCGTCCTTGAAGGTGCGCATGTCGAGCTTGAACAGGTCCAGCAGCGGGCCGTAGGACACCTTGCGGTACACGGGCCCGGGGCTGATCGGCTGCCACTCGTAGAACGCCTGCCTGGCGCGGGCGGCGAGCACGTCGACGCGCTTCTCCGTGTACCGCGCGTCGTCGAGGATCTGGCCGGGGAACCAGTTGTTGCGGACCTCGTGGTCGTCCCACTGGTTGAGCTGCGGCACCTCCGCGGTGAAGGCACGCAGGTTGGCGTCGAGCAGGTTGTACGCGTACTGGCCGCGGTACTCCTGCAGCGTCTCGGCGACCTTGCTCTTCGCCTCGGTCGTCACGTTGCGCCACACCCGCCCGTCGGGCAGCGCGACGGTCTCCGGCACCGGCCCGTCGGCGTAGACGGTGTCGCCGCTGCACAGGAAGAAGTCGGGGCGCACGTCGCGCATCGCGCGGAAGATGCGCATGCCGCCCACGTCGGGGTTGATGCCGTAGCCCTGGCCGGCGATGTCACCGGTCCACACGAACCGCACGCCCTCGTGCCGGGCCGGGATGCGCAGCGAGCCACCGACCGGCTCGCTCACCCGGCCGTGCCCGGCGTCGGCGCGGACCCGGTAGTACGTGCGGCGCCCCGGCACCAGGCCGTGGATCCGCAGGCTGCCGGTGAAGTCGCTGCCGGCGGCGAGCACGGGGCCGCGCAGCGTCCGCGCGTGCCGGAAGTCGGGGCGGTCGCTGAGCTCCACGAGCATCCGCCCGGCCCGGTCGGCCCGGGTCCAGATGTTCGCCGCCGAGCCGAACGCGTCGCCGCTCTGCACACCGTGGGTCAGCACCGGCCGGCCGTCGGGCACGAACGCGACGGACGGCGTGGCCGGCAGCGCGGACGCCGTGACGGCACCGGCCGCGACGGCCGCCGAGGTGCCCAGCACCCGCCGGCGGTTCCAGGTTCCAGAAGTCATGCCCTTGGTCTACGCGAGCGGGCCGATCGACCGATGCCATCGACGTGAACGGCTCCGGACCACTTCCCGGCCGCAGCGTTACCGGCGTCGCGGGGGCGCCCGCCGTCGGACGGCGCTCGTCAGCGACCCGTGAGGAGCGCCGCGAGGTCGGCGGGGTGGGTCATCGGGGCGTCGTGGTCGCTGTCGATGAGGTGGTACGGGGTGCCGGCCGCGTCGAGGCGGGCGCGGGTGACGGCGGCCGGGTAGCCGGGTGGGGTCGCGGTGCAGAAGATGTGCGTGCGCGGCACCGACGCCGAAGCCGCCGTGTGCGCGGGCATGGGGTCCAGGGAGGGGGCGAGCGGGGTCGGGCAGAGGCGGGCGTTCATCCAGGCGGCCGTGTCCTCGTCGAGGCCGGCGCCGGCCTGGAGGGGCTTCGGTTGCAGCCACAGGTCGCGGGGCAGGTCGGGAACGGGCCCGAGGAGGGCGGCGGCGCGCTCGCCCGGCAGGGGCTCGGGCGCGTCGACGAAGACGAGCCTGGCCAGGCGGCCGGCGCACCTGGGCGCCGCGGCGGCGATCGCGATGCCGCCCTGGCTGTGGCCGGCGAGGACGACGTCGTGCAGGTCCTCCTCGGTCAGGAGGTTGGCGACGTCGAGGGCCCAGGTGTCCAGGGAGGGCGGCTCGGCGGTGAGGTGGCGGCGGTCGCCCATGCCGGTCAGCGACGGCGTGTGCGCCTCGTGACCGGCGGCCGTCAGCAGGCGGCGGACCCGCGACCACGACCACGCGCCCCGGAAGGCGCCATGGACCAGGACGAACACGGTCACGGCCGGTCCTCCAGCACGACCTCGCCGGTCATGCGGGGATAGGTGTCGTACGGGCGGAGATGCTCGTACATGGCTTCGGTGTGCTCGACGTAGCCGGGTGTGCGGGTCGCCTCGGCGTAGGACTCCGCCGTGTCGAAGAGGCGGATGTGGGTGAAGTGCGTCGGGTCGTCGGCGTCGCGCACCAGCCAGCGGCCCCGGAAGCCGGGATGGGCGGCGAAGTAGTCGGCGAACCGCGCGGACAGCGCGACGTACGCGTCGGCGTGGCCCTCCGCGTCCCGGGTCCAGGCCTGGCTGACGACGACGTGCATGGGACTCCCCTCGTTCCGCTGTGAGAACCGATGTTTCCATCTGGACGCGGTCTGCGGAAGCCCCCGGGCTACCCGATGACGTCGGACGGCGGGCGGCGGTTCGTGAAGCACGTCGACGGTGCGTAGCCGAAGCGGAGCACGAGCTGCGGGTCGTGGGACCGGTGCAGGGCGAGCCGCACCTGCTCGCGCACGCCCGGCACCTCGATCGGCTGGGAGAACAGCGCGGCGGTCAGGCCGAGGTCGGCGGCGAGCAGCAGCAGCCGCTGCAGCACGATGCCGGCGCGCAGCTCGTCGGCGGGCCGGTCGCCGTGGACGCCGAACACGGCGACGACCGGGCCGCGGCCGGGGTCGCGGGTGTCCTCGTGGCCGGGGCCGCCGAAGTCCCGTCGGGTCATCAGCTCCCCCGGGTGTGGCGTGGCGCCGGCCGCCTGCGGCCCGACACCCTCCACGTCCTGGTCGGCGCCGGTGCTCCAGGCGCGCAGTTCGGCCAGGTACCGGGGGTCCGCGCGCAGCTCCGTGTCGGCCTCATGGGTGAGCGCCGCCAGGGCGTGCAGGTCCGGTCCGTCCTCGACCAGGTCCAGCCAGCCGCCGTCCGACTCGACCTGCCGCACGAGCTGGGTGGTGACGTCGGCGGCGACGGCGGTGTCGGCGAACGGCGACCGGTTGGTGTGCCGGCGCCAGATCTGCCAGTGCAGGCGGCGCTCCAGCGGCGTCGGCGGCCGCGGTACGGCCGGCGTCAGGTGCAACACGCCCGCATGGGTCGCGACGTCCGCGGGCGCCTCGGCGACCGCGAGTGACAGGGCGAGGTTGGCCGCCGCGGCGCCGCACGACACGCGCGCGGCCCGGCCGTCCGGGTCCGTGGCCGGCAGCGCCCTCGCCGGGTCGACGCGCACCTCGATGCCGCCCTCCGTGCGGCGGAAGCGCCACGGCTGGCTGTTGTGGATCGACGGCGCCCGCACGGCGTCGCCGACCGCGGAGACGAACGTGTCCTGGTCCCACATGGATGCCCCCCGGCGGGTGCGCACGGTATCTGCCGGGTACGACGCTTCCCCGGGACGCCGGGCGACCGCCAGAGGCGAAGGTCCCGTCCACCCTCTCTCCGGGGTCAGGCGGGGGGTCAGGCGGGCTTGGGCTGGCCGTGCAGGATCGTCAGGAGCATCGGCTCGGTGTTCAGCGTGACCTGCAGCGTGTGCAACGGCGTCGTGCCGGGCCACACGATCTTCGCCCGGCCGACCACCACCTGCGGCAGCGACAGGTGACTGGGCTTCGGCAGCAGGCTCTTCACGTTGCCGGCGAGGATGTTGACCAGCTCGCCGAGCGCGTCGGCGCAGTCGTCGGCGTTGGCGCTCGCGGGGTCGACGTCGAGCATCGCGCCGGCGACCACCCCCGCGACCGGCAGCCCACAGCGCAGCACGGCGAGGCCGTTCCACGCGCCGGCGAGGCCGATGCTGGCCGTCACGTCCGCGGTGTCCGCCGGCGGCTCCGGGGCGGGCGTCACCTCCGGCGCGCAGTTCAGGTACGCCGTCCACACCTGCCAGACGATGCCCCGCACGTCGTCCTCGGACAGCGACGGCTCCGGGTCCACGAGACCACCCCCGGTGGTCCCATCGGCAGGCCCGCGCCCGGCTTGAGGTCCCGCGAACACGGGACTTCCGGCCCGTTCGCACCGGCGCCGCGGCGGCAACACTGAAGTCGTCAAGGACACCGACTGGAGGCCCGAAATGAGCGCCGCATCCGTCCACCACACCCCCGTCAGCCACCTCGAGCGGGTCGAAGCCCCCGGCAGCATGCTCACCAAGACCGCCGCGAAGGCGCTCGCGGTGCTGCGGATCGGCACCGGGTTCGTGTTCCTCTGGGCGTTCCTCGACAAGACGTTCGGCCTCGGCTACGCGACCCCGTCGGCGAAGGCCTGGATCAACGGCGGCTCGCCCACGAAGGGCTTCCTGAGCTCCGTCGACGTCGGCCCGCTGCAGTCGGCGTTCCACGCCATGGCCGGCACCTGGTGGGCGAACTGGCTGTTCATGCTCGGCATGCTCGGCGTCGGCCTGGCCCTCATCGCCGGGATCGGCCTGCGGATCGCCGCCGCGTCGGGCGCGCTCATCATGGCGATGATGTGGCTGGCGGAGTTCCCGATCGCGCAGCACACCGCGGCCGGCGCCGCGAGCGGCTCGACCAACCCGTTCGCCGACTACCACCTGGTCTACGCGGTGGTGCTGGTCGTCCTCGCCGCCGCGTACGCCGGCCACACCTGGGGCCTCGGCCGCCTCTGGGCCAAGCTCCCCTTCGTCCAGCGCAACCGCTGGCTCATCTGACCACCCCTTCGACGAACGGCCCGGGACCTCGCGTCCCGGGCCGTTCGTATGCGCCGGTCATGCCGCCCGGGCTGCACCCACTCAGGCCCGGCGGATCGGCATGTGCGTCGTCGCCGGTGGCCCGCCGAGGAACGCCGCGACCAGGCCGGTGCACAGCTGCGGCCGCTCGATCAGCAGCGTGTGCGAGGCGCGTGGCACCACGGCGAGCTCGGCGTCGGGCAGCCCGCGGTAGAGCTCCAGCGTGTGCTCCAGGGAGACGGCGTCGTCGTCGCCGACGAGCACCAGCGTGCGGCAGCCGACCGCCCCCAGGTCGGCCGCGGTCAAGGCCAGGTCTCCCGCCTCCGCCGACTCGGCGATCCGCTCGACGACGGAGGCCAGCTGCCCCGGTCCGTCCGGCGATACCTCGGCGTGCTGGTCGTAGATGACCTGCGGGATGTCCGCCGGCGAGGCGGGCGGCAGCACCCAGCCGTCCTGGTGGAAGGCGCCGCTGATCAGCACCAGCCGGGACACCAGGTCCGGGCGGGCCAGCGCCGTCAGCAGCGCCACCACCGCGCCCGCGCTCTGCCCGACCAGGGCGGCCGGTCCACCCACCACGGTCTCCAGGAACGCGACCATGTCCGCGGCCATCACCTGCGGGCTGAGCGGGCCACCCGGGTCCGGGGTGTGCCCGTGGCCGCGCCGGTCCGGAAGGTAGAGCCGGAACGATTCCGCCAGCGCGTCCAGGTTGCCGGCGAAGCAGCGCGAGTGGACGATCGCGCCGTGCAGCAGCACCACCGGCTCGCCCGTGCCACGCTCGTCGTACCACA
Organism: Dactylosporangium sp. NPDC006015; assembly: GCF_040614215.1. Classification (NCBI taxonomy): domain Bacteria; kingdom Bacillati; phylum Actinomycetota; class Actinomycetes; order Micromonosporales; family Micromonosporaceae; genus Dactylosporangium; species Dactylosporangium sp. NPDC006015. The sequence continues at coordinate 51,409 of NZ_JBEXUD010000027.1, forward strand.
TACGCATGCCGTCGCCGTCCACGTATCGCCGCACCGGGACCTCCCCGCCGTCCGCCCGCGACCGATCATGCCGCACGGTGGCGCTGCCGACTCAGCTGGGGCGGGCGCCCAGCTGCTCGACCTTCTCCGTCGGGCCGGAGACGATCAGGGTGTCGCCGCGCTGGATGACGGTGTCGGGCAGGGCGGTCTCCGCCTCCTCGCCGGCGCGCTTGACGGCGACGACGGTGATGCCGTGCCGGGTGCGCAGGGCGAGCTGGGTCAGGGTCCGGCCGATCATGTCGTCGGGCGGGCAGACCTTGGCGATGGCGTAGCCGTCGTCGAACTCGATGAAGTCCAGCAGCTTGCCGGTGACGAGGTGCGCGACGCGGACGCCCATGTCGGCCTCGGGGAAGACGACGTGCCGGGCGCCGACGCGCTCCAGGATGCGGCCGTGCTTGGCGGAGATGGCCTTGGCCCAGATCTCCTCGATGCCGAGCTCGGTGAGGGCCAGGACGGTCAGGACGCTCGCCTCGATGTCGGTGCCGATCCCGACGACGGCGCGGTTGAACTCGGGGACGCCGATCTGGCGCAGGGCCTCCTCGTCGGTGGAGTCGGCCTGCACGACGTGGGTGAGGACGTTGGCCAGCTTCTGCACGATCTCGGCGTTCTCGTCGATGCCGAGGACCTCGTGGCCGAGCTCGGTGAGCGACTCGGCGACCTGCCCGCCGAAGCGGCCGAGGCCGATGACCACCACGCCGCCCGACGCGTCGCTCTTGCCCATGGAGCCTCCCCGGAAACGTCACCCGATGATCGGCCGCTCCTCGGGCAGGCGGTAGCGCAGCTTCCGGTGCCGCAGCGCGATCGCGGAGGCCACCGTGATCGTACCGACCCTGCCGATGAACATCAGCGCGACGAGCGTCAGCTGGCCGGCCGGCGGCAGGGACGCGGTGATGCCGGTGGACAGCCCGGCGGTGGAGAACGCGGCGGTCGCCTCGAACAGCACCCGGTCGAACGGCAGCGCGGTGATCAGCAGCAGGACCAGCGTCCCCAGCGCGACGATGCCGACGCCCAGCAGCGCGACCGTGACCGCCTGCCGGACCGTCTGCGCCGGGACCCGGCGGGCGCCGACGTTGACGTCGTCCTCGCCCCGCACCTCGGCCCAGATGACGAACGCGAGCAGGAAGAACGTGGTGACCTTGATACCGCCGGACGTGCCGGCGCTGCCGCCGCCGATGAACATGAGGACGTTGGTGAGGGCGAGAGTCTCCGGGCGGGCCGCCGCGTAGTCGATGCTGTTGAACCCGGCGGTGCGGGGGCTGACACCGGAGAACGTGCCGCCGACGAGGGTCTGCCACCAGTTGAGCGGGCCGAGGGTCGCGGGGTTGGACCATTCGAAGGCGGTGACCGCGCCGGCGCCGACGAGCAGCAGGATCGCCGAGCCCCAGACGGTGAGGCGGGTGTGGATCGACCAGTACCGCGGCTTGCGCCACTCCCGGTAGAGCTCCAGCATCACGGGGAACCCGAGACCGCCGAGGACGACGGCGACGGCGACGGTGCCGCAGATCCACGGGTCGCCGACGAAGCCCATGAAGCTGTCGGAGTACAGCGTGGTCCCGGCGTTGTTGAAGGCGCTGACCGCGTGGAAGACGCCGTGCCAGAGCGCGGTGCCGAACGAGTCGTCGTAGGTGGTGCGGAAGCGGACGGTCAGCACGGCGGCGACCACCAGCTCGAAGCCGACCATCATGGCCAGGACCCGCAGCAGCAGCGCCCGCACCTCGCCGAGGTTGAGCGAGCGGGTCTCGGCCTGGGCGACGAGCCGGGTGCGCAGCGCGAGCCGGCGCGAGACCATCAGCCCGAGGACGGTCGCGAAGGTCATGATGCCGAAGCCGCCGACCTGGATGAGGCCGAGGATGATGCCCTGGCCGGCCGGTGACCAGTAGGTCGCCGGGTCGACGGTGCTCATGCCGGTGATGAACACCGACGACGCGGCGGTGAACAGCGCCACCAGGAACGGCGCGGGCTCCCCGGCGGCGCGGGCCGCGGGGAGCATGAGCAGGCCGGTGCCGACGGCGAGCGCGGCCAGGAACGCCGTCGGCAGCAGGCGGGTCGGGTGCCGCAGGGCACGGAGCATGGGGAAGATCCTATGGCCGCGGCGGCGGTCACACGCTGCTCGCCGCCAGCTCCCGGGCGTCGGTGGCCTGCGCCGGCACGTCGTGGGAGACCTCCGGCAGCCAGCCGAGCCAGCGGGGCAGCCACCAGTTGCGCTCGCCGAGCAGGGCCATCGTGGCCGGCAGGAGCACCGCCCGGACGATCGTCGCGTCGAGCAGGACCGCCGCCGCGAGCCCGACGCCGAGCTCCTTGGTGGAGACCAGGGGCAGCGTGGCGAACAGCGCGAACACCGCCACCATGACCGCGGCGGCGCTGGTGATGACGCCGGCGGTGGCGGTGATGCCCTCGGTGACCGCCTGCCGGGTCGGCAGCCCCCGGTCGTGGCCCTCGCGGATGCGGCTGACGACGAAGACGTGGTAGTCCATCGACAGGCCGAACAGGATGACGAAGAGGAACAGCGGCATCCAGTTCGTGATGCCGTCGGCGGCCCGGAAGTCCAGCAGCGACTCGAAGTGGCCGTACTGGAAGACGAACACCAGCATCCCGTAGGCCGCGGCGACCGACAGCAGGTTGAGCACCACGCCGGTGACGGCGACGACGACCGACCGGAACGACACGAGCAGCAGCAGGAACGCCAGCCCCAGCACGAACCCGAAGACCAGCGGCATGGAGCCGGCGAGCTGGTCGTTGAAGTCCTTCGAGCCGGCGGTGCCGCCCGTGACGCCGACCCACGCGCCCGGCTGCTTCGCGAGCGTCGCGGGGATGACCGTCCCGCGCAGGGCCGCCAGGGCCTCCTCGGAGGCGCGGTCGCTGCCGGTACCGGAGAGGCCGACGCTGATGACGGCCACATCGCCGGCGGGGTTGACGGTCACCGTGACCGGCTCGTGCAGCTTGCCCGTGGCGAGCGCCTGCCGCTTGAACTCCGCCACCGCCGCGTCCCACCCGGCTCCGGTGACGGCGGGCGCCTTGACGACGACCTCGGCGGGCCCGGTGCCGCCGGGGAACGCCGCCTGGATCGCCAGGAACGCCTGGGTGATCGGCGCGCTCGGGGACAGGTCCTCGACGCCCTCACCCTTGGTGCGCAGGTCCAGCGCGGGCGCGGCGAGCACGCCGAGCGCGGCGACGGCGACGACGGTGGAGACCAGCGGGCGCTTCAGCACCAGCCGCAGCACCGCACCCCAGACGCGGCCTCCGCCGCCGCGCCGGCGGTACAGGCCGGGGATCTTCCCGAGGTCGACCCGGTCGCCGAGCGCGGACAGCAGCGCCGGCAGGACGGTCAGCGAGCCGAGGACGGCCGTGGCGACGACGAGGATGGTGCCGACGGCGAAGCTGACGAACGTCGTGTCGCGGGTCAGGAACATGCCGGCCATGGCGACGATGACGGTCAGCCCTGAGACCCAGATCGACCGGCCGGACGTCTGCGCGGCGATGACCAGGGCCCGGTGCGGGTCGACGCCGTTGCGCCGCTCGTCGCGCTCCCGGCGGATGTAGAACAGGCAGTAGTCGACGCCGACGGCGAGCCCGACCAGCAGCATGACGTGCATCGTGGTGTCGACGGCCGGCGCGAGGTGGCTGGCGAACGCGAGGAGCCCGACCGCCCCGACGACCGCGGTGACGGCCAGCCCGACGGGCAGCAGCGCCGCGACGATCGCGCCGAACGCGACGAGCAGGATGCCGAGGGTGACCGGGATCGACAGCATCGACAGCCGGTTCAGGCCCTCGTCGAGCTCGTCGCCGATGAGCTTGTCGCCGCTGGCGTCGCCGGCCTCGGCGATGTACAGCTGTGGGTGCGCGCGCTGCACGCCGGCGACGGCGTCGAGGACCGGCTGGATGCGGTCCTTGGCGGTCTCCGGGTCGCCGCGCACGGTGAACGTGAGCAGCACCGACCTGCCGTCCTCGGAGGTGACCGGCGCCGCGACGGGCTCGGTGGCGCCGGTGCCGTTCACGGCGGCGGTGACCTCCGCGACGGCGGCCTCGAGGTCCGGGTCGTCCACTGTGGACTTACTGGTGACGATCACCATCTCGCCGGCGCCCTGCTCGGGGAAGCCGGCCTGGGCGACGATCCGGTCGGCGCGGCCCGACTCGCCGTTGCCGAAGTCGCCGCTGCCCGCCTCGACCATCCCGGCCTGCCCGCTGAGCGCGGTGACCCCGACGACGAAGACGAGCCATCCGATGATGGCGAGCGCGCGATGGCGGGCGCTCCACACCGCGACCCGCGCCGCGATGCCCTTCACGTTGTCCCTGGATTCCATGCTTGGAACGCTATTGAGGCGCCCGCCCCGGATCGATCCGGCGGACCGGCGGACCCGGGGTGGGGCGGGCGGGCGGCGGCCCGGTAGGGACAGCCCTACCGTCCGCGCAGCTGGCGGGCGGCCCGAGCGAGCCAGGCGTCGACCGCGGCCCGGTCGAAGCCGCGGAACGCGACCGGCAGGCGCGCGTCGCCGATCGCCCGCAGCGCGTCGGCCCTCCGGGCGGCGTCGCCGCTCGCGATCGCACCGGCGACGAGGGTGAACAGCGCGTCGGTCTCCGCGGGGCGGTACCCGCGCAGCACGACCGGCAGCTCGACGGCCGCCGCCCAGACCGGGGCGGGGCCGGCGCCGGGATCCGGCTCGGCGGTGCGGGAGGCCGCCAGCCAGGCGTCGACCTGGACCGGCGAGTAGCCGCGGAGCACCACCGGCAGCCGGCCGGCCGCGCGCACCGCGGCGGCGATCCGGTCCCGGTCGCCCGCGGCCGCCTCGACCGCCCGCACCAGGGCGTCGACGGCACGCCGGTCGTACCCGCGCAGGACGACATCGAACGCAACCATGCACTGCATTGTCGGCGACCGGGTCAACCACCGCGGCGGAGATGCCGGCCGCACGGCGGCGGTCACCGCGGCGCCTGGCCGACGCCCGGCCCGCTCGCCGGACGCCGTCAGCCGCGCCTGCGGCGCACGACGACCGTGAGCTCCCACGCGAGCAGGGCGACCGTCACCAGCAGGACACCGCCGCCGACCAGCATCGACTTGCTGTCGGCGGCCCTGGCCTCGGCGCCGCGGGCGAACACCCGCAGGTCCTCGCCGCCCGGCAGGCGGACCTCGTAGTGGGAGCCGCTCACGCCGGCGTCGACGGCCGTCACACCTTCCGGGGCAATGCCGATCACGTCACCCGCGCCCTCCGGCCACCGGGCCGTGCAGGTGATGTGCGACCGCTCAAGCTGGTCGATGTCCTCCACGCACGTGCCGACGTGCGCGGTGGTGAGCGACGCCCCGCGCAGGTACTCGCCGAGCCCGCCGCGGCCGGTCAGCAGCGGCACCAGACTGAGCAGGCAGAAGGCGAGCAGCACCCATCGCGCGAACCTGAGCATGTCCCCGTCCCCACATCCGCGAGCGCCGACAGCGGCACCGTACATCAATGCGTGCGGCGGTAGGGTCCCCGTCATGACGGTTGTCGCACGCGTCGGCTCGGTCACGCTCGACTGCCCCGACCCGCGGGCCCTGGCCGACTTCTACCAGGCGGTCACCGGCGCGGACCGGGAACACGACGGCGACGACGCCGTCGCGCTCGCCGCGGTGCCGCCCGGCGGGATCAACCTGTGCTTCCAGCGGGCCGCCGACCACCGGCCACCGCGCTGGCCGGACCCCTCCGCTCCGCAGCAGTTCCACCTCGACCTGTACGCCGACGACCCGGCCGCCGCGCTGGCCCGCATGATCGAGCTCGGCGCGACTCTCGCCCCGCACCAGCCGGGCGAGGACCGCTGGACGGTCCTGCTCGACCCGGCCGGCCACCCGTTCTGCCTCGCCGCCGCGCCGTGATCGGCGGTGCGGGGCGCCGCCACCCTTCGGCGCGGCGACGCCGACGTTGCGTCCTTGCCCCACAGTGGCGGTAGGCGAGCGTGAGGGGACACCATGCAAGAGCTGTCTGCGCTTGCGGGCGCGGTCATCGGCACGGTCCTGGGCTTCATCCTGTCGAATCTCGGTGAACGGGCCCGCTGGCGCAGGGATCAGCGCGTGCGATGGGATGCGGCCCGGCTGGCCGCGTACACGGAGTACTGCAACGCCGTCAAGAAGATGGTCCACCTCTCGACCGGCATGGCTCGCACACGAGGGCTCCCGCACTCGTCGGACCTGGTGCCGCTGGAACGCGGCCAGGTGGAGCTGGCCGCAGCGGCAGGCCTGCGGGCACAGGTGTGGGAGACAGTTCTCCTGCTCGGCAATCCGGAAACCATCGAGGCCGCGCGCGCCTGGCACCAGAGCGTGTGGCAGCTGGAGTTCTTCGCCCGCGGAATACTGACCGGAAGGGACAACTGGGCACATGCCCTCGACGAGTTCGAGCTCACCAGAAAGGCGTTCTACCGGGCCGCGCGCACAGACCTCGGGCTTGCCGGGGACATTCCGACCTCGTCCTGGCCACCGCCATGGCTCGACCGTCTCGAGCCGGAGCAGAGGGCCGCGGTGGTCAGCTCGACCGATCCCCGGTGAGCCCACCCTGTTACGCCTGGCCTCGCCTTTCGTGAGGGGTGCTGGTCAACGTCGCGCTGCTCGGCGGGCTGGCCCTCAACGCCGCCTCGTCCCGGCCCGCTCGGCCTGCCGTCCCGCGTGCCGGTCAGCCGCCGCCGCAACCGCCCGCCGTAAGCGCTAGCCGGCCTCGGGCTCGTGCAGGTCGTACCCGCGCTCGCGTAGCTGCTCGATCACCCGCGGCCGGGTCAGCGACAGCACGTGCGTCTCCACCTCGGCGTCGCGCAGCAGCTCGGCGTAGACCTCGTGGACCAGGGCGTCGACCTCGGCCCGCGGGGCGTCGGGGAACCGCTCGGACAGGATGTCGGCCTCGCGCCGCAGTGCCGTGTCGATGTCGCCCAGGTGAGCGACCCCGTCGTGACCGGTCATCGGATTCCTTCCGTGGATACTCCGGCCTTCAGGCCGGGAAGGAAACGGAACTCCTGCGGAGCAGGGCAGGGAAGGCCGATCCGCCGCCAAGGCGGATCGGCGCTTGCCCGGGTGTCACCGCAAGGTTCACCATCCAGGCCGTTATCGTGTGGGCCGTGTCCAGGGCTGTGAAGCGGGCGTTCAAGTACCGCTTCTACCCGACCCCCGGGCAGGCCGCCGAGCTTGCTCGGACGTTCGGGTGTGTCCGACTGGTCTACAACCTGGCGTTGCAGGCCCGGACCGAGGCGTGGACGCTGCGCCAGGAACGGGTCAACTACAACGCCACCAGCGCGATGCTGACCGCGTGGAAGAAGACCGACGAGCTGGCGTTCCTCAACGAGGTCTCCTGCGTGCCGTTGCAGCAGACGCTGCGCCACTTGCAGGTGGCGTTCACGAACTTCTGGGCGAAGCGGGCCAAGTATCCGACGTTCAAGTCCAGGAAGCGGTCGCGCCGCTCGGCGGAGTACACGACCAGCGCGTTCCGGTACCGCGACGGCCGGCTCACCCTGGCCAAGATGACCGAACCCCTGGACATCGTATGGTCCCGGCCGCTGCCCGAGGGAGCCTCGCCGTCCACGGTGACCGTGTCCCAGGACACCGCCGGCCGCTGGTTCGTCTCGCTGCTCTGCGACGACCGGGTCGAGCCAGTCCCGGCCACGGGCGCGGTCGGTGTCGACGCAGGGCTCCGTGCGCAACATGATCCGAAACCACCGCCTGGCTCGCGCCGTCTCCGACGCGGCCTGGCGGCAGTTCCGCACCATGCTCGAAGACAAGGCCGGATGGCACGGCCGCACCCTGGTCGCCGTGGACCGCTGGTTCCCGTCGTCCAAGCTGTGCTCGACCTGTGGTGCGCTCGCTGAGCGGATGCCGCTGCACGTGCGGTCGTGGACCTGCCGGTGCGGGCACACCCACGACCGCGACGTCAACGCAGCCCGCAACATCCTCGCGGAGGGGCTCTCCGTGATCGCCTGTGGAGGCGGTGTAAGACCTCAACGAGAGTCCTCTCAGACGAGGCAGTCGCCGGTGAAGCAGGAACCCCCTGGGGTGACCCAGGGAATCCCCGCCCTTTAGGACGGGGAGGACTGTCAAGATTGCATCGTCCTCTCACTCGTGTCTCTGCCGTCTCATGCCCACCGGCCGCCGGTCCTACGGTTAACGGGCGGTGAACGTGCCGCCGTCCGGCGTGTGCACGGACAGGTGCGGCGACAGCGCGCGCAGGAAGTCCGGGGCGTCGAAGGCGGCGCCGGCCGAGGCCACACCGGTGGTCCTGACGCGGCCGGTGAGGATCCGGTCGACGGCCTCGACCGCCAGGGGCGCGCTGATCGCGTAGATGTCCTGGCCGGTCGCGGTGATGCGGCGCTCCTCGGTGCCGGAGCGGATCACGACGTCGACCATGAACGTCTGCGCGGAGCGGCCCCGCGCGTCGACGGCGGCCGGGGCCGGGGTCTCCGGCGCGGCCAGGTCCGCGGCGGCTGTGGCGGTCATGTACGTGCGCACCTCCGGGACCGCGAGGTGGCTGGGGACGGTGACGACGTCGGCCATCGTGAACTCCCCGATGACGTCGCGCGGACCGAGCGGCGCCGGGAACGGCCACTCCAGGACCGGCAGGGTGTCGGTGTGGTACTGGAGGCGCCCGCCGCTGTAGCGGACCCTGCGCCCGCCCCGCCGCTCCCCCGACACGGCGCCCGCGACCCGGGTCCCGGCGGTCGGGTGCCAGCCGCTCAGGCCGTACGCCACGTGCACCTCGCCGCCGGTGGTCCGGTCGCCCATCGCGGTGGTGACGAGCAGGTCCCCGAGCCCGCCGAAGAACGCCATCGCCGGCACGACCGAGGTGTTCCCCGCGCGGTCCTTGAAGTGGCTGAACGTGTCGCGGTTCGCCTCGATCTCGGCGGCGACGTCGACGTACGGGATGCCCGCCCGCAACGCGGCCTCGACCAGCGGCGCGGCGGTCGTGGCGAACGGCCCGGCGGTGTTGATGACGGCCGCCGCGCCGTCCAGCGCGCGGTCGAGCGCGGCCGGGTCGTCCACCGCCGCCTGCCACCCGCCGGCCGGCAGCTTGGCGGCGTCGCGGCCCACGTGCCGCGGGGTGTACCCGCGCTCGGCCAGCTCCGCGACGACGAACTTTCCCGTGTGCCCGTAGGCGCCGTACACGGCGACCTCTGCCTTGAAGTGATCCACGCGGACGATCCTGTCCCGGCCCGCCGAGCCGCACCAGTGTCCGGAACGACGCGACCCGTACAATTTCCGACATGACCTCTGTCGCGGTCGCCGCCACCGACGGGATGCTGCACTTCGAGCTCGCCCTGGCGTGCGAGGTGTTCGGCCCGCCGCCGGACGCGCTCACCGGCCCCTGGTATGACCTCGCGGTGTGCGGCCCGCGGGGCGTGCGGGCCGGCCGCTTCCGGCTGGAGCCCGACCACGGCCTCGACCACCTGGCGCGCGCCCGCACCGTCATCGTGCCGGCGCTCGCCGACGTCGCCGCCGACCCACCGGCCGACCTGGTCGAGGCGGTGCGCGCGGCCCACGACGCCGGCGCCCGGGTCGTCTCGTTGTGCACCGGCGCCTTTGTACTGGCGGCCGCCGGCATTCTCGACGGGCTCCGCGCCACGACGCACTGGGCGCACACCGACGAGCTCGCCGCGCGCTACCCACGGGTGGCCGTCGACCCCGATGTGCTGTACATCGACAACGGCCGCGTCCTCACGTCCGCCGGCAAGGCCGCCGCCATGGATCTGTGCCTGCACCTGGTCCGCCTCGACCACGGCTCGACCGTCGCCAACATCGTCGCCCGCCGCCTCGTCGTGCCGCCGCACCGCGCCGGCGGCCAGGCCCAGTTCGTCACCACGCCGGTGCCGGACGAGGACGGCCACCCCCTGTCCGACCTGCTCCCGTGGGTGATGCAGCGCCTCGACCAGCCGCTCACCGTGGAGGACCTGGCCGCCCGGGCGAACCTGAGCTCCCGGCACCTGGCCCGCCTCTTCCACGCCGTCACCGGCACCACCCCGCTGCAGTGGCTGCACGCGCAACGCATCCGCCGCGCCCAGCAGCTCCTGGAGAGCACCGACGACGGCATCGACGCCATCGCCTCCGCCGCCGGCATGGGCACCGCCACGACCCTCCGCCGGCACTTCCAGCGGACGCTCGGCGTCCCGCCGGACACCTACCGCCGCACGTTCCGCGCCCCTCCATGACCCGCATCGATCAGGGTCAGCGCGAAGCGGCCGCGGTACGTAAGATCCACAACATGACCGCCCCGACGCCCTACCTGCACTTCCCCGGAAGCGCCCGCGAGGCCCTGACGTTCTACGGCGACGTCTTCGGCTGCGCGGTGCAGCTGCACACGTTCGCCGAGTTCAACCGGACCGACGGCCCCGCTGACGCCGTCGCCCACGGCTACCTGACCGGCGGGCCGGTCGCGCTCTTCGCCGCCGACGTGGCGGGGGACGAGGCAGCGTTCCGGTGCGAAGGCATGATGCTGTCGCTGCTCGGCACCGCCGACCCCGCCACCCTGCGCAAGTGGTTCGCCGGCCTCGCCGACGGCGGCCGGGTCGTGGACGACCTGCAGCAGCGGGCCTGGGGCGCGTCCGACGGCCAGGTCATCGACCGCTTCGGCCTGCACTGGCTCGTCGGCTTCGAGGTCTCCGAGAGCGCCTGACCGCACGCACGGGATGCCCCGGCGGTTCAACCCGCGGCTGTCCTGATGCTGGCTGCGCGGCGCCCGCCGGGCAGCCAGCCTGGGGCGATGGGAAACCCGACAGGCGACCCGGCGTACGCGCTGGAGCGGTCGCAGGAGGAGTACGAACGACTCGGCCGTCAGGCGCTGTTCCTGCACGGCACCACCGAACGGCTGCTGCGTGACGCGGGCCTGCGCCCCGGCATGCGGGTCCTCGACGTGGGCAGCGGCGCCGGCGACGTGGCGCTGCTCGCCGCCGGCATCGTCGGACCGCAGGGCACGGTCGTCGGCGTCGACGTCGACGCGGCGGCGCTGCGGGTCGCCCGGGGCCGGGCCGAGGCCCTCGGGCTGTCCAACATCGAATTCGTCGAGGGTGACCTGGACACCGCCGACGCCGGGACCGGGTTCGACGCCGCCGTCGGGCGCCTGGTCCTGATGTACCGCGCCGACCCCGTCGCGGCGCTGCGAGCCGTCGCCGCCCGGGTCCGCTCCGGCGGCATCATCGCCTTCCAGGAGCTCGACCTCGACCCCGCGATCGCCGCGCGGTCCCTGCCCGAGACGTCGTTGTGGAACGACACCGGCCGGCTCACCACCGAAGCCTTCCGCCGCGCCGGCATGCAGGTCCGCATGGGCCGCCAGCTGTTCGCCGCGTACACCGCCGCCGGCCTGCCCGAACCCACGATGCGCGACGAGGCCCTGATCGGCGGCGGCCCCGGCTTCGGCGGCTACGCCTGGCTGGCCGGCGTCACCCGAGCCCTCGCGCCGCTCATCCAGAAGCTCGGCCTCGACCTCCCCGGCGACCTCGACACCCTCGCCGACCGCCTCCGCGCCGACGCCGTCACCAACGGCACGGTCGTCTGGACCCCGTCCCTCATCGGCGCCCACGCTACGAAGCCGTAGAACCGGGCTCACGGAAGCCTGGTGCGGCGCGTATCCTCCGCTGGCTGATCACGAGCGCGGGAGGCACGAACGCCATGGGCACCAGCTACGAGACGATGATGGTGGTCGGGGAGTTCGCCGGGGTGGTGTCCGCCCTGACGGACCTCGACGCCGACGCGTGGGTGGTGCCCGCGGCGGCGGGTCGGGTGGCGGTGCTGCCCCGCGAAGGTGAGCACGGCGTCGCCGACGTCGACGGTTTGGCGCGGTCGGTCAGCGCGCGGCTGCGCACGCCCGTGGTGAGCCACGTCGTCGTCGACTCGGACGCGGTGCTCATCACCGTCTACCGCGACGGAGACCGCATCCACGAGTACGTCTCCGACCGGGCAGCGCTCGCCGGCCGGTACACCGGCGACGGCAGCGAGACCGGAGTCCGCTTCGGCGGTGCCGATCCCGGTGTGTTCGCACCGTTCGGAGTGGGCTCCGTGGACCTGGATCGGCTCGGTGTCACGCTGCGCGGGGAGTTCGGCACCGGGACGAAGGTCTTCGCCGAGTTCCAGCATCGGCTGATCGTCAAGGCGATGAACCTGGACCCGGCCGGCCTCACGACGGCCTTCCGGTGGGCCCGGCAGGAGGACCTTCCCGGGGCGGTGCGGGTCAAGCCCGTCGGCCGCGCGCCCCGCGCCGCCGCCGGCCGGACGTCGGTCAGGGTGGCGCTGGTGACCGCGCTACCGCTGGACGCCGACGACGTCGCGGCCGGGCAGCTCATCGCCGACGCGACCGGCGGCGGGCCGCTGCCCCTGCGCGCGGTCGTCGGCTGCGCCGGTGTGCTGCACGGCGCGGCCGGTGGCGCCGAGATCTTCATGGCCCACACGCGCGTGCGCCCCCGCGGCGCAACGTATTACATCGAGGTCCAAGGCGCCGGCGGGGATCGGCAGCAGATCCTGGACGCCGTCCGGCAGCTCTGGGCCCGGGCCCTGCGCGACCGGTTCCAGCTGACCACCGGCCAGGGACCGGAGCTGATCACCCTGACCGACGAGCAGTTCGAGCTCGGCTTCGCCCGCGCCACCGCCTACTGCTCGACCACCTGACATCGTCGGGAAGCCGGCAGCGGTCCGCCGGTCATAAAGATGACCAAGGCGCGGCCACGCCCCATTCGCCTGCCTAAACTCCGTCTCCATGCGTGCAATCAAGGTTCTGACCAGCGCGGTCGCTGGGGCGGTCGGCGCCGGTGTCGTCCTGGGTGCGCTGTCGCGCGGGTTCATGCGGCTCCTGACGCTCGCGACCGGCGGTGAGCCCGGGTTCAGCTGGTCGGGGACCTTCTTCATCGCGCTCATCTACGTCGTCGCGGTGGCGCCGGCGGCGCTGGCGGCTACCTTCACGATGCGGTGGTGGCGCTGGCTCGCGGCGGCGGCCGGGGCGCTGTTCCTGATGCTGCCCGCCATCGGCGTCTTCTCCGAAGAGGTCGGTGACGTGAATGGGCTCTCGACCATGGCCTGGGTCGGCCTGGTCGCGGCGTCGGTCGCCGTGTTCGCCACCGTGTTCGTCGCCCCGGCGGCCGCCATCTGGTTGGTGGACCGTCTCAAGGGCGCTGCGCCTGTCGCCGACTCCGCGCGGCGGTCCGCCCTCGCGGAGGTCGGATGATCTTGTACGCCGCCCACGACGGTGGCATCTGGCGATCTGCTACCGAACGTGCAATGCTCGCTACACAACAGGAGGGGAGTACTCCCCCGCGGCAGCTGTCGTCAGCACGGTCGGAGCCCATCCCGGATTTCGACCCGGCACTGTCGGTCGTCCACGCGTAGCGGACGGCGGAAGAGACCTCCGGTATCAGCTGCACGCTCACGTTCGGCCCAGCGTCGAACGCAAGCTGCCGTGTCTGCCGGAGGTACCGCAATGGGCGCGCTGCCCGCGTTCGCTTTCCTCGTCCCTGTCGCCTGCGCGGCGATCTGGGCAACGGCTCGCGTTGTCCTGGTCCTCATCGTCCTGCGCGGCACGAAACCGGAGGAACGCTCCGAGCTCCTCCGCGCCATGTCACACCTCAGCCGTCCACCCGCCGCGCTTCCGCGCCCTCGCCCACGCTCACCACGTCCACGCCAGTGACGATCGGGTGCGAAGTCGCTCGTGCCCGCGATAGACCAGCCGGCGACCACCACTCATCTCCCGACGCGGGTATCGTCGGCGGCGCACGAAAACACGGCCCCGTTGGTAGTCGGGGCGTCGCCGCTTGGTGGCGATCCGTCTCCTGCCGGTCGGTTCGCTGACCGGTTGTCCGGTGCAGGACGCATGCTGCCTGCACTCAGGAGACCGTGATGGCGACGATGACCGTGTTCTTCGACAACCCGTTCTGGGTTGCCGTGCTCGAAGTGCGTGACCCGGAGGGTGTACGGGCGACCCGGCACGTCTTCGGCGGCGAGCCGACCGATGCCGAGCTGTACCAGTTCCTGCTCCGGCACGGCGGTGCCCTGCTCGACCGGGCCGGACGGTCCGCCGCGGTGGCCGGGCAGCCGGCGCAGCCCCCGGCCCGCAGCCCGAAGCGGCTGGCCCGGGACGCGGCCCGGGAGGCACAGGCGGCGCGGCCGAGCACCGCGGCCCAGGAGGCGGTCCGCAAGGAGCTGGAGCTGCGCAAGCAGGCCTCCACCCAGCGCGGCCGCGAGGCGAAGGAGGCACACGCCGAGCACCGCCGCGACGCCCGCCGCGCCAAGGCTCGCGACCGCCACCGCGGCCACTGACGGCCGGGCCGATGACGACCTCGGCCGTCGCGGTCGGTGTCGTCGGGGGTGTACCAGTGTCCGGTTTGGACGATGTACCGCGGTCCGCTGGTCAGGCGGTGAGGGTGGTGGCGTAGACGAAGCGGTCGGGGCGCAGGACCGCTACCTCGGCGCGGTGCTTGGCGAACCAGGCGGTCAGGACGCCGTCGACGTCGACCACCGTCAGCGCGCCTTCCGCCGCGGCTGGGCCATCCGTCGCCGCTGGGCCATCCGATACGGCGGGGGCTTCCGCCGCGGCGGGGGTGGTGCCGGGTGGTAGGACGCGGATAAGGGTTGCCGGCGGGCCGGGGCGTCGGGTTGTGGCGGTTACGGACGGGCCGATCACCGCGAAGCCCGTGCCGAGCACGTCGTCGAGGCGGACGGGGTCGGTGGCGCCGGCCGGCAGGACCAGCGGCTGGGGGAACATCGTGCCGATGGGGCCGCGGCGGGTGCCGCCGGCGAGCGCGCCCTTGTCCAGGATCGGCGCGGGCTTGAACTCGAAGTGGCGGATGAGGCGGCGTACGCGGGGCACCGCCTGGACTGCCCGCAGGGTGGTGTCGCGCAGGAAGGCGAGCACGCGGTTGCGGACCAGGAAGACGCGGCCGAGGCGGACGCTCGTGGCGGCCATCTGGGCGGTGTGGGGGCGTCGTTCGGCCTCGTACGTGTCGAGCAGGTCGTCGCCGGCGGTGCCGTCCAGGGCCATGGCGAGCTTCCAGCTGAGGTTCGCGGCGTCGCGGAGGCCGCTGCACAGGCCCTGGCCGAGGAACGGTGGCATCTGGTGGGCGGC
Source organism: Dactylosporangium sp. NPDC006015 (assembly GCF_040614215.1). Classification (NCBI taxonomy): domain Bacteria; kingdom Bacillati; phylum Actinomycetota; class Actinomycetes; order Micromonosporales; family Micromonosporaceae; genus Dactylosporangium; species Dactylosporangium sp. NPDC006015. Next base: position 66,486 of record NZ_JBEXUD010000027.1, read on the forward strand.
GTCGCCGAGCAGGAAGACCCGGCCCGCCCGCCACTGCCGCGCGGCGAGGTGGTGGAAGGTGTACACGACGGCGCGGGTCACCGTGAAGCGGTCGGGGTCGACGTACGGGGCGGCCAGCCGCGCCACCGTCTCAGGCCGGGTCATCTCCTCGGGCGTCTCGGTGGCGCGGAGCATGAACTCGAGGCGGTGCGTGCCGAACGCGCCGGGCGAGACGAACGCGGGGCGGCGCCAGTCGCAGACGAACCTGGTCGTCGGCTGGCGGACGCCGCCCGGCTCGACGTCGCCGGAGATCGCCAGCCACGGCTCGGCGTACGACGTCCCGCTCAACGCGATTCCAACGGCCGCACGGGTTGCGCTGCGGGCGCCGTCGCAGCCGAGCACATACCGCGCCCGGAGCGAGCTGACGGCGCCGTTATCCAACGCGCGTAGGAATACCGTGACGCCGTCGGCGTCCTGGTCGAGGCCGGTCAGCTCGACGCCGGTCCGCAACGACACGTGCTCGAACCGTTCGAGGCCGCCGCGCAGCGACGCCTCCAGCCGGGGCTGGTCGAAGAAGTGCAGCGGCTCGCTGCCCAGGCCGAAGTCGACCTCGTCGAGCGCGATCGTGGCGAACGGCCGGCCGTCGCCGCTGACGTACTCGACGAGCGGCGGCGGGTACATGTCGGCGGCGACCTCGTCGCGCAGCCCCGCCTGCTGGTAGATCCGCAGGGCCTCGTCGTCGCAGGAGAACGCCCGCGGCTGCCCGTGCGGGGCGGTGCTGCGCTCGACGACGACGGTCCGCACCCCGCGGATGCCGAGCAGGTTGGCGGTGAGCGCGCCGACCGGCCCGCAGCCCACCACGACGACGTCTGTGTCCATCCGGGCAGTCCACCAACACGCTGTGGGAACCGTGTGGAACCCGTGTGGAGGTCCCTACCGGCGGCGCAGCGCGGCGTCGAGCAGCGACGGTGGCGTGTCGAACTTCTCCTGCGGCGCCAGGTCCACGCCCGGCGCGACGATGGCGTCGATGGCGTCGAGGACGTCGGCCGGCAGTACCACATCCGCCGCCGCCAACTGGGAATCCAGGTGCTGCAACGTGCGCGGCCCGATGATCGCGCTCGTCACGCCCGGGTGTGCGGTCACGAAACCCAACGCGAGTTGGATTAGCGTGAGTCCCGCGTCTTCGGCGACCTTGGCCAGCCGCTCGACGGCCTCGAGCCGGGCCCGGTTGGAGGTGGTGCCGAGGTCGAAGCGCTCCGGCAGGATCGCCGACCGGCTGGTGGTGATCTCCCGGCCCTCCCGCACCGCGCCCGACAGCCATCCGGACGCGAGCGGGCTCCACGCGAGCACGCCGAGACCGTACTCCTGGGTCACGGGCAGCACATGCGCCTCGATTCCCCGCTGCAGGATGGAATAGCTGGGTTGTTCGGTCACGTACCGGCCGAGGTGGTGCCGCCGCGCCGCCCATTCGGCCTGCACGATGCGGTACGCCGGAAACGTCGACGACCCGAAGTAGCGGATCTTCCCGGCGCGCTGGAGGTCGGTGAGCGCCGACAGGGTCTCCTCGTCGCTGGTCGTCGGGTCCCAACGGTGGATCTGGTACAGGTCGACGTGCTCCACCCCGAGGCGACGCAGGCTGTTGTCGAGCTCGGTGACGAGCCACCGGCGGGACGCGCCGCGGTGGTTGCGCTCGTCGCCCATCGGCATCACCGCCTTCGTCGCGAGGACGATGTCGTCGCGCCGCCCGGCGATCGCCCGGCCGACCATCTCCTCGGACTCGCCCTGCCCGTACATGTCGGCGGTGTCGATCATGTTGATCCCGGCGTCGAGGGCGGCGCCGACGATGGCCGTCGCCTCGTCCTGCGTGGTGCGCCCGATGCTGCCGAAGTTCATCGCGCCGAGCACGAGCGTGCTGACCTGCACACCCGTGCGGCCCAAAGTGCGGTACTGCATGGCCGTCTGGCATCCTTTCCCCATAAGCGGAACCTCGTTCCGCTCTCTCGACGATACGGAACACGGTTCCGTTTGCCAAGTTCCTGGAGCGGGCAGTGACGCACGAGGCACCACGGAAGCGCGCCGACGCGCGGCGCAACGAGCAGACCCTGCTGGACGCGGCGGCCGCGGCGTTCGTCGCGGCGGGCGTCGACGCCCCGGTCCGCGACATCGCCGCACGGGCGGGCGTCGGCGTCGGCACCATCTACCGCCACTTCCCGACCCGCGCCGACCTGATCGTCGCCGTCTACCGCCACCAGGTCGAGGCGTGCGCCTCCGCCGGCCCGGACCTCCTCGCCGGCACCGCCTCCCCGCACGCCGCCCTGGCCGCCTGGATCGACCTGTTCGTCGACTTCCTCGTCACCAAGCACGGCCTCGCCGCCGCCCTGCGGTCCGACGACACCACGTTCGAGACGCTGCACGCGTACTTCATCGACCGCCTGCTGCCCGTCTGCACGTCCCTGCTGTCAGCGGCCGTCACCGCCGGCGAGGCAAGGCCCGACGTGGAGCCGTTCGCCCTCATGTACGCCGTTGGCAACCTCTGCATCGGCGCCGGCCGCGACCCCCGCTACGACGCCCGCCACATGGCCCAGCTCCTCGTCGCCGGCCTCCGCCCACCACCGCCCGCCGCCTGAACCGGCACGACCGCGGCGGGGGCAGTGGAACAATCAGGACAACAGACCCAGACGAGCCGAGAGGAACGGCTTGTCGCCTACCGATCGTCGTTCAGGAGGTGTGCATGACGGCCGAGATTGTCGCGCCGGCCTGGATGCATGAGCAGATCACGGCCGAGCAATACGCGTCCTGGACAAGGGAGCAATGCGCGGATATCGAGATCGTGGATGGGATGGTCCTCGCGGGTCCGAGCGCCTCCAAGCGGCACAACCGCCTGGCCAGGCTACTGGCGAATGTCTTGGATGCCGCTGCGGGGCCGGATTGGAACGCCGACACCGACTTCGACGTCCGGCTTCAGGACGTGCCGCTGAACAACCGTCGTCCTGACGTGACGGTCTACCGGGCGGAGACCATCGACGTCACTCCGACCCGACCCGAGCATGTGCTTCTTGTGGTCGAGGTGGTCTCTCCCGGGTCGGAGACGACCGATCGGATCGTCAAGGCCGATCAGTACGCGAGGGCTGGTATTCAGTTCTACTGGCGAGTCGAGCAGGCCGCCACTGGCGCGCCTCTCCTCTACACGTACGTTCTTGACCCGGCGACCGCACGCTACCGCGAGAGCGAGATCTTCACCGGCGTCGTCAAGCTGACCGCGCCCTTCCTGGTCGAAGTCGACCTTGGCGAATTCTGATTCTGTCTCACCTGGGCGGTCGGCTGAGGCCGCGGTGGATGTGATCGAGGTGCTGCGGGAGCGGGTCGGGACGTTTCGGCGGCTGGCGGTGGAGCACGGCATTCCCGTCGTCATCGGTGCGCCGGAGCCGTTGCCGCGGAATCCGGGGCTGCCGGGTGGGCTGTACGACGTGTTCGACCTGGTCGGCAGCGTCGACACCGGGGATCTGCGGTTCGCGCCGCCCGCGGAGGTGCGCACCGTCGAGGCGTGGTGGGATCGCGTCGTCGACGAGGAGTGTCCGCTGGGCGGCCCGCCGGCGATCGGTGAGGGGTATGTCGTGACCGGTGACACCGAGGACGACGTCATCGTCATCGGTGACCTCTCCCTCGACGTCGCGGACGGCAGCGTCTACTACATCGACGGTGACAGCTACCGGTTCTACTGCATCGACGGCGCCGGGCTGGAGGAGATCGAGGTCGACGAGTTCGCGCCCGACCTGCCGACGTTCTTCACGCGGTACGTGTTCGGGCCCGGGTACCCGCGCCTCGCGGCGACCGTGTGCAACCTCCGGGCGTACCAGACCCGCAAACACCGATACGTCGCCCCATGGATGACGAATTCCCGTGAAGCCCACCCCCTGATTCCGCCGCCCGGGCGCGAGACTGGTCGGATGGAGACGTGGTTCGATCACGCCGCGGCGGAAGCGGCCGAAGCGCGCGGCGACTGGACCACCGCGATCGCCGTCGTCAGCGAGTTCGCCGAGTGCTACAGCCAGGACTTCCACCGGCACAACGCACACCTGTGGCACATGGACCTTCTGGCGAGAGCCGGCCTGCTGGACGAACTGGCCGATCAGGCCGGCGTCGACGTGCACGCGCGGCGGCGGCTGGACCGGCTCCTGTTCGAGGAAGGCCGCGCCGGCGAACTGCGCCGCCGCGCGGAGGACGGCGACAAGACCGCCCTCCACCTGCTGGTGCGCCTTCTTCGCGCCCAGGGCCAGCGGGCGGCCGCCGTGCGTGCGGCCGCCGACATCGACGCTGATCGCAAGCGTGCATGATCGTAGGGTGGCCGTCATTGCGTTGTTCCACCCTGTGTACGGACTGCGCCCGGCCGTGCTCGACCGTCCACCGGTGCGCCCCGTCGTGGCGTCTCCGGCGGGGTAGGGTCTCGGTGTGACGATGGGCGCCGGTCCCGAGGCGGTCCTGCCGGCCGAGCGGCAGCGGTGGACGTGGGAGCATCCGGTCGACCCGCGCTGGCTGCTCCTCGGTGACGTCGGCTTCGAGGGTATCTACGAGGACGACATCCCGCTGGCGCTGTGCGCGGAGATCGACGGACTGTTCGTGGATCTGCCGCCCCGGCCCCGGGAGGGGTTCACGCTCGTCGGCTGCGCCCCGGGCGGCGCGCTTGCCGACCTCCTCGACCGGCTGCCCGCCGAGGCGTTCGGCACAGATCAGGCCTGGCTGGGCGACGTCCACATAGCGGTGCCGCTGCCACCGCCGGGCACGTCGCCGCCCTGGTGGGGGGAGTACCTCGGCGACATCGTCGTGCTCGCGCAACGGCCGAGCCTCGCCGTGCCGGGAACCGTGGACATCGATCTCAGCGGCTTCGTCCATGTCTACGACCGCACGGACGCCGTGGTGCGTCCCGGCGAGGTGACCGAGTTCGTGGTCCAGGGCCGGGACGAGGAGCCCTACGGCACATGCCGGGACGTCACCGGCGTGTTCCGCGATCAGGCCGCACCACCCGTGCCGCAGATCCGGCTGCTCGGCTGCCGGCCGGAACCTCTGCTGCTGACCGCGCTCGGTGCGCTCGGCCAGTCGACCAAGGCAGGTCTGCGTCGCCGTCGCGTCCGCGCCGAGGTGTACGCGGTCGCCGCCGACGGTTCGGCCGACCAGATCATCGGTGCCGTGGTGTCCGGAACGGTCGCCGCGAGCGGGCCGTCACGGCTCGGTGCCGGGCTCGTCGACGTGACGGTCGACAGCGATCCGCAGGAGCCGCTGCCGACGGGCGTCCTCAGCATCCTGGAGCATTGGCACACCGGACGGCCCGCCGGGAAGAATCTGTGGGCCGGCTACGACCGGGAGCTGCGCCATCACTGGGCCGGCATGGCGCTCGCCCACCCGTCCGGTACGCCGGACCGGCCGGCCGGCACCACATACGACCTCGACGGCCGGTTCGTGACCGACATCGACGGGTTCTACTGCGCGATCGGTGAGGCGATCAACGGCCCGGGTGGATACTTCGGCTGGAACCTCGACGCCCTCGACGACTGCCTGTGCGGGAAGTTCGGCGCGCAGACACCGTTTCGCCTGGTGTGGCACGACTCCGCCGTCGCCCGCGCGCACCTCGTCGCCGGCTACGACCGGCGCCGGCTGGGCCCTGCCGTCACCATGGAATATCTGCTGAACATGCTCACGACGCACCAGGTTGAGATCGACCTACGGTGAGCTGCAGGCCGACGCCGACAGCCGCGACGTCGCCCGGTCCCACCCGATGAGGGGGGCTGGAGTCAACGGCGCGGGCGCGTAGCCGTCCTCCACAGGGCCGGCATGCCGGTTCGGGCCGGTTCCACGGTTGTCGATGTCAAGGTGCTGGTCGGTCGGGGGCGGAGGAGCGTTGCGATCACAGGTGTCTCATCGGCGGCGGAGTTCGGCGAGACTGGTGGCTGAGTCCGCGGTGGACGTGAACGAGGTGCTCCGGGAGCGGGTCGAGACGTGTCGGCGGCTGGCGGTCGAGCAGGGCGTTCCCGTCGTCGTCGGTGACCCGGTGCCGTTGCCGCGGAACGCGGGGCTGCCGGTGGGGCTGTACGACGTGTTCGACCTGGTCGGCAGCGTCGACACCGGGGATCTCCGGTTCGCGCCGCCCGCGGAGGTGCGCACCGTCGAGGCGTGGCGGGATCGCGTCGTCGACGAGGAGTGTCCGCTGGGCGACCCGCCGGCGACCTGTTCCGGACCCGGTTGAAGCCCCGTCGCGGCGCTGCTACGTCAGGATGACCGGGTTGGTGAGTGCCGCCATGTGGCCGGTGGGATGGCGGACCTCGACGCGGACGAAGGTGGGCCGGTCGGTGGTGGACCAGGTCGCGGTGCCCGCGCCGGCGGGAGGCAGCGCCTCCTGGTGGGACCGGCCGCGGTCGGTGTGGAGGCTGACCGTGCCCGACGGCACGCCGCTCACGTGGACCTCCACCGTGACGGGTTCGCCGCCGGCGGCGGGCAGGTGCTCGCCGATTCCGGCCTCGGACGGACCCGCGGTGGCGACCAGCGTCAGCTGGATCGCGGCGGACCCGGCGATCCAGCAGCGGCCCGCGCGCAGGGCGGCGAGCACGGCGTGCTGGGTGAGGTCCGCGGCGTGGACGACGGTCTGCGGGGTGCCGATCTGGCCGGCCAGGTGGACGTCGCTGTTGCCGATCGCCGGTGTCCAGCGGCGGCGGTGGACGCCGATCGCCAGGCCGCGGCCCCACTCCGCGAGGGCGGCCTCGTTGTCGGCGTTCCAGGGCAGGTCGGAGCTCCACTGCCCGTTCCACACCTCGACCGCGTCGAAGCCGTCGAACGGGTACATGAAGGTGCCCGCCGGGTACGGGGCGTGCGGGTGCGCCACGACGCACAGGCCGCCGGCCCGGTGGACCTCGGCGACGGGCCGGTCGATCAGGTCGTCGCGGACGCCGTAGCGCCAGTCGGCGACGTGCCCGGGAGCCAGGCCGAGCGCCAGCCAGTGCCCGGTCTCGGTGACGACCTCCTGACCGGGGATGACCAGCAGGCCGTCGCCAGCGAGCCGCGACCACGGGTCCCGGGCCGCGTCCAGGTTGTGTTCGGTCACGGCGATGAAGTCGAGCCCGGCCGCCCGGGCGGCGCCGACGATCTCCTCCGGCGTGAGCTCCCCACCATGCGAACGCCGGGAATGCACGTGGCAGTCACCCCTGAACCAGTGCCGGTCCCCGGCCATACCGGCATCGTAGCCCCGCCGGAGCGTGCGCCTCAGACCGCTTGCAGCTTCCGGTTGACGTCGCCGGCGCGGGGGTCGCCGATCGCCTCGAAGTGCTGGAGGGCGCGGCGCCACGACATGGCCGCCCCGGCGCCGTCGCCGGCGGCGTGGTGGCGGTCGCCGGCGGCGACGAGGACGTCGGCGGCGGTGGCGCGGTCACCGAGCTGCTCGAAGAGCTGGATCGCCTTGTCGTAGCAGCGGGTCGCCTGCTGGTGGTCGCCGAGATGGTCGTGGGCGAGGGCGAGGCTGTCCCACGTGCCCGCCTCGCCGTGCCGGTCGCCGACCTCCTGCAGCAGCTGCAGCGCCCGGCCGGAGAGGTCCAGGGTCCGCCGGTGGTCGCCGAGCTGGGCGTGCAGCCATCCGGCCGCGTTCAGGGTGCGGGCCTGCCACAGTACGTCACCCGCCGCCTCGAACAGGTCGAACGCCTGCTCGCTGTGGGTCAGGGCCTCCCGGTGCCGCTGCTGGACCTGCAGCATCCAGCCGATGTTGTGGTGGGTGCGGGCCTGGCCGACCGGGTCGCCCAGGGAACGGTAGAGGTCGATGGCCTGGTCGAGGTGCGTCGCGGCCTCGTCGAAGCGGCCCAGCCGGGCGAGGGTTCGGCCCAGGTCGCGGTGGACGTGCGCGCGGCCGAGGACGTCGCCGACGCGCAGCAGGGCCGCGAGGGCCGCGGTGGAAGTCGCGATGAGGTCGTCGAAGCGGCCCAGCCAGTCGAGGTACGTGGTCAGCGTCCACGCGAGCCGCCACACGTGCTCGTCGAGGCCCTCGGCGGCGCCGCCGTGCACGGCCGCGAGCAGGACCGCGTCCTCGGCGGTGAACCACGCCATCGCCTCGTCGCCGCCGCGGACCTTGATGACCGTGACGCCGTCGGCGGGGCGCGGCAGCCGCGTCTGCGGGCGGCCGGTGTCCAGCTGCATGACCGCCGCGTGCGCGGTGTGCAGGTAGTGGTCGAACATCCTGAGGACGGCGGCGGCCCGGTCCGCGGAGACCTGTTCGGCGGCGTAGCTGCGCAGCAGGTCGTGGAAGCGGAACCGGCCGGGCGTGTGCTCGGTGAGCAGGTTCGCCTCGACGAGCTCGGCCAGCAGCGCCCGCGCCCGCGGCAGCCCGACGCCGGCGAGGCTGGCCGCGGCCGGCACGCCGAGATCGGGGCCCGGGTGCAGGCCCAGCAGGCGGAACATCCGCGCCCCATCGTCCGTCAGCGCGCGGTACGACCAGGAGAACACCGCCCGCACGTCGGTGCTCGTGTCGCCGCCGTCAAGGGCGTCCAGTCCGCCGGCCGTGTCACGCAGCTGGGCCGCGTGCGTGGCGAGCGACGTGCCCGGACGGGTCGCGGCGTGCGCGGCGGCGATGGACAGCGCGAGCGGCAGCCGCGCGCACCGCTGCACGATCTCCGCGACCGCGGCGGGCTCCGCGGCGGTCCGGGCCGCACCGAGCCGGAGGGTCAGCAGTTCGCGCGCCTCCCCCGCCGTCAGCAGGTCCAGCGCGAGCGGCACCGCGCCCTCGGCCGCGACGAGCGGCGTCAGCTGGTTGCGGCTCGTCACCAGGACCAGACAGCCGGGCGCGCCGGGCAGCAGCGGGCGGACCTGGTCTGCGTCGCGGGCGTTGTCGAGGATGATGAGGACCCGCTTGCCGGCCAGGATGCTCCTGTACCGGGTGGCCCGGTCGTCCAGCCCGGCCGGGACCTGCTCCCGCGGCATCCGGAACGCGTGCAGGAAGCCGCTCAGCGCCTCCGCCGGGTCCATCACGGCGCCGCGCTGGTCGAAGCCGCGCAGGTTGACGTACAGCTGACCGTCGGGGAACCGGTCCGCGACCCGGTGCGCCCAGTGCACCGCGAGACTGGTCTTGCCGACGCCGGGCGGGCCGGACACGGCACAGACGACCGTGGTCCGCGCTGCCGCCGCCTCCTGCACGAGGGCGTCCAGCCGGGCGAGGCGCTCCGCGTGGCCGGCGAACCCGCGCACCGCCAGCGGCAGCTGCGCCGGCGCGGCGGGTGCGGCGGCGGTGACCCGCGACGCGGTCAGGTCGAGCGCCGGGTCCTGCCGCAGCACGGCCGCCTCGAGGTCGCGGAGGTGCTGGCCCGGGTCCAGCCCGAGCTCGGTCGCGAGCGCCTGCCGCAGCCGCTGGTAGGTGGCGAGCGCGTCGGCGGGGCGGCCCGACCGGTACAGCGCGAGCATCAGCTGCCCGTGCAGCCCCTCGTCGAGGGGATGGTCGCGGGTGAGCCGCTCCAGGTCGGGCACGAGCTGCGCGTGCTCGCCGAGCTGCAGCCGGCACTCGGCGAGCGCCGACTGGGCGTGCAGGCGCAGCACCTCCAGCCGCTCGGCCTCCGCGTCGAGGCCGGTCTGGCCGGCGATGTCCTCGAGCGGCTTGCCGCGCCACAGGGCGAGGGCCTGTTGCAGCACGCGCACCCGCTCGGCGTGCTCGCCCTGCGCGGAACCCTGCGCGGAACCCTGCGCGGTCCCCTGCCGGATGAGCCGTTCGGCGACCGCGACGTCGGTGGCGTCGTCGCCCGGCAGCGCCAGCACGTAGCCGGGCGGACGGGCCACGATGGTGTCCCGCCCGCCCAGCACCTGCCGCAGGTACGACACGTGCCGCTGCAACGTGTTCATCGCCGTGGCCGGTGGGTCCTCACCCCAGACGGCGTCGATCAGCCGGTCGGTGCTGACCACCTCACCCCGGCCCACCGCCAGCGCCGCGAGCACCGCCTTGCGGCGCAGTCCGGGCACCTCGCGGGGCACCCCGGCCTGCGTCACGTCGATCGGCCCGAGGAGCCTGACCTGCATCGTGTCCCCCACACCCCTTCAACGACCGGTAAACGGTAGCCGCAGGTGCGGTGGTGGAGGGACCCGTCGGTCGGTGACCTGACAGCCGGTATCAGGCGCCCACGATCCGCCACACCTGCGAGTTGGCACCCGTCCACGGCCGCGTGACGGCGCGGAAGTCCTGCGCGCTGGACACGTACGCGTCGAGGTACCGGCCGCTGCTCACCTGCTGCACCGTGTAGAACGCGCCGCCGTAGTCCTGCAGCCGCCACAGCTGGGTGTTGTCGAACGTCTGCCGCGGCCGCGTCACGACCCGGTAGTCGAGGCTCGCGATCTCGTGCGCGTCGAGGAACCGCCCACTGCTGGCCTGCTGCAGCGTGTACAGCCCACCGCCCACGTCCGTCAGCCACCACTTCTGCGTGCTGTCCGTCTGGTACGGCCTGGTCACCACGTTGTAGTCCTGCGAGGCGATCTCGTGCGCGTCGAGCAGCCTGGCCCCGCCGTCCTGCGCGAGGATCACCAGCCTCGGCGCCGCAGCGACCTGCGCCGCCTGTTGCTGTGTCGCCGCCGACGCACTGGTCGCCGCCCCGAAGAGTACGGCACCCGCCGCCGCGAGCACGACGACAACCCGCCAACCGGCGCTGCGCTTTGCTTCCATGGTCCTACCTCCGTCTGGTTCCGCCGGCCGGACCCACCCGGCCGATCTCCCAGAAGGCTGACCGGCACCCCTGAAACGCTGCTGAAACCCCGCTCACGCCAGGTGCCGCAGGATCGCCGCCGCAGCGGGCGCCGGGAGGCGGCGTAGGGTCTGGGCGGCGCGGAGCCGGTCCATGCCGGACAGCGCGCCGGCCGCCACCGCCGGTTCGAGCAGCGCCACGATCTGGATCGCCGGACCGAACTCCAGCGACTCGAGCACCACGGCCACGTCCGGCGCCGGCACGCCGATGAGCGCGGCGGCGGCGTCAGCGGGTCGGCGCAGAGAGCCGACGCTCAGCCGGGCGAGACGGTCGGGCAGCGGGCGGCCTTCGGTGCGCAGCCACTGCCACCAGCCGCGCCCGTCGGTGCGGTGCTGTGGATGCTCCAGCAGCCACAGCACGAACCGTGCCCGCAACCTCGTGGACTCCGCCTGGTCTGTGGCGGCGTCGAGGAGCTGGGCGCGCAGCGCGGAGCCGTCCAGGGTGCGGGCCAGGTCCCAGTACCGGTGGTCCTTGCACCGATGCTGCCTGCCGGTCGCGCCGACGATCAGGTCCCGCAGGGAGGCCGCCGCGGCCGGAGGCGCGCCCAGGACCATGAAGGTCCGCAGCACCTGCTCCTTCAACGTCCACGGCGACCACGGCCACGGTCCGGCCCGCCAGGTCTGCGGATCGGTGGCCTCCAGCGTCAGGAACTCCACCGCCGCCCTGGAGAGGCGCCGCAGGCCAAGCGCCCGGTTCAGCCATGGTCTGGACGGCAGACCGCAGAACGCGACGACGTCGGTCATGGGGTGCGAGGGTACCCGAGGAAGACGAGGTCGCAGCAGTCGTCGACGACGGCGGTGCCGCCACTGCCTGACCGTTTTCGCCGGCCGGGTCAGCGCCGGAAGCGGTGTAGGAGAAGCAGGGCACCCTGGGTGGTGGCGATGCCGGCGCCGGTGTGGAGGTCTTCCTGGTTGGCGGTGGCGAGGGCGCGGACGCGGAGGAGTTCGGCGGTGAGGACCTGCTCGCCCATGGCCGCGGCGGCGGTGAGGCCTTCGGTGGCGAGGGTGGCGGCGGTGGTGCGGTCGCCGGCGGCGAGGTGGGCGTCGGCCATGGCGGCGATGGAGATGGTCCTCGTGGCGCGCAGGCCGAGGCGGTGGATCGCCTCGCCGGTGGTGCGCATCGTGGCGAGGGCGGCGGGTGTACCGGTGTGCACAGCCGCCCAGGCCGCCACGAAGTCGCCGGTGGTGACGAAGTGGGGCATGCCCTGGCGGGTGCCGATCTCGCGGCAGCGCCGGGCGGCGGCGAGGGCGGCGGGGACGTCGTGCTCCTGCAGGGCGGTCCAGGCGGCGTACAGGGCGGCGTTGGCGCGGCCGTACGGGTCGTCGCAGCGCTCGGCGAGTGCCGCGGCCGAGGACAGGTCCTCCCGGGCGGCGGCGGGCAGGCCGCGCAGCGAGCGGACGAGGGCACGGAAGTTGTACGCGGCGAGGGCCGGGGTGCGGCCCGCCTGCGAGCGCAGGTGGCGGGGGTCGACGGCGGCGAGCCGGTCGACGGCGGTGCTGAGGTGCTCGTCGGCCTCGGCGAGGCGGCCGGTGAAGTAGCAGGCGACGCCGAGCAGGTACGGGCCGGCGACGGCGAGCAGCTCGTCCGAAGGCGCGCCGGCACCGATCGGCTCGTCCGAAGGCGCACCCGCACCGAGCGGCTCGCGCGGAGGCGCGCCCGCATCGAGCGGCTCGCGCGGAGGCGCGCCCGCACCGAGCGGCTCGCGCGGAGGCGCGTCCGCACCGAGCGGCTCCTCCGCGGGCGCGCCGGAGTCGTTTGACGCCCCCGCGGATGGGGCGGAGGCGAGCAGTTGGCGGGCGAGGTCCTCGGCGACCGTGTACTCGGCGCGGTTGCAGGCGACCTCGCCCAGCGTCCACAGCGCGGCGCGGACGTCGGTGCCGGTGCCCGTGTACGGCAGCAGCCACCTGGCCCGGGCGGCCGCCTCGGCGACCGCGTCGCTGCCGACGCCGACGGTGATCTGCAGCAGCGCCGCCCGGCGCAGCTGCACGTCCAACTCGGCGGCGGCCTCGGCAGGGGACGTGGCGGCGTGCGGCGCGAGCTGGTCGGTGGCGCGGGCCAGGTGGGCGAGCGCGTCCTCGTACGCGAGGCGGCGCGCGGCGTCGTCGGCGGCGCGCACCGTCCAGCGCAGGAAGTCGCCCGCGTGGCCCAGGCCGATCGACCGTCCATAGTGGAACGCGATCTCGCCCGCGGTGAGCGCGCCGGGGTACGGGTCGGCGGCCGCGGACGCCAGGCGGGCGTGCAGGGCGGCCCGTCGCGCCGCGGGCAGCTCGGCGTACGCGACCTCGGCGAACAGCGGGTGCCGGAACCGGACCGCGCCGGGGCCGGCCTCCGTGACCAGCTGCGCCGCGGCCGGGCCGGCGAGCAGCTCGGCGGCGGGGGCGCCGGTCACGGCGGCGAGAAGCCGTAGCTCCAGGTCCCGTCCGGCGACGCCGAGCACGTCCAGGCACTCGCGGGTGACCGCGTCGCGGACGCCGTCCAGGCGCAGCCGCACGGCGTCGCGGACGCTCGGCGGCAGCCGCTCCCCCGGCGCGCCGAGGACCTCGGTGAGGAAGAACGGGTTGCCGCCGGTGCGCTCCGCGAGCCGCCGCACCACGTCGTCCGGCGCGGGTGCGCCGGTGCGGGCCGCGACCAGGTCGGCGACCCCGGCGGGGTCGAGGCCGGCGAGGCGCAGCTGCCCGGACCCGGCGCCGCGGGCGAGGTCGTCGAGGGTCTCCACGAGGGCGGGGTCGCGCTCGTACGGGCGCAGCGTCGCCACCACGAGCGTCCGTCCCGTGTGGACGGTCGCGGCCAGGAACCGGGTCAGCAGCAGCGAGTCCGGGTCGGCCGCGTGGAGGTCGTCGAGGACGAGCACCAGACCGGAGGGGGCGGCGGACGCTCGTACCAACGCCGAAACCGCCTCATAGGCGCGGAACCTCGCCGCGGGATCGGGTGCGACGTCCACCGTGGACGGTCCGCCGACGAACCCGGTGAGGGCCGCCGCGGGGGCCTCGGCGTGCGGGAGGGCGAGCAGTCCGCGCACGATCTGGCTCCACAGCCAGAACGGCGGCGCCTGCCCGACGGCGGGGCAGCGGCCCCACGCCACGGGGACGCCGGCGGCCGCGGCCCGGTCGGTGACGGCGGTGGCCAGGGTCGTCTTGCCGATGCCCGCCTCGCCGACGACGGCGACCATCCGCCCGCCGCCGCGCAGCGCCGCCCCGAGATGCTCGCCGAGGACGGCCAGCTCGGCGACCCGCCCGACGAAACCGGCCGGCCGCGCCTCCCACCCGGCCTCCCGCCCGGCGAAACCGGCCGGCGCGCCTTCGTGTCCGATGTGGACGGTCGGCCCGGCCTCGGGGACCATGTGGCTGAGGATCCGGTGGTGCAGCTCGCGCAGCGCCGCGCCCGGCTCGACGCCGAACTCGGTGGCCAGGAAGCGGCGGCCCTCGTCGTGGACGGCGAGGGCCTCGGTCTGCCGGCCCGCGCGGTACAGCGCGAGCATCAGCTGCCCGCGCGCCGACTCCCTGGCGGGTTGTTCGGCCACGAACCGCCGCAGGTCGGGCAGGACCGCGTGGTGCCGTCCCGCGGCGACGGCGGCGGTGCAGCGGCCCTCCTCGACCGCCAGGCGGGTCTCGGCGAGCCTGGCCACCTCGGCGTGGACGGCCGACAGGTCCCCGGCGGGCGGGTCGCCGCGCCAGAGTGCGAGGGCCCGCGTGTAGTCGCGTTCGGCGGTGGCAGGGTCACCGGCGGCGAGGGCCCGGGCGCCCGCCTCGGCGAGCGCGACGAACTCGGCGGCGTCGACCGCTTCGGGCGGCACGCGCAGCTCGTAGCCGCCGGCGTGGCCGACCACGACCGTGCCCTGCGCCCGCGCGCCGCGGCCCGGCTCGAGCGCCCGGCGCAGCGCGGCGACGTAGCTGCGCAGCGTGACCTGTGCGCTCGGCGGCGGGTCGCCGTCCCACAGCGCGTCGGTGAGCCAGCCGGTGCTGTTCACCCGGTTGGGTCGCAGGAGCAGCAGGGTCAGCAGCGCCTGCTGCTTGGGACCGCCGACCGGCACGGCCGCGTCGTCGCGGGACACCAGGAGCGGCCCGAGTATCGCGAACCGCACGCTCCCGGACATGACCGGTCGAGCATAGCGTTGTGCCACAATGGGTCGCATGCGACGACTCCGAAAGGCGCATGGCGCGTAACGCCCCGGGCGCCGGCCGCGTGACACCGCGGACGCCCACCATCGACGGCCTGTCGAGCCGAGCCAACGCGGCGATCCAGGCCCTGCGCCCCCGCATCGGCGATGTCGGCGGCGCGCTCCGCACCTACCGGCGCGAGATCCGGCAGGCGGGCCGCTGGATCGACCTGGCCGGCCAGTGCCCCAGCCCGAGCTGCGACATCAGCTTCCAGCGGGACATCCTCGAGGCGGCGCTGCACGCCCTGCCCCGCGACGCCGCCCGCGAGCTGCGGCGCCTCGTCGCGGCGCTGGACGAGGAGTTCCTGCGCAAGACGCTGCCCGACCCGTGGGCCGCCGCCCGCGGCCCCCGGCACGCGCGGGCCTGGTGGCGGCAGCGTCTCGAAGACCGGTGACGTCAGCGCGGCTGCAGGACGTCGACCGACGGCAGGTCACGGTTGGCGGCGTGGACCTCGGCGATGCCCGCCAGGGCGTCCCGGCCCAGCGCGCGGTAGGCGCCGGCGAGCAGTTCGACGGCTTCCCGCCGGTACCGGTCGGCGTCCAGCCAGTGCAGCTCCCGGCCGAGGACGAGCGCGAACGCGGGCCTGCCGGCGGCGAGCTCCGCCGTCGCCTCGGCGATCCAGCCGCGGGTGCGTTCCTCGTCGCCGCGGTACGCGTCGTGGCGCGCCTCCATCTCCCCGACGCGCGGGTCGCCGCTGCCCGGCGGGAGCACCGCGCCGAGCGTCACGCCGCCCGGGGGCCGCTGCGCGTCGGCCCAGCGCGGCGGTCCGTCGGCCGCGCACGCTGCGGCGTCGGCCGCGTCGAACCAGTCGAGCACGGCCCGCAGCGGGTACAGCGTCCAGTACCGCTCGGGGTCCTCGTCGTCGTCGAGCGCGTCGTCGAGCACGCGGCGGATCTGGGCGAGGCCCGTCGGGGCCTTCGCCGTCCACGTCTCCGCCGAGTCCCTCGCGTAGTTGTAGGCGACGAACGAGGGCAGCTCGGCCGGGTCGTCGTACCAGAGGCCGTAATGCAGCCCGTCGCTGCCGCCGCCGAGGATCGTCACCAGCTCGGCCGGGTCGCGGCGGAACCGGCAGTGCAGCCGCTCGTCGAGCCCGTCGCGGCCGGCCCGCTCCAGTCCGCCGTCGGCGAAGTAGTCCAGGACGCCCCAGCCCGACAGCCCGAGCGACTGCAACGCCCGGCGCTCGTGGTCGCCGAGACTGTGCAGCGCCGCCGCGAGGACCGCGACGTGCCGGGGCAGGCGCAGGCCGTACACCTGCGAAAACCGCTGCTCGACGGCGGGGAACAATCCGGTCATGACGTCGAGTGACGCGGACCGGCGGGCCTCGTCGGCCTCCGTCGGGGCGAACATCGACTCGTCGAACCGCGCCTCGTCGAGCCCGAGCGTCTCGCTGAGCGACGCGCCGAGCGCGGCCCTGACGGCGCCGGGCACCTCCAGCCGCGCCACCGCCGCCGCGACCCGCTCCCCCGCGTCGTCACCGAGCACGACGGTCGCGGTGGGCCCGCTGTAGGTCCGCTGGTCGTAGAGCGACACCCGCACCACCAGCCCGAGCCCGTCGACGTGCGCCGGCTCCGACAGCGCGGTGAGCGTGACACCGTCGTCGTCGAACTTCCGGTAGCCGATGAGCCGCATGGCTTCGCTGGTCACGGACCGCACTCTACGGCCGTACACTTCGCCGGTGGCGCTCAGGAGGACGTACCGCTTCGTCGACGGCGAACGGATCGAAGGCACCTGGCGGCCCATCTTCATCCGCAACGGTGACACGTACTTCCTGACCGAGCTGTTCGTCTTCGCCGACGGCGTCATCGACTGCTGGGGCTGGGTCGACCTCGACGGCCTGCGCGAGAAGCTGGCGTCCGGCTGGGTCGCCACGCGGCTCGAGCCCGGCGCGGAGGCCAGCGCCCATGAGCTGGCGGACTGGCGGATCGAGGAGCCGGAGATGTGGGTGACCGCCGAGGGCCTCCTGGGTGAGGTCGCCGACCTGATCGACGAGCTCAACGACCGGCCCGACTCCACCGGCCGCTGCCGGCAGGCGCTGGACCGCTACCTGGAGACGCGGACGGAGGCGGACCGGGTGGCGCTGCGGGAGGCGTACCTGGCCGTCCCGGAACACCTGCGGATGTTCGCCCTGGGCGACATGGACGCGAAGGACTGGCCGCTGCAGGTGCTGTGCACCCAGGTCGGCGAGCCCACACCCCGCGGCACGGTCGTCACCCCGGCGATGCACGCGCAGGCGGACGAGTACTTCGCCGACCGGGCCAGGGCGGCGGCCCAGCGGCACGGCGGCCGCTCCGTCGACGGCCCGCAGGACGCCACGGTCATGCTGGCACGGCTCCCCGGCACCTGGCCCCAGGCGCCGGACATCGAGTGGCTGCGCAACGAGTACCCGGTGCCGGTCACCGTCGCCGGGTCGACGTACGCCAGCGCGGTGCACGCGTACTGGGCCCTCGCCACCACCGACGAGGCGTCCGGCCACGCGATCCGCGCCGCGGCGACGGCGATGCTCGCGGAACGGACCGCCAGGACCGCGCCGCTGCGCCCGGACTGGCCGCTCGTCCGCGCCGCCGCGATGCACACGGTCCTGCGGGCGAAGTTCACCCAGCACCCGGCCCTCGCCGACGTCCTCGTGGCGACCGGCGACGCCCGCATCGACTACGGCAGCGACTCCTTCGGACACGGCGGCGGCCCCGACACCCGGAACTGGGTCGGCCGCCTGCTGGAACTCGTCCGGTCGGAGCTCGTGGCCGAGCGGGCCGGCTTCCTCGACTCCTCCCCAGCTGCCGGGTAGTCCCGCGCCGTGATCACGATGCGTCCGGTCGTCGAGGCGCCGCCGTGGCCCGCGGCGGCGACGGCGCCCTGGTCGAGGCTGGAGCTCGGGCCGTGGTGCACCGACGCGCAGGTCAGGCTGTTCGTGGCCGGGCAACCTCCCGGGATCCGACGACTTCAACAAGCACTTCCACGAGGCCCTCACCAAGCAGTGGGAAAAAGTGAAGGCGCAGCAGCACTGAGAAGGCACCGGTCGCGGATCATGTCGGGTGTGACGACGGATTCCGTGCCGCACGAGCGGCCTGCGGGCGACGCGATCAAGATCTGGTTCAAGTTCGTGCCGCGCGAGGGCTGGTTGCCGCATGACACCGAAGGCTTGTGGGCAACCCGGTTGAGCGAGGACACGGCTCGGGTGGACAACGTGGCGTTCCTGCAGAACGGTGTTGCGCAAGGTGACGTCGTCCGGTTCGGGACCGACGCCGAAGGTGTGCGGTGGGCGACCGGACGGGTGCGGGCATCCGGACATTGCGTTGTCCGTGTGCTTCCGGTGCCTTCCGGGCCGCTGGGCCCGAGCGCCCAGGCCGTCCACGCCGCGTTCAAGCGTTTCGACCTGGGCGGCGAGGTCTTCAGCGCGGAGTTTCCGCTGGTGGCGTTCGACGTGCCCGTCGACGCCGACTTCGGAGAGATCAAGCGGGTGCTGGTGGAGGGCGAGTCGAACGGCTGGTGGAAGTACGAGGTGAGCTACGGCACTGACCGCTGGTGGAACGCGTAGGCCGACGCGTTCAACTACCGGGGTCGCGCGGGCCAGGCGAAGCGGGACCGTCCCCTCGGAGGAGTGGCTGCAGGTTCCGGATGATCTTGTCGAGCTGATGTCTGCCGACCTGGGTCTTAGAGCGTGTTTGAGAAGTGGCTTACTTGTCGTCGGGCCAGCGCCAGCGTTCCTGGCGGGTGGCTGGTCGGCCTCGGGCGATGCGGCTGCTCATGGTGCTGATGGCGGCCCAGCGGATGATGGCTTCGGAGGTGGCTGGGTCGCGTTCGTAGTCGCGGGCCAGGCGGCGGTGGGTGGTGAGCCAGGCCAGGGTGCGCTCCACGCACCAGCGGCGGGGGATGACGGCGAAGCCACGCTGATCTGCGGGTTTGGGCACGATGTGCAGGGTGGTGCGGACGATGGTCGCGGCCCACTCGACGAGCTTGCCGGCGAATGCGCCGTCGGCGTAGACGAACCGGATCGGTGTGGCCAGGTACGTGCTCAGCAGGGTGGTCCTGACCCCGTCGCGGTCCTGGACGCTGGCGGCGAGCACGACTACGACGACGAGCAGACCGAGTGTGTCGGTGACGATGAACCGTTTCCGGCCGTTGATGCGCTTGCCAGCGTCGTAGCCGCGGCTGTCGCGGCCGACGGTGTCGGCGCCCTTGACGCTTTGGGAGTCGATGATTCCTGCGCTGGGCTGGGGGTTGCGGCCCTGCTGTACCCGTGCCTGCTCCCGCAGCGTGGTGAGCATCGTCTCGGTGACCGCTGCCTCTTCCCACTGCTTGAAGTACCAGTACACGGTCTGCCACGGTGGGAGGTCCGCCGGCAGGTACCGCCAGGCGCAGCCGGTCCGGACCACGTACAGGATGCCGTCCACAATGGACTTACGTGGATGTTTCTCCGGCCGGCCAACCTGTTTCGGCGCCGGGAGCAGCGGCTCCACCAGCGCCCACTGCTCATCGGTCAGGTCCGAAGGGTAGCGCCGCAGCCGAGACATCCGGCCACCATGGCGGCATCGACATCGGTAGTCACGCCGGCGCGCCGCCGCCCCACACGTGTCCGACCTGCTGGGGGGCGTTGTCGCGGAGTCGTGCTGACGCCGGCTACCCGGCGGTGCGGTTCTTCCAGACGGTGCGCTCCGCGTCGGGCGGGATCCAGGGGCCCGGCTCGGTGGCCCAGCCGGCGTCGTATCGCCGCACCGCTTCGACGAACTCCGCCGGCGGCCGGTAGTCGTGCGCGGTGACGTAGTGCCAGACCAGCGACGGCGCCGCGAACATCACGCCCGGCCCGGCCGGCACCCTGATCTCGTCAACCGCCAGCCACCCCCGGCCCAGCCGCGGATCGGTGATGATGTCCGTGCCCGGCGGGCAGAACTCGCAGTCGTGGCCGCCGCGCGACAAGTTGACGCACGGGTCGCCGATGACGTCGAGCAACGCGCCGGCGAACCAGTCCGGGCCCGGGCCCCGGTCGAACGGATGTGACGCGTCCAGCCAGCCGACGTTGCGCCGCTCGTACTGCGGGCGGTAGTCCAGCTTGCCCCATTCGTACCAGATGGTGTCGTGATCCCTGTACGAGTACGCATAGGGCGTCAGGTCCGCGAAGTAGGCCACGAGACAAGGTACAGCGTCGGGTACGGAAGCGTCCGACGAGATCGGCCAGGCGGGTCGAGACCTGCTCCTCGATCAGGTTCAATGGGCAGCGCCGCAGCCGAGACATCCGGCCACCTTGGCGGCATCGACGCTGGCGGTTACGCAGGCTCGCCGGCCAAACTAGAGCACTTCTCAAACACGCTCTTACACACGGCTTCTCATCGGTCTGTCGTTTTCTGGTTGGCGTTGCATGTCGCGGTTCGGGTGGCACTGGGGCAGGGTGCGTAGTTGCCGGGCGTTGGGCCAGGCGAGTTCCTCAAGATCTGCACCGCGCCGCTCGGGATGTCTTGGCTTCGAGGTGGTGGCGTGGGGGTTCTGAAGATTGCGCCTCGGGCTGGTCGCGGCGATTCGGGATGGTCGCTGCGCGGCGGGTTCCAGATAGTGTTTGCCGGTGGATGGTCTGGAAAGCCAAGCTCGCCCGAGCGGGCATATTGATCTTGACTTGGTCGATGATCCGTTGTCGCGGCGGCCAGTTGGGCTGCGGCGGCGTTGGACGTCGTTGCGGGTGTCCGCGTCTGGCGTCGTGGTGCTGGTCCTGATAGGCGGGTTGATCGGCGCGGCGTTCGGACGCGCTTGGACGCGGTGGGAGCAGCGAAAGCTGGATTCTGCGCGCGTTTCGTTGTTCGTTGCGGTAGCGGATCTTTCGACGACCACGGGCTCCAACGGCCGGGTCTCGATGGAGGGAAGCGTGGCGGTCGCGAACGGTGGCCCGCTGCCGGTGGAGGTCTCGGGTCCTGCGAGCGGGAACTTTCGGGTGTGGGGTCAGCAGCGGGTCGCTGCGGCTGGGGCTGCGCGGTTCCCCGCGAGCGTGGTGGTTGTGTGTGCCGCCGGCGTCGAGCAGCAGCCGCTGCCGCTTGCGTTGGTGGTGGTCGCGGCCGACGGCGAGCGGCGGTCGGTGGAGGTGAAGGTCGAGTTGGTCGGGACCTGGAAGGAGATTGTGGCGCAGGACTGTCAATTGCCGAGTTGAGGACGCATGTTCTGCCGTCATGTCGGCTGCCCTGCTGGCGTTGGCGGGGCCGCGAGCAGGACCCGCGCCAACTCCAGACGACTCTCGTAGGCCACGAGCCCGCCAGTCGTCGCCGACCAATACCAACCCGAGTAGAACGTGCGCCCCTTGTACCACCGGAACTCACGCACGGGCCGGGCCGCGAACAGCTCCGCTGGCGACACCCTGCCAAGCGGGGCACCAACCAGGTCGTCACCAACAGCGGGACAGTACCTCACCTGCACCGACGACAGGCGGTCTTCCAACTTGACAGACATGGCCGAATAATCGACCGAAAGGAATATCGAACGCCCGAGCCGCGCCGAGCGCTTCTCAACGGAATGTCGCAAAGTGACAGACCGAGTGACAGATCGATGAGAAAGTGCAAGATTCATCGAGAACCTACACGAGTGACGTCAGGCGACGGGGGCGCCGGCGGTCCTCATGAAGGGGACGGGGTCGATGGCGTTGAGGCGGGTGGCGGGGCGGCCGTAGTGGACCTCGAAGTGCAGGTGGGGGCCGGAGGAGTTGCCGGAGGTGCCGACGTGGCCGATGGTCTGGCCGGCGGTGACCTGCTGGCCGACGGTGACGTCGGGCTGGCGGACCATGTGGCAGTACCGCGTGACGATGTCGCCGGCGTGTTGGATCTCGACGTACCAGCCGCAGCCCTTGATGCTCGGTGAGCCGTCGACGTCGCAGGACGGGCCGGAGGTGTTGCACACGACGGTGATGACGGTGCCGTCGGCGGCGGCGCGGATCGGGGTCTCTCGGGCGGCCATGATGTCGATGCCGTCGTGGGTGGGGCGGGAGACGGTGCGGAAGCCGCTGGTGCCCTTGCCCGGCACGGGGTTGACCCAGGTGCCGACGGGCACGGCGCCCGTGGGCGGCACGATCAAAGACGGCGTGGCCGATGGTGTGACCGACGGCGACGCGGAAGGCGCCGGGGTGGGGCAGGCGGGGACGGTCTTGCGGCGGGAGACGTAGGCGTCCGAGACGTAGGCGCCGCTGGTGAGCCGGTCCCACCGGTCGGTGGTGCGGACGCGGCCCTTCGTCTTCGGGCCCCGCACGGAGCAGACCAGCGACAGCTTCGCGCCGTTGCGCAGGCTGCCGGCGGCGGGTGCCGCGGGCGTAGGGGCGGAGCGCACCGCCAGCTTCACCTTGCCCGAGGAGACGGTGCCCGGCACGGACGAGGAGGCCGCGAGCGCGGTTGAGCCGAACGCCACCAGGGCGGCGCCCGTCAGACCCAGCACCGTCAGTTGCCGTCGCATGCACCACTCCGTCCGTCGCCGGTCACGTCACAAGTAAGCGTGCGGGCGGCGGGGTGCGGGACGGTTGCTACAGCGTGGTGAAGAAGGAGATGGCCGCCGTCAGCGCCTGGTCGGTGAGCACCGGGTCGTGGCGCGGGCCGACGTCGCGCATGAACGCGTGCTCGCCGCCGGCGTAGACGTGCAGCTCCGCGTCGTGCAGGCCAGCGTCGTACAGTGCGGCGATGATCTGCAGGCGGGCGTCGGCGGGCACGTGCGGGTCCTGCGAGCCGAACACGAGCATGAGCCGCCCCCGGATCTCGGCGAGGGAGCCCAGGGTGCCGGCGTCGGGGTCGGCGCCGAGCGCACCGTTGTGCAGGCCGGTCGGGTAGAAGCAGACCGTCGCGGCCACGCGCGGGTCGAACGCCGCCCGGAACGCGAGGTGCCCGCCGATGCAGAACCCGGTCGCGAACAGGGTCGTCGTGTCGGGGCGTCCGTCGAGGTACGACAGGACCGCCACCCGGTCGGCGTCGAACGAGGCGGTCGTGGTGGCCGCCGCGCCGGCGAGGCCCGCCTGCTTGCCCGCGTCGTCGAACTCGAGCGCGACGCCGGCCAGGTCGCCGTGCGGGTAGATCTCGGGGACGCAGACGACGAAGCCGGCCGAGGCGAGCCGCCGCGCGGTCCGCAGCGTCGACTCCGTCAGCTGGAAGATGTCGGTGTACAGCAGGACGCCCGGCAACGGGCCGTCGCCGGAGGGCCGCAGCACGACGGCCCGGACCGGCCCGCCGGGCGCCGGCACCGACACCTCGTCCTCACGCAGCTTCATGCCGGTGACCTTACGCGGCGCCGTCCGGCGTGATGGTCAGGACCGGCCGCTCCGGAGCGGCGAACGCGGGTCCGGCCTCGACCTTCCACCGCTGGTGCGGGGTCAGGCCCGGCACGACGTCACCGGCCTTCAGGCCGCGGCCGTCGATCATCGAGGAGGCGGTCGCCGCCAGGTACGCGGTCAGGGCCTCCGGCGGGAGCGCCCCGCACACGCACTGCAGGTCGGGCAGGCCGAGCGGGCCGAGCCCGAGGGTGTCCAGCACGTACCGGCCGGTGACGTCGTGGTGCCGCACGTTGACCACGCCCACCTCGGAGCCGGGTGGCGTGGCGAGCCGGCTCGACGGCCACCAGACCGCGACCGGTGCCGTGTCGTCGGCGAGGGTACGCACGACGGCGGTGAACGCCCGCACCCGGTCGGCGGGGGCGAACGACGTACCGAAGATCTCGGTGACCGTCACCGTGCGTGTCACCCCGGCCATCACCTCCGCCGCCTCCGCCCAGCCGCGGGTGTGGGCGAGGTCCCGGCGGCCCTGCGACACCGCCGGCCGCCCCAAGCTGACCAGGAGCCGGATCGGGTCGGGCGCGGTGAGCTCCGGGAAGCCGACCATGTACCCGCCGCCGCGGCTCGTGCCGTCGGTGAGAGTGGCGGACGGCCAGTACCGCCGCAACGTGGTCGGCGAGGGGCGCAGGCGCACCGCGCCGGTGTAGCACAGCTCCGCCGCCAGTCCAGCGCTCATCGGGTCCCTCGGGCTCGTCGGGGTGGCTCGCATCATGCCACGCCGGCGCCGCCGGGAATGCGATGGCGGCGCGTGGCGGCCCGGCCGATGATGGCCGGGTGACCGCCGTCTCCGAGACCCGCCTGGCCGTGACCGTGGTGCCACCGGCGCATCCGCGGGCGCGGGAGGCGCTGCGCGCCTATTACCACGACATCGGCGGGCGGTACTACGACCGCCCGATGACGGAGGTGGAGGTCGACACGATCCTCTCCGAGGACCCCGACGAGGACCTGCAGCCGCCGACCGGCTGGTTCTGGGTCGCGACCGTCGGCACCACGGTCGCCGGCTGCATCGGCCTGCGGTACGTCACCGAGGCCGGCCACCGCGTCGGCGAGCTGACCAGGGTCTACGTCTCGGACAAGGTCCGCCGGCAGGGCCTCGGCGCGAGGCTGATCACCGTCGTGGAGCAGCAGGCCCGCACCGAGGGTGTCACGTCCCTGCGGCTGGACGTGCGCACCGACCTGGTCGAGGCCCGCGCCCTGTACACCCGCCACGGCTTCCACGAGGTGCCCGCGTTCAACGACAGCCCGTACGCCGGCCACTGGCTCCGCAAGTCCCTCCAGTGACCGGGTCTCGGTGGCACTGGGTGCGGTTGCACAGCAGCTGAGCCATCTCTCCCGTCCTGACGTTCGTCCGCGGAAAGCCCCCCGATGCGAGGGTTGGTTCGGCTCGTACCGCGGACCGCCGAGGCGATGCCATGGCCGCCGCTACGCGGGGCGTGTGAGGCGGGCGAGGTTGCGGCGGGCGGCGGTTGTTTCGGGGTGGTGGGGTCCGTACCGCGTGGCGTACGCCTCGGCGAGGTCGGTGAGTGCGGCGGTGGCGTTGGTCTCGTCGCCCTGCAGCAGCATGATGCGGGTCAGGCCGGCGAGCGCGGCGAGGTGGTGCGGGTCGAGGGGATCGCTGAGCTCGGTGGCCCGTTCGTAGGCGCGGTAGGCGCCCATCAGATCGCGCTGCTCGCGCAGCACCATCGCCAGGTCGTTCAGAGCCGGCGGGGTCGTGGCGGCCTGTTCGGAGAGGGTGCGGGCGGCTCGCAGGTCGCCGGTGGCGAGGTGGGCGGTCGCGGGGTCCTGCGGGGCGGACTGGCGCCGGGCGATGCACGCGTCCGGGTGGGACGCGCCGAACAGGTCCTCGTACAGGGCGGCGACCGTGTCGTGGCGCGGGACGGGGTCGGTCCTGGTGACGCCGTTCAGGGCGGCGACGGTCTCCGGGTCGGCGGCGGCGAGCAGCCGCCGGCAGCGTTCGAGGGTGTCGCGGTAGCGGGCGGCCGCCGCGGCCCGGTCGCCGTGCGTCAGCAGCGCCGCGGCGAGGCCGTTGGCGGCGGCGATCGTCGGTGGCGCGTCGTCGCCCTGTTCGCGCTGGTTCAGCTCGTACGCCTCGCGCCACACCGCGACGGCCCGGCCGGTCTCGCCGAGGGCGAGGTGGGCGGCGGCAAGGCACTGCTGGAGTTCCGCGGTGAGGTCCCCGCCGCCCCGGCGGAGCGCGCCGGCGAGGCGGGTGGCGGCGCCGGCGTGGTCGCCGCGTCCGGCCCGGTCGAGGGCGTCGGTGTACAAGTCGTGGACGGCGTCCTCGGTGCGCCGCTCCGCCCGGCGGGCCCGCACCTCGCGCCACTTCAGCCAGGCGACGCCGGCGGCGAGCAGCGCGACCACGGCCAGTACCCACGGGCCGAGGCCGTCGACGAGCGCGGCGACGAGGCACGCGATGGTGCCGCCGGCGACGAGCGCCACCAGGACCGTCAGGACACCGTCGCGCCGCCTCCGCATCGGGTCATCATGACCGCCGGTGCTGCCGTGGGCCGACGGCTGCGTCGTACATCCGCCACCGACGCTGTCCGGTCCGCAGCAGGGCGACGGCGGTCGATCTCGCGAGGGCGGCCGCCCGCGAGGGCGGTGTGGCGTCACACCACGGCCGCGACGAACTCCTCCGGGTCGACGGTGCCGGGCCGGTCGCTGACCTGACCGTCGCCGAGCTCGATGACCCGCCACACGCCGTCGGACCGCAGCGCCAGGTCGACCGTGACGAACGGCAGGCCCAGCACGGCGACGAGCGGCGCCACGGCGGCCAGGTCGAGATCCGCGGGCGGCAGGTCGTGCGGCGTGTCCGGGTGCGGGCCGACGAGCCTGCACGCGCCGCCGACCCACCAGGTGCGGACCTCCGCCTTGCTCAGCTCCTCGAACCGACGCAGCACGAACCCGCCGGTGAACTCGTCGTCGCGCAGCTCCCGGAACCGTTGCGCGACCGTCCACGCCGCGGCGGTGTCGGCGAGGTCGGGGATGAACGCGGCCTCGTGCCAGTGGTGCTTCATCGACTTCGTGTAGTCGCGCAGGACCGCCGCGCCGTTACCGAGGTCGCCCGCGGCCCGCTCGAACGCCTCGCGCCCGTCGCCGGCCGTCCACACCGAGCGTGGGGTGACGTCCGCCAGGGCGGCGTACCAGCCGGGGAACTCATGCGCCTGCCGGTACTGCGCGGCGCTGGTCCGCAACGTGACGCCACGGTCCCGCAGGGCCCCGGCGAACGCCGCGTACTGCTCGGAGCGCAGCATCCAGCCGCGGTAGACGGCCTGCCGTTCGCCCGCCTCGACGCGGGCCACGGCTCGCCGCGCCCCGTCCGGCGTGCTCAACGCGTCGTGGTCCACCACCGCCACGTCCAGGCCAGCCTCGCGGGCGGCACCGGCCTCCGGGGCGAAGTGCCCGTCGGGTCGGCGGGAGCGCAGCGGATCCGCCGGTACCAACACCATCGTCGACATCTGGATACCGTACGCGGATGGTCACACTCGAGTTCACCGCCGACGCCGCCGAGTTCCTCGCCGCGGCCGGGGACCACCTGGCCGCCGACCCCGTCCTGAACACCGTCGTGACCGCGAACGCGCACAAGCCCCGCACCTGGCCCGACGGCGGCCCGCCCGCGCACTTCTGGTGGCTCGTCGCACGCGACACCTCCGGCGCGGTGGTCGGGGCGGGCATGCGCACCGCCCCGATGGCGCCGCATCCGCTGTACCTGCTGCCGATGCCGCCGGACGCCGCGGTCGAGCTCGCCCGCGCGCTGCACGCCCGCGGCGAGGAGACCCTGGGTGTCAACGGCTCGCTGCCCGCCTCGCAGGTGTGCGCCGCCGAGCTGGCCCGCCTCACCGGCGGCCGGGCCGAGGTCCTCATCCACACCCGGCTGCACGTGCTCGGCGAGCTCGTCCCGCCGCGCCCCGCGCCGGGCCGCCTGGCCCCGGTCCCCGCCTCCGCCGTCGACCTGGTCGTCGAGTGGGTCACCGCGTTCATGGGCGACGCCGACGAGCAGGCCGGTCGCCCCCGCGGCACGGGTATGCACGCCATGCCCGACCGCCAGGAGCTGCTGCGCCGCATCGACGACGGCCTGCTCTGGTTCTGGCTCGACGGCACCGGCCGGCCGGTCAGCCTCGTCGGCGCCACCGCACCCACGTACGGCGTGGTCAGGATCGCCCCCGTCTACACCCCGCCGGACCAGCGCGGCCACGGCTGGGCCAGCAACGCCGTCGCCGAGGTCTCCCGCCACCTCCAGTCCACCGGCGACCGCGTCTGCCTCTTCACCGACCAGGCCAACCCCACCTCCAACAAGATCTACGCCGCCCTCGGCTACCGCCCCGTCGTCGACATGGCGAACTTCGGCATCACCGGGGTTGTCCGGAGTTGACCGCCCGAGGGGCGTCGCCCCTACCGGACAACGACGGATGCCCGCATGGTCGGAAGGGTCGCGGCGGACGGCGCCGCGCTTCCGAAAGGAACCAGCCGTGAAGCGACTCACCCAGGCGCTCGCCGCGCTGCTCGTCACGGCGGGCATGGCCGGCTGCACCGGCCAGCCGCAGGCCGCCCGGCGGGTCGCCACGCCCGCGGCACCGTCGCCGGCCGCCACTGCCGAGTGCCGATGGTCCCCGGTCCGCCCCGGCAACCAGGTGATCACCAAGGACGTCGGCACACCGCCGGCCACGGTCCCCAGCGGCACCATCGCGACCATGACCTTGACGACCAACCTCGGCACCATCGAGATCACGATGGACGCCAAGGTCGCCCCGTGCGCGGTGGCGAGCTTCGCCTACCTGGCCGGCAAGCAGTTCTTCGACGGCAGCCCCTGCCACCGCCTGGGCACCACGGAAAGCCTGTCCATCCTGCAATGCGGCGACCCGTCCGGCACCGGCACGGGCGGCCCCGCGTACCAGTACGCGGAGGAGAACCTCGGCCCCAAGGCCGGCTACCTCCGCGACACGGTGGCCGTGTCCCGCTGGGAGGACCCGGGCACCAGCGGCAGCCAGTTCTTCATCAACTATGCCGACAACCCGGGAATCCCCGCGAACTACAGCCTGATCGGCATCGTCACCAAGGGCATGGACATCGTCAAGCAGGTCGCCGCCGCCGGCGTCGTCCCCGAGACCAGCTACCACGGCGACGGCACCCCGAAGCTCACCCTCACCCTGCAACACGTGACGGTCGCCTACGTCTGACACACCGGCGCCGGCAGCACGTGTCTCATGTGCGGCGGGCGAGGAGGTAGGACTGGGGGGTCGACTCGCCCTGTTCGGCGGGGCGGGTGGCGCGGAAGAGCGTGGTGAAGCCGGCGGTGGCGAGGCGGTGCTCCATCTCGTCGGCGGGGAGCCAGTACGCGTCGAACTCGACGCCGGCGGTGCGGCCGGCGCGGCGGAGGGTGCCGTCGCCGTCCTTGAAGGCCGTCACCAGGTGGCCGCCCGGCTTGACGACGCGGGACAGCTCGCCGAAGGCGGGCGAGCGGTCCTCGGGGGCGAGGAAGATCAGCGAGTACCAGCAGACGACGCCGGCGAGGGAGGCGTCGGCGAACGGCAGGTCGCGCAGGTCGGCGACGGAGAAGGGGAAGCCCGGGTGGTCGCGCCGGGCAACCCTGACCATCTCCGGGGACAGGTCGACGCCGTGCGGGGACAGGCCTTGGGCGGACAGGTAGGGGGCGAGCCGGCCGGTGCCGCAGCCGACGTCGCCCACGTCGGGGCCGAGGTCGGCGGCGAGGGTCAGCTCGCAGAACAGGCCGAGCACCGCCCGCTCGACCGGCATCCGGTCCAGCTCGCCGGTCAGGTTGTCGGCGTAGAGCTCGGCAAGGACGTCGTGGGCGGCTCGCAGTTCATCGGTCTTCGCATCCACGGACGAACCTTAGCCGCCCGGGGTGGACGCCGTCTGCGACGCTGGGGCGCATGACGACGCCGGCGCCACGGCCGACCCGCTCGGAGCTCGAACGGTGCTTCGTGGCGGTGCTGGACGGCACCCGGTCGCGCGAGGACGTGGCCGCGTGGGCGGCGCCCTGGCACGCGCGCCCCGACGCGGGTGTCGCCGCCGACCAGGTGGTGTGGCTGGCGCTGTCGATGCTGTCCGGCGTCGACACGCGGATCGTCCCGGACGGCCCGTACCTGCACCCCGACGAGCGGGTGCGCCAGTGGCTGGACGCGTTCCGGCAGGTCCGCGCCACCTCCCCCGAACGATGAGCGGGTCCTCCCCTACGATGGCCGCGTGTACCTGCTTGAGCTTGCCTTCGACGGGAGTCCCGACCGGCTGGCGGTGCGGCCCGCGCACCGGGAACGGCTGCGGGTGTTGCACGAGGCCGGGAGGGTGGTGATGGCCGGGCCGTACTCGGACGAGACCGGCGCGCTGCTGCTCTTCGACGTGACCGCCGAGGAGTTCGAGGCGATCATCGACGACGACCCGTACTACCGCGCGCCCGGCGTGACGATCGTGCGCCGCCACGAGTGGGTCCCGCTGTTCCGCTGACCGTCACGACGAACGGTCGACGGGCAGGCCGAAGGCGGGGACTGGGCGACCGGCTCGCCGCCGCACCCGTCCGTGAGGGCGCCACCCCGCTCGGCTCGCATCCCTTCGTGCACCTGGTGCACAGCGACCCGTTCGGAGGCACCGTCCGGCGGTAACGTGTGGCGATGGCGGCGCGGGAGTCCGGTCGGGGCGCGACGGTGCTGTCGGCCGTCGCCGCCGTCACGTACTTCCTGCTGGCGAGGTACGGGCCCGGGTGGTGGCGCGGCGCGCGACTCGACGGCGTGGACGCGCCGCTGGATCTCGGCTGGCTGCACAACGGGTTCGCGTGGCTGGCACAGTACGCCGGGGCGGCGCTGTCCCTGCTGTTCGGCGCGGCGGCCGTGCTGCTCGTGCTGGTGGCGGTGGCCGGGGTCGACTCGCCGCGGCTCGACCGGGTCGTCGCCGCCGCCCGGACGGCGCCGGCGCTCGCGTTGCTGGCGGTGCCCGCCCTCGCCGTCGCCTGGTTCCTCGCCACGCAGGTCGCGCTGCTGGTCGCGCCCTTCCTCGGCATGTATCACGGGGAATACCACCCGGCCGTCCCGTAGCGGCTAACTTGTATCTCAGCGTGTTGGAGCGGATACCAGGAGTGCGCGGTGCGGGTGGCGGCGTGGGCCGTGGCGGTGGTGGCGGCGGCCGGTCTGGTCGCGCCCGCCCATGATGTACGGGCGGCGGCGCCGACGGGTCGGCCGAACGTGTTGCTGCTGCTCATGGACGACGCGCGGACCGGGCAGACGTTCGCGATGCCGAAGGCGCTGGCGTGGCTGCGCGACCACGGGCGGGAGTACCCGAACGCGATGGTCAGCACGCCGAGCTGCTGCCCGAGCCGGGCGACGATCCTGTCCGGCCGGTACGCGCACAACCACGGCGTCACGCAGCAGGGCGCGGTCGGCCGGTTCGACCGCAACCGGTCGCTGCAGCACGAGCTGCACACCGCCGGATACCGCACGGCCGCGGTCGGCAAGCTCTTCAACGCCTGGGACATCGCGCGACGGCCGCCGCACTTCGACGACTGGGCACTGACCGGCGGCGGGTACACCGGCGCGGACTTCGTCGTCGACGGGCTGGAGACCCGCGCGCCCTACGCCACCACGTTCATCGGCGACCAGGTCGGCCGTTACGTCGACCGGTACGAGCGCGACGACCGACAACCGTGGTTCATCTACGCCGGCTTCACCGCCCCGCACGCGCCGCAGGTGCCGGAGCCGCGCTACGCCGGCGTGAGCTACCCGTGGGACGGCAACCCCGCGACCCGCGAGACCGACCGCGGCGACAAGCCCGCGTACGTGCGACGCTTCAACCGTACCCAGGAGGAGGGCGTGCTCGAGCGGCAGGCGATGCTGCGGACGCTGCGCTCCGTCGACGACGCGCTCGAGTCGATCCGGCGCCGCCTGAAGGCCGACGGTGAGCTGGACGACACGCTCGTCATCCTGCTGTCGGACAACGGCAAGCTGTTCGGCGAGCACGGCCTGCCGGAGAAGTTCATGCCGTACCTGCAGGCCGAGCGCGTCCCACTGCTGATCTCGTGGCCGGGGCACATCCCCGCCGGCAGCGACCGCCGGCTGGCCGCGAACCTCGACATCACCCCGACGGTGCTCGCCGCCGCCGGTCTCACCCCGTCGTTCCAGGTGGACGGGCGCGACCTGCTGGCACCCGGCGACCGGCGGGCGCTGCTCACGGAGTACTGGCGGGACCCGGCCAACGGTGCGGGCATCCCGTCGTGGGCGTCGACGGTGGTGCCGGGACGCTACCGGTACACGGAGATCTACGACGACGCGTTCACCGTCACCGACCGCGAGTACTACGACCTGGCCCGCGACCCGTGGCAGCTGACCAACCTGCTCCAGGACGGCTCGACCCGCCCCGCGCTCGCCGCCGCCCTCGCCCGCCAGCGGACCTGCGCGGGCCGCGACTGCCCCTGAGTTGCGGCGCTCGCGTATCGTCCATTCACATGAGTCGATTCTTAGCGAGGGCGGCCGTCGTGGCCGGCATCCTCGCGATCACGCTCAACCCGGTGGCCGCCGGTGCCGCCACCGTCCCGACGGCCGCGTTCTCCCAGGACAGCACGTGGCCCGCGGGCTACGTGGGCCGCATGACCGTCACCAACGGCGGCACGACCGCCCTGACCTGGCGGGTCGAGTTCGACCTGCCCGCCGGCACGACCATCGGCAGCTCCTGGGACGCCACGGTGACCCGCTCCGGCGGCCACTACGTCGCCGTCGGCGCGTCGTGGAACGCGAGCCTCGCCCCGGGCGCGTCGACCAGCTTCGGCTGGGTCGCCGCCGGCCAGGGCACGCCGCAGGGCTGCCTGCTCAACGCCGCCCCGTGCGACGGCCGCCCACCGTCGCGCGACGTCCGCCCGCCGTCGACCCCGACCAACCTGCGCGGCACCGCGCAGGCCAGCTCGTACGTGCTCACCTGGTCCCCCTCGACCGACGACCGCGCCGTCACCGGCTACGAGATCTACTCCAACACCTCCACCGCGCCAATCGCGACAGTCACCGGCACCAGCTACAGCATGCCGACGCCCCCACCGATGGTGATGTCGTTCGGTGTACGGGCGATCGACGCCGCCGGCAACCGCTCCCCCTTCGCCACGGTGGGCCTGGGCACGCCGCCGGACACCACCGCCCCCAGCCAGCCGACGGGCCTGGCGCTGCGCGGGGTGACCGACGGCTCCTGGACGGTCGTCTGGACCGCCTCGACCGACAACCAGTTCGTCGCCGGCTATGAGGTCGCCCTCAACGGCACGGTCATCAGCCTGGTCGGGAACACCACCGCCTACGTCCCCTACACCGGCTACGGCACCTACTTCGTCGCCGTCCGCGCCTTCGACGGTGCCGGCAACTTCTCCACCCGCGCCCAGGTCGGCATCGCCGTCGACCCGCCGCCCCCGCCGCCGCCCGGCTCCTGACCCGTCCGTCCAGGGGCGCGCGCCACCGCCGCCGCGCGCCCTCGGCCCTCCGTTCAATGGCACAGCACGATGCCCCTGACACGCCCGAACTCCCCGGAGGCCAGGTCCTGCCGGCGGATCCAGTAGTACAGCCGACCGACGTCCCCCCACATCCACCCCGTGACGCTGTCGGAGTCCACCTGCAGCAGCAGCACCCAGTCGCCGTCATCCGGCCGTGCGGGGTCCTGGATGAACTCCGGCCAGCCGAGGACGCGGTGCATCGGCGCCTCCGCTCTCCCGTACAGCGCATCCATCCCGGCGGGCTGCCGCTCCCACAACGGCTGGACGACCGCCTCCGACTCGTCCGGGATCGTGAGCACCCGCCGGCCCGCGCAGGCCACCGCCGGAAAGGTCGCGGCTCCCTCCGGCGCCGCCACCGGCACCGCGGTCCCCGCGTCCACCATGACGACCCGCCACCACTGCGGGTCGCTCGGGTCGTTCTCCCACCCGCCCATCTCCACGGCGTCGTAGAAGAACGCCAACAGCATCCCCGCCGGCAACGCGTCCAGCCCGAGGGCCTCGTTGACCTCGTCGCAGTCCAGCTGCACGATCAGCGACAGCGCCCGCCCGCCGTCCGTCCGCGGCCAGACGAACCGCTCGTCCCCGAGCGCGACCCCACCGAGCCGCGTGCCCCGAAGCCCCTCCCCGCACACCGAGCCGCACACCGAGCCGCACACCGAGCCGCACGCCGGGCCGCACGCCGGGCCGCACGCCGGGCCGCACGCCGAACCGTCCGCCGGGCTGTGCGTCAGGCGGACCGACGGCAGCGCATGCGCCATCACCGCCGCCCACAACGCCTCATCGTCGCCGCCATCGACACCGTCACGGACCTCGGTCATGCCCGCCGTCCGTCTCCGGCCGCGGCCGGACCGCCGGCTGGATCGGGACACGAGGGGCGGCTCAGCAGTACTGGCCGATCCCCCAGATGCGGGTGAAGTCGCCGGCGGCGAGGTCCTGGGAGCGAATCCAGTAGTACAACGTGCCGACGTCACCCCACATCCAGCCGGCGACGTCGTCGGAGTCGACCTGCAGGAGCAGCACCCAGTCGGCGACGCCTTCGCGGAGCCGCTCCACGCGCGGGTCGCCATAGCCCTCGGGCCCGCCGACGGAGATGCCGTTGGCGGCGAGCTGACACTCCAGCTGCATCGGGCCCTGCACCGGCTCGGGCCAGCCGAACACCCGGTGTCTGGGCGCCTCGTCCTTCGCCCCGACGCGGTCATACAACCGGCTCACCGCGCCGCGACCGTGCTCGCGCAGCCGCTCCACGGCCGGCTCCCACCTGTCGGGGATCGTCAGCACCCGCCGGGGCACGCACGCCACAGCGCCGAACGCTTCCGTCCCCTCCGGCGCCACCACC
This sequence comes from Dactylosporangium sp. NPDC006015, assembly GCF_040614215.1. NCBI lineage: Bacteria > Bacillati > Actinomycetota > Actinomycetes > Micromonosporales > Micromonosporaceae > Dactylosporangium > Dactylosporangium sp. NPDC006015. The sequence goes on from NZ_JBEXUD010000027.1 coordinate 100,456, forward strand.
GGCCGCGCCGTCGCGGCGTCGGACACGACCACCCGCCAGTGCTGCCGGTGGCCGGGGTCATAGCCCCAGCCCTCCATCTCGACGGCGTCGTAGAAGAACGTCAGCAGCGCCCCGCCCGGCAGCACGGCCGGGCCGCCACCGCCGCCGAGCGTCGCGTTGATCTCGTCGCAGTCCAGCTGGGCGATCACCGTCAGCGCTCTGCCGCCATCGGTCCGCGGCCAGACGAACCCGTCCCCGGCGAGCGCGTCCCCGCCGAGCCGCGTGCCCCGCGAATCCGGCGCGCACGCCCCGCCGCCGGTCATCCGGACCGACGGCAGCACGTGCGGCGCGAGAACACTCCAGAGCGCTTCGTCCCCGCCGACCTCTTCCCGAAGCTCGCTCACGTGTCCTCTTCCTCGTCGTACAGCGCCATGAGCCGCGGCAGGCGGCGTCGCATCTCGGCCTCGTCGTCGAAGTCGAACTCCCAGTCCGGGTCGAGGTCGGGGCGGCGGATGGTGAAGTCAGGGGCGGGGAGGTCGTCGCCGCCGGTCCGGTCCCGGTACGCCTGCCAGACGACAGCCAACACGTCCTCGCACTCGAGGTCGTCGCACTCGGCGGCCGCCGCGACGACCGCAGGATGTGTCGCGAGGCTGTCGGGGTCGGCGAGCGCCCGCTCGAACGTCTCCCTGCCCTGCGTGATCAGCCATCCCCGGAAATACTCGAACCCGTCGTCGGACGCGCCGCCGTTGATGACGTAGGCGGCGGCCCACAGGCCGGCCCGGTAGGACACCGCCACCAACTCGTCGAACGGCCGGTCGAACGCCGCGATCACGACCGGCGGACGCGCGCCGAGCAGCCGCACCATCGCCGCCGCGACGTCGTCGGCGGACGGAGACCCGCCCAGGCCCGCCCTCGCCTCGTCGACCAGCCGCCACACGTCCTCCACGCCCGGCGGTGACGCCTCGGTCCGGCTCACCGCTCCTCCTCGCCGTCGTGGAGCGCCATGAGCCGCGGCAGGCGGCGCCGCATCTCGGCCTCGTCGTTGTAGTCGAAATTCCAGTCCGGGTCGAGGTCCGGAATCCGCACCGGGTCGGAAGTCCGGGGCACGTCCTCGCCCGTGACGGCGCGATAGGCGTCCATCACGACACACAGGACATCCTCGCCATACAGGTCACCGACCCCGGCCACCGCCGCGATCACCTCGGGATGGGTGGCCAGGCTGTCGGGGTCGGCGAGCGCGCGCTCGAACCGTTCCCTGCCCTGCGCCACGAGCCAGCCGCGGAAATAGTCGAAGACGTCATCGGACGCGCCGCCGTTGATGATGCACGCGGCGGCCCACAGATCCGCCCGGTAGGACACCGCCAGCAGCTCCTCGAAGGGCCAGTCGAACGCGGCGATGTCGGTGGGCGGCCGGCTGCGCAGCAAGCGCACCACCGCCGCCGCCACGTCCTCGGCGGACGGCGACCCGCCCAGGTCCCCCCGCGCCGCGGAGATCAGGCGCCACACGTCCTCCGCGCCCGGCGGCCGCGCCTCGGCAACCCTCACTGCTCGTCCTCCCCGTCGAAGAGCGCCACGAGCGCCGGGAGGCGCCGGCGCATCTCGGCCCTGTCGCCGTAGTCGAAATTCCAGTCAGGGTCGAGGTCGGGGATCCAGACCGTGTCGGGATAGGGCGGCACCTCTTCCTCGCCGGTGACGTCGCGATAGGCGTCCATCACGACATACAGGACCGGCTCGCCGTCGAGGTCTCCACCCCCGTCCGCGGCCGCGGCCACCGCGGGATGGGCGGCCAGGCTGTCGGGGTGGGCGAGGGCGCACTCGAACCAGTCCCTGCCCTGTGCCACGAGCCAGCCGCGGAAATAGTCGAACCCGTCACCGGACGCGCCGCCGTTGATGATGTACGCGGCGGCCCACAGGTCCGCCCGGTAGGACACCGCCATCAGCTCGTCGAAGGGCCGGTCGAACGCGGCGATGCCGGCCGCCGGACGGGAACTGAGCAGCCGCACCATCGCCGCCGCGACGTCGTCGGCGGACGGCGCCCCGCCCAGGTCCGCCCGCGCCTCGTCGACAAGCTGCCACACGTCCCGAATCCCCACCCCACCGCTCATGCGCACATCATGCCCGCGGGGTACGACAGTTTTCACAGCCTCCTTTCACGGCGCCGCCGTTGACAAGGGACGGTCGAAGTGAGCGCTCACATCGACGTTGACAAGTACGAACGGCGCCGATACGGTCCGCCACCGAGGAAAGCGCTTTCCTCGCGACGCGAACGAAGGCATCGATCGGAGGTTCCCCGACGTGGCAAGGCAGAGACACAGACGCTGGCTGCTCAGTGCGGTCGTGCTGACCGTGGTGGCGGCGGTGACGACCGTCGCCGTGCGGTCCGCGGACGCGGCGACGATCGTGCAAGGCACCTGGTACAACCTGGTGAACGTCAACAGCGGCAAGGTCATGGAGGTCACGGGCGCGTCGACCGCGGACGGCGCCACGGTCACCCAGTACAGCAGCAACGGCTGCCAGTGCCAGCAGTTCCGGTTCGAGTCGGCCGGCACCGGCTGGTGGCGGATCATCGCCCGGCACAGCGGCAAGGCCGTCGACCTGTGGGAGTGGAACACCGCCGACGGCGCGGAGTACCGCCAGTGGCCGGTCAGCAGCGGCAACAACCAGCAGTTCTCCGTGCAGAACATCGGCGACAACATCCAGCTCATCAACCGGCACAGCGGCAAGGCCCTCGAGGTCTGGGAGTGGTCGACCGCCAACGGCGCGAGGATCTCCCAGTTCACCGACCTCAACGGCGCCAACCAGCAGTGGCGCCTGGTGGTGGCGGGCACGACCACGCCCACAAATACCAACCCCAGCACGAGCTGGCCGACGAAGTCGGGCGACGCGAGCGTCAGCGGCACGATCAAGGTGTCGGGCACGCTCGACGGTGGGATGAAGCGGTACTGCTGCATCGGTGACGGCGGGCAGAGCGAGAGCCAGGACCCGATGTTCGAGCTGGCCAACGGCGCGACCATCAAGAACGTGATCATCGGCGCGCCGGCCGGTGACGGCATCCACTGCCTCGGCACGTGCACGATCCAGAACGTGTGGTGGGAGGACGTGGGCGAGGACGCCGCGACGTTCCTCGGCACCGGCGGCGGCACCAGCTACGTGATCGGCGGCGGCGCGAAGTCGGCCAGCGACAAGGTGTTCCAGCACAACGGCAACGGCACGGTCAACATCTCCGGCTTCTACATCGAGAACGCCGGCAAGCTGTACCGCGCCTGCGGCAACTGCACGAACTCCTACCAGCGCAACGTCGTGGTGGACAACATCATCGCGAAGTCCACGAAGGTGATCGCCGGGATCAACATCAACTGGGGCGACACGGCCCGGTTCACCCGGATCACCGTCTACGGCTCGGCGACCATCTGCGACAAGTACAAGGGCGCCCCGAAGGGCAGCGAACCGACCCACGTCGGCTCCGGCGCGGACGGCGTCAACTGCTTCTACAGCGCGAGCGACATCACGTACCGCTAGCCTCCAACCGCACGACGACCCACTTCGACGTGGGGGTGCCGCTGACCGCAGCCTGCGAGTCCAGCGGCACCAGCGGGTTGGTCTCCGGGTAGTACGCGGCGACGCAGCCCTTCGGCGTGTCGTAGGCGACGAGCCGGAACCGCTCGGCGCGACGCTCGACGCCGTCGGAGAACTCCGACACGAGGTCGACCACGTCCCCGTCGGCGAAGCCGAGCTCGGCGAGGTCGAGCGCGTTGATGAACACGACCCGCCGCCCGGAGCGGATGCCACGGTACCGGTCGTCCAGGCCGTAGATGGTCGTGTTGAACTGGTCGTGGCTGCGGATCGTCTGCAGCACCAGCCGCCCCGGCGGCACCTCCAGGACGACCAGCGGGCTGACCGTGAACACGGCCTTGCCCTCCGGGGTCGGGAACGTGCGGGAGTCCCGCGGCCCGTGCGGCATCGTGAAGCCGCCGTCGGAGATACGGGCGTTGTAGTCGGCGCAGCCGGGCACCACGCGGGAGATGCGGTCGCGGATCCGGTCGTAGTCGACGGTGAACGACGCCCACGGGATGCCGTGCCGGTCCCCCAGAACGGCCGTCGCGAGACCGCACACGATGTCGACCTCCGAGCGCAGCAGCGGGCCCGCCGGCGCGGAGCGGCCCCGCGACGCGTGCACCTCCGACATCGAGTCCTCGACGGTGACCCGCTGCACCTTCCCGCCGGTCATGTCCTGCTCGGAGCGGCCGAGCGTCGGCAGGATCAGCGCCGTGCGGCCGGCGGCGACGTGGCTGCGGTTGAGCTTCGTGGACACCTGCACGGTGAGCGTCGCATCCCGCATGGCGGCGGTGGTGACGTCGGTGTCGGACATGGCGGCGACGAAGTTGCCGCCGAGCGCGACGAACACCTTGGCCCGCCGGTCCCGGAACGCCTTCACGGCGTCGACGGCGTCGTGACCGGGAAGGCGCGGCGGCGCGAAGCCGAACTCGGCGCCGAGCGCGTCGAGGAACCAGGCGGGCGGCTTCTCCCAGATGCCCATCGTGCGGTCGCCCTGCACGTTGGAGTGGCCGCGCACCGGGCACAGTCCGGCACCCGGCTTGCCGATGTTGCCCTGCAGCAGCGCGACGTTGACGAACTCCTTGATGGTGGCGACCGCGTTGTGGTGCTGGGTGATGCCCATCGCCCAGCAGTGCACGGTGCGCTTGGAGGCGGCCAGCATCGCCGCGGCGGTCTCGATCTGCGACCAGGTCAGGCCGGTCGCGGCGAGCACCGCGGCGCGGTCCACGGCGCGCGCGTGGCGCTCCCATTCGTCGAAGCCGGTGGTGTACCGGTCGACGAAGTCACGGTCGACCGCTCCGGGCGCCTGCAGGAGCAGGTGGCCGATGGCCTGCCACAGCGCCAGGTCGCCGTTGGAGCGGATCTGCAGCAGCTCGTCGGCGAGCCCGGTGCCACGGCCGGCGAGCCCGCGCGCCTTCTGCGGGTTGTCGAAGCGCAGCAGCCCCGCCTCCGGCAGCGGGTTGATCGCCAGGATCCTCGCGCCGTTGCGCTTGGCGGTCTCCAGCGCGGTGAGCATTCGCGGGTGGTTGGTGCCGGGGTTCTGCCCCGACACGACGATGAGCTCGGCCTCGTGCAGGTCCTGCAGCGACACCGAGCCCTTGCCGATGCCGATCGTGGCGGCCAGCCCCGCCGACGTCGACTCGTGGCACATGTTGGAGCAGTCGGGCAGGTTGTTGGTGCCATACGCGCGGGCGAAGAGCTGGTAGAGGAACGCCGCCTCGTTGCTGGCCCGGCCGGACGTGTAGAACACCGCCTCGTCGGGGCCGTCCAGGGCGTTGAGGTGGGTGGCGACGAGCGCGAACGCCTCGTCCCAGGAGATCGGCTCGTAGTGGGTGCCGCCGTCGCGGCGGACCATCGGGTGGGTGAGCCGGCCCTGCGCCTCCAGCCAGTGGTCGGTGCGCCCGGCGAGGTCCTCCAGGGAGTGCGCGGCGAAGAACGCGGGCTCGACGGTCTCCCGCACGCCCTCCCACGAGATGGCCTTCGCCCCGTTCTCGCAGAACTCGGCGGTGTGCCGCTTGCCCTGGGGGTCGGGCCACGCACAGCTCATGCAGTCGACGCCGTCGACCTGGTTGAGCGCGAGCAGGTTGCGGGTCGCCTTGACGATCCCCATCCGCCGCACCGCGTTGGTGACGCTGAGCCGCACCGCGGGCAGCCCTGCCGCGTGGTCGGCGGGCGGCCCGACCCGCAGCCGTTCCTCGGCTTCGTCGATCGGCATCGCGGCGGCTCCAGCGGTAGATGAGACCCACCGAGCGTAGCCCGTCCCCGGCGCCGCTGTCAGACGCGGAACTGGCCGACCAGGGCGTGCAGCTCGCGGCTCATCGCCGACAGCTCCTCCGCGGCGGTGCGGGTCTCCTCGACCCCGCTGGTGGTGATGCGGGCCGCGTCGGAGATGGTGGCGATGTTCGCGGCGATGTCGGCCGAGCCGGCCGCGGCCCGGGAGATGTTGCGGCCGATCTCGGTCGTGGTGGCGTTCTGCTGCTCGACGGCCGCCGCGATGGTGTTCTGGTAGTCGCCGAGCCGCCCGGTGATCTCGACGATCTGGGTGATCGCCTCGGTCGCGGCCATCGTGTCGGCCTGGATGCTCTGCACCTTCGACGCGATGTCGCTGGTCGCCCGGCCGGTCTCCTGGGCGAGGTCCTTCACCTCGGTGGCCACGACGGCGAAGCCCTTGCCGGCCTCGCCGGCCCGGGCCGCCTCGATGGTCGCGTTGAGCGCCAGCAGGTTGGTCTGCGCCGCGATGTCGTTGATGACCGTGACGACGTTGCCGATCTGCTGGCTCGACCCGCTCAGCCGGCCGATCAGGTCGTGCGCCGACTGGGTCAGCTCGGTGGTCTGCCCGCCGATGCGGGCCGCGTCGGCGGCGGTGCCGGCGATCTCCTGGATCGAGGCGCTCATGTGCTCCGCGCCGGTCGCCACGGTGCGGACGTTGTCGGACACCTCGTCGGCCGACGCCACGATCAGCCCTGACCGGGTCGACGTCTGCTGGGCGCTGGTCATGATCCGGGTCGAGGTGTCGCTGAGCCGCTCGCTGGCGACCGCGACCGTGGACGCCGACCCGCTGATCGCCCGTACCGTCGCGGCGATCTTCTCGACGAACGTGTTGAACTCGCGGCTCACGGTGGTGAACTCGTCGTTGCCGCTGACCGCCAGCCGGTGGGTCAGGTCGCCCTCACCCTCGGCGATGTCCGACAGGCGCTCGTGCAGGGCCCGCAGCGGCCGCAGGATCGAGACCGACAGCGCCAGCGCCATGGCGACCGCCAGCACGAGCGCGACGCTGCCCACGACGTTGGCCAGCCTGCCGGTGCTGCTCGCCGTCGACCGGGCGGCCTTGTCGGCGGCGGCCGACCGCTGCTTGGCGCCGGCGAGCAGCTCGTCGACCGGGCCGCTGATGCGGGCGTACACCTCCAGGCCCTCGCCGACGACGAGGTCGTTGGCCGCTTTGACCTGTGCCGGGGTCCCCGCCCGGTACGCCGCGATGACCCGGTCGTCGAGTGCCTTGAAGTCGTCGAACGCCTGGCGGATCGCCCGCACGGCGGCCTGGTCGGCGGCCGGCAGCGGCAGGCTCGCCATCGTGCCCAGCTCGGTGCTGAAGTCCCGCATCGCCTGCAGGAACGCCGCCCGCGTGTCGGCCGTGTCGTCGGTGCTGCCGGGCTCGCCGCGCTCGACGTCGAACGCGTAGCCGACCTGCCAGCCGGAGATGTCGGTGATGCGGAACTTCAGCTGCTCGGCCGCGTCGAGCTGGGCCTGGGCGGCGGACAGGTGCCCGGCCGTGTCGCGGGTGCCGTGGGAGGCCGAGACCGCCGCGATCCAGATGGCCACCACGCACAGCGCGATGACGAGAAAGCCGATCACCAGCCGCGTGACCACCCGCGTCCGCCGCAGCGCGTCCATGTCTGCCACCCCTCGCCGACCGTTCTCGCGAAGCTCGCACCCCACCGATCGGCGCAACCGTCCCGCTCCTGAGAAATCCCGCGGCGCGCAAAGCCGTCAGGAGCCGTCAGGAGCCGTCAGGCGGCGAAGATCCGGGCGTAGATGGCGTCGATGACGTCGTTCTTCGCCAGGCTGTAGTCGCCGGGCCGGGCCACGGTCTCGCCGGCCAGGCGCCGCTTCGTGCCGGCGTACAGGTCCCGGTCCGAGGGGTGCTCGCGCAGCCAGTCGCGGAAGAGCAGGTGACGGATCGGCTCCGGGGCGCCCGGCGGCCACACGTGCAGGTGCACGTCGTCGGCCGCGCTGACCAGCATGCGGTGCCCGTGCCACCACGGCTCGCGCAGCACGAGCCGGTAGCCGAGCGGGGCCAGGACGGGCACGAACGACGACTCGTCGTCGCTGTCGGGCACGGTGAGGTCCACGTCGATGACCGGCTTCGCGGGCAGGCCGGGGACGGCCGTGGAGCCGACGTGCTCGACGGCCAGCACGAGGTCGCCGAGCGCCCCGGTCAGGGCGGCGCGGGTCGTCTCGTACCGCAGCGGCCACGACGGGTCGTAGTCGTCGACGACAACGGCGGACCAGCGGCGGGGCGGGTCGCCGACCAACCCCGCCGCCAGCTGCTCCGGCGTGCCGTGAAACCGCTCGGTGATGCTCTTCGGATACCTGGCCATCATTACCTCCTGTAACAGCAAAGTCGGCCAGGATACGACACCTACGCCGGCAGCGGTGCCCCGCTGAGGTCGGCGAGGTGCTCGAGCAGCGCCTCCAGCAGCGCCGCGTCGAGGTGGGCGTCGCCCGGCCGCCAGTCGCGGTCGCTGACGTACCGGCCGGTGACCAGCACCTCCGGGTCGGTGCCGACGGCGAGCCGCACCTGCGCCCGCGCGGCGTCCGCGGGGTCCGTCGGGGCGCTGTCGCCGCCCATCTTGGTGCGCACCCAGCCCGGGTCGAGGGCGTTGCTGAGCGTCGCCGGCCAGCGCCGGGCGATCGCGACGGCCAGCATCAGGTCGAGCAGCTTGGACGTGGAGTAGGCCACGAACCCGTCCCAGGGGCGCCGGTCGTACTGCAGGTCGGCCAGGTCGACGACACCGTCCGCGGCCATCGCCGACGACACGAACACCAGCCGCTCCGGCCGCGGCAGCAGCGCCGTCAGCAGGTACGGGGCGAGCACGTTCACCTGGAACATCGACTCCAGGCCGTCGCCGGTGACCTCCCGCTCGCTGCTCTCCAGCCGGGCGATCCCGGCGTTGTGCACGACGGCGTCGAGGTGACCGTACCCCGACAGCGACGCGGCCAGGGCCCGGGTGTCGTCGAGCGAGCGCAGGTCGCCGACGACGACCGCGGCCGCGCCGGGCAGCGCGGCCTTCGCGGCGGCGGCGCGCTCCTCGTTGCGGGCGTGCAGGATCACTCGGTGCCCGCCGTCGACGAGCTGGGTCGCGGTGTGCAGGCCGATGCCGTCGGCCGATCCGGTGACAAGAATGGTGCGCAAAGTTGAGTCCCTTCCATCGTGTGCCGCACCATGATGGAGCGCCCCGATTGCAGCGCAATTGCAGCCGACTTGACCCGGTGCGCCGCGTCGCGAACGCACCGGGGCGAGCGGGTGCCCGTGGGCTGTCGCCGGTGGTTTCCTGGACCGGGTTCAGACTGGGTTCCAGCCGTCGGTGCCGGCCAGGTACTTCTGCGGGGTGTAGTTCGCCGCGGCCGAGTCGCTCAGCTGCGGGCGGTTGCTGTTCGTGCCGGCGCCGGCACCGGTGTTGCGGTACTCCAGGAACCGCGCGTTCTTCCACGAGTTGCCGGACATGTCGGTCCACGGCTGCGCGGTCTTCATCGTCGCGCTGAGGTTCGACTCGCGGTAGAGCACCTGCGCGGCCGGGCCCCACGGCCGGCCGAGCTGCGTCACGTTGTTCGCGGCGCCGGTGATGGTGCACCTGTAGATGAGGATGCCGTAGGTCTTGGCGGCGTCGGTGTTCGCCGCGGTGATCGGCCCGCCGCTGCTGCGCTTCTCGTGGATGGTGCTCGCGTTGAACACCGCGGTCGCGCCGCCGAAGATGAAGTCGACGGTGCCCTCGACGTAGGAGTTCACGTAGTACTGGCGGGAGTTGTTGACCAGCAGCGTGTCCTGGTTGCCGAGGAACCGCACGTTGTCGAACACCGACCGGTCGGCGTTGACGTTCGCCGCGACCGCCTGGCTGCCTTCGCCGTAGTCGTTGGACATGGTCAGGTTCGTCGCGACGAAGTCGTGGCCGTTGACGAAGACGGTGGCGCTGCCGCTCGTACCGTAGCCGCCGGCGCTGCTGTGGTTGTTGACGATGACCGTCGCCGACGCCGACGAACCCAGCCCCTGCAGGGTGACGAAGGGCTTGTTCGACGGGATCGTGACGATCTCGCGGTAGGTGCCGGCCTTGATGGTGATGACCCGGCGGGTGGTGTTGTTCGCCGGCACCGCGTCGACCGCCGCCTGCACGGTCGTGTACTGCCCGGTCCCGTCCTTGGCGACGGTGGCGGGGCCGGTGCCGCCGACGGCGTTGAAGGCCCACTGCTTGTTGCTGTTGGCGGTGCACGTCTCCTGGATCACCGCGGCGCCCGACGCGGTGCTGGCGTCCTTGTCGCTCACGCACAGGCCGCTGTTCACGTTGATGATCTGGAAGGTGCCGGTGCCGGACGCGACCAGCCGCCACTGCTGGTTGGCCTGGCTCGCCACGCACGTGTACTGCTGCAGCTGCACACCCGAGGCCGTCGACCAGCCCGGCACGTCGACGCACTTGCCGCTGCTCACGTTCACCAGCTGGTAGTCCGAGCCCGCGGCGGTGAGCCTGAACTGCTGCCAGGCCGCGCCGCTCGTGCAGCCCCACTGCTGCAGCAGCGCGCCGTTCGCCGTCGACGCCGACGGCACGTCGACGCACATGCCGCTCTTCCTGACCGCCAGCTGATAGGTGCCGCCCGTGGGTGGCAGGGTCGCCGCGTCGGACGGCAGCGTCGACACCCCGGTCACCACGGCGGGCACGACGACGGCGAGCGCGGCGTAGAGCAGATGTCGCCTCGACCAACTCGATCTGGACATGAACCAGGTCCCTTCCGGTCACGCTGAGCTACGAACCGCCGGGGCGGTCCGGCGGGCACCCAGGTAGATGCGAAGGCAGGGCCGGGCATAACAGGAATCGGGAAGGAAGGCCCGCTACTCGTACAGCGCGGACACCCACAGGTGGGTCAGCGTGTCGACCAGGACCGTCCGGTCGTCGAACGGCGGCACGCCGCATGCCGCCAGGTAGTACAGCCGCTCGCCGGTCCAGGTCAGCGAGGCGGCGAGCGCGCGCACGTCGATGCCCTCCAGCCGGGCCGCGACGGCGGGGTCGGACCGGACGTCGGCCTCGATCCGGGTGGCCGCGACGTCGGTGTACGACGCCATCTGCTCCAGCCACAGCTCGCGCAGCTGCGGGTCGGACGCCCAGCTCTCCACGATCGCGCGCAGGACGGCGGCGTTGGCGAGCCACAGCCCGGCGCCGGCGTCGACGCCGGCGCGCAGGGTCTCGCGCGGGCCCGCCGCCGCCTCCGACCACGGCCGCGCCGCCTCGTGGCCGGCGCCGACCGCCCGGCGCACCAGCTCGGCCAGCACGGCCTGCTTGCCGGCGAAGTAGAAGTAGAAGCTCGCCCGGGAGACCCCCGCGGCGGTGATGATCTCGGCCACGCTGAGCGTGTCGAAGGTGCGCTCCCGCAGCAGTCCGTGCAGCCCGTCGAGGATGCGTTCGCGCAGCTCGGCGCCGCTCTGCTGGGGTCCGTCACGTCGTGCTGCCACGTGCGGCAGCATACCGCATGTCATGTCTGGACAGCATGACCAGACACTATGTATGGTCACCGCATGGGGTACACGACTTTCGGGCGGACCGGCCTGCGGGTGTCCGAGCTGGTCCTCGGCGCGATGACATTCGGCGAGCAGGGTGGGGTCGGCGCACCGGTCGAGGAGTGCCGGCGCATCCTGGACGCCTACGCCGACGCCGGCGGCAACACCGTCGACACCGCCGTCAACTACCGGGGCGGTGCCAGCGAGGAGATCCTGGGCGAGCTGCTCGCCGGGCGGCGCGACAGGTTCGTGGTGGCGACGAAGTACACCGTCACGCGCGACGCGACCGACCCCAACGGCGGCGGCAACCATCGCAAGAACCTCAGGCTGTCGCTGGAGACCAGCCTGCGCCGCCTGCGCACCGACCACGTCGACGTCTACTGGGTGCACATCTGGGACCGGCACACGCCGATCGAGGAGACCATGCGGGCGCTCGACGACGCGGTCACCGCCGGCAAGGTGCTCTATGTCGGCGTGTCGGACACCCCCGCCTGGGTGGTGTCCCGGGCGAACACCCTGGCCGAGTGGCGCGGCTGGACCCCGTTCGCCGGCCTGCAGGTCCCGTACAGCCTGGTCAACCGCGACGCCGAGCGGGAGCTCCTGCCGATGGCCGACGCCTACGGCCTCACCGTGACCGCCTGGAGCCCGCTCGGCGGCGGCGTGCTGTCCGGCAAGTACAACGCCGGCGCACCCGCCACCAGGAGCCGCCTGAGCCGGGACGCGATCAGCGACCGCGACCTCGGCGTCGCCCAGGCCGTCGGAGCGGTCGCCGGCGAGCTGGGCGTCACGCCGGCACAGGTGGCCCTCGCCTGGACCCGCCGGCGCGACGGCGTGCTGCCCATCGTCGGCGCCCGGACCGTCGAGCAGCTGCGCGACAACCTGGGCTGCACCGAGGCCACGCTGCCGCCCGAGCTGGTCACGCGCCTGGAGGCGGCGACCGGGTTCACCCCCGGCTTCCCGGCCGACTTCATCGACCAGACCCGCTCGTGGGTGCTCGGCGCCGCCGCCGTCTGACCCACCGCGCACGTCAGCAGTTGCGGCTGGTCCGGTTCTGGGGCGGGGAGACCGGGCCGGCCGTGCGGAGGGGCCCGGTGCCGGCGCTGCCGTCGCTGGTGATGCCCGAGGGAACGCCGTCGAAGACGGACTCGACCTTGTCGGCGTTGCCGCGGGTATGGCGGGGGTCCCGGGTGTCGTCGTGCTGCTCGTAGTGCAGGTGCTCGATGCTGGTGGAGCCGGTCTTGCCGACGTGGCCGAGCAGCCGGCCCCGCGGCACCACCTGGCCCTGCTTCACCTCCGGCCAGGTCTGCAGGTGACCGTACGAGGTGAACCAGCCGCCGCCGTGGTTGATGATCACGCCGAAGCCGAGGCCGCCGCGGGTGCCGACGGTGCCGGGCGCGGCCGGCGCGCCGCCCTCGAGGGTCGCCTGCCAGCCGGCCCAGGCGACGGTGCCGTCGGCCGAGGCGAGGACCGCCCGGCCGCCGCTGGGGCCGCCGTTGTAGAAGAAGTCGATGTCGTAGTCGTCGTGGCCCGCATACGTGGTCAGGCTCCACGACTCCCCGCATGGGAACGGCAGCTGAAACGCGGGCCGCGGGCCCGGCTTCTGCGGGTGCCCCTCGGCGCGCCGCGCCAGCGTCACCCAGGACACGATCACGCAGGCGACGATGACGCCCAGCACCGTCAGCCGATAGATCCCCCGCGCGCTCACCGGCACCCAATCTACCCGTTCGCCGCAACGGGGTGTCCCGGGACAACGCGTGAAACGTACACGGTTTGTCCCACCCGGGCGTGACCGCGCCGTCCGCGTCCGTACCAGCGCAAACACCGCCGCCGCGAAGGCCGCCGCGGGGCTCGTGCGCGTTGACAGCCGTCGACGGCCGAACCTAGTGTCCGGCCCGCCCAGCTCCCATCGATGTCTCGAGGTAGGCCATGAGGAGAAGACTCAGCGTTCTCGGCGGCGCGCTGCTGCTCGCCGTCACCGCGTCGGTGGTGATGTTCATGCAGCCCGCGTCCGCCGCGGTCGGCCTGCACATCAGCGGCCGCAACATCGTGGAGGCCAACGGCCAGAACCTGATCATGCGCGGGGTCAACCACCCGCACGTGTGGTACACCGGCCAGACGTCCTCGTTCGCGGCCATCAAGGCCGCCGGCGCCAACACGATCCGGGTGGTGCTGGGCACCGGCAAGCGCTGGGGCCCCTCCAACGACGTGCCCGCCGTCATCAGCCTGTGCAAGCAGAACAAGCTGATCTGCGTCCTCGAGGTCCACGACACCACCGGCTACGGCGAGGAGGGCGCGGCCGCGTCGCTGGACGAGGCCGCCAACTACTGGATCAGCCAGAAGGCGAACCTGGTCGGCCAGGAGAACTACGTCGTCATCAACATCGGCAACGAGCCGATCGGCAACACCAACCCCGCGCAGTGGACCGCCGCCACCGCCGCCGCGATCCAGAAGCTGCGCAGCAACGGCTTCGAGCACCTCATCATGGTCGACGCCCCGAACTGGGGCCAGGACTGGCAGAACGTCATGCGTGACACGGGTCAGACCGTGCTGGACGCGGACACCAAGCACAACACGGTGCTGTCGATCCACATGTACGCCGTGTACGCCAACGCCGCCACGATCGTCGCCTACTTCGACGCGTTCAAGAACAAGGGCTGGCCGCTCGTCGTCGGCGAGTTCGGCTGGAAGTTCAACTCCGGCGAGGTCGACCACGAGACGATCCTGTCCGAGGCGCAGGCCCGCGGGCTGGGCTGGATCGCCTGGTCGTGGAGCGGCAACAGCGACCCGATCCTCGACATGACGGTCAACTTCAACCCGGCGCAGCTGACCACGTTCGGCGACCGGATCGTCAACGGCGCCAACGGCCTGAAGGCGACCTCCCGCGAGGCGTCTATCTACAGTGGACAGACCACGTCACCGTCCGCGTCGGTCTCCCCGTCGGGGTCGCGCAGCCCGTCCGCGTCGCCGTCGGCGTCGCGCAGCCCGTCGTCCTCGCCGCCGCCGCCCGGTGGCAAGACCTGCACCGCCAGCTACGCGATCGTCGGCCAGTGGCCCGGCGGGTTCCAGGCCGAGGTCCGTGTCACCGCCGGCGGCTCGGCGATCTCCGGATGGACGGTCGGCTGGTCGTACGCCAACGGCCAGACCGTCACGAACGGCTGGAGCGCGACGATCACCAGCTCCGGCGCGGCCGTGACCGCCCGCAACGTCAGCTACAACGGCTCCGTCGGCGCCGGCGCGAGCACGTCGTTCGGCTTCCTCGGCACCTGGAACGGCACGAACGCCGTCCCGTCCCCGCTCACCTGCACGGCCAGCTGACCTGTTTCGTTCACCCGCCGGCCGGACCTTCCTGGTCCGGCCGGCGTTCTCATGCGCTGAGCATCTTCTGGACGGCCTGGCGGGTGACGCCCATCTCGCGGGCGATGTCGGCCCGGGAGTGTCCGTTTCTGATCAGTCGCTGGAGGATCTCGCGGCGCTCTGCGTCCTGCTGCCACCACGGCCGGCCCCGGACAGCACGGCCGGCCAGGCGCGTGACCGGGTGACCACCCGCGGCGCTTGATGGGCGGAGGCGCCGTCCGTGCCCAATACTGACGGAATGGCGAATCCGGATCTTGACCCCGAGGAGTACCCGCCGATCGACCCTCGGGAGCCCGTGCCCGACGACCCGGGTGAGCTGCTGCCCGGGAGGCCCGGCTGGCTGCCGGAGGCCCCGGCGGAGCCGATGCCCGGCGACGACGAGGGCGGCGCCGACCCCGGTGGCGTGCGCGAACCCGCGTAGGGGCCGGCGTGACCGGGAACACGGCTGAGCGGATCACCCGCCAGTGGGACGTACTCTCGACCGGGTGAGCATCGCAACGGCCGTCACCCTCGGCAACCGCTTCGCCCGTGAGCTGCCCGAGATGGCGGTGCCGTGGCAGGCCGAGCAGTTCCCCGAGCCACGGCTGCTCGTGCTCGACGAGGCCCTGGCCGCCGACCTGGGCCTCGACCCGGCGTGGCTGCGCTCACCCGACGGCGTCCGGCTGCTGGTCGGCGCGGCCGTGCCCGACGGCGCCACGCCCGTCGCGCAGGCCTACGCCGGGCACCAGTTCGGCGGGTTCAACCCGCGGCTCGGCGACGGCCGGGCGCTGCTGCTGGGCGAGATCGACGCCGGCGGGCGGCTCCGCGACCTGCACCTGAAGGGCTCTGGCAGGACCCCGTTCGCCCGCGGCGGCGACGGGCTCGCCGTGGTCGGGCCGATGCTGCGCGAGCACGTGGTCAGCGGGGCCATGCACGCGCTCGGCATCCCCACGACCCGCTCGCTCGCCGTCACCGCGACCGGCCGCCCCGTCCGCCGGGAGGCGATGCTGCCCGGTGCCGTCCTCGCCCGGGTGGCGGCCAGTCACCTGCGGGTGGGCAGCTTCCAGTACGCCACCGTCACCGGCGACACCGGCCTGCTGCGGCGCCTCGCCGACCACGCGATCGCCCGCCACCACCCGGCCGCGGCCGGCGCCGAGCAGCCCTACCTCGCGCTGTTCGAGGCGGTCGTCGCGGCACAGGCCGACCTCGTCGCACGGTGGATGCTCGTCGGGTTCGTGCACGGCGTCATGAACACCGACAACATGACGATCTCCGGCGAGACCATCGACTACGGGCCGTGCGCGTTCATGGACGCCTACGACCCGGCGACGGTCTACAGCTCGATCGACCACGGCGGCCGGTACGCCTACGGCAACCAGCCGGTCGTCGCGGAGTGGAACCTCGCCCGGCTCGCCGAGGCGATGCTGCCGCTGTTCGACGAGGTGCAGGACCGCGCCGTCGAGCTGGCCGTGGCCGCCCTCGGGGAATTCCGCCGCCGGCACGACGCCGCCTGGTCCGCCGGCATGCGCGCCAAGCTCGGCCTGCCGGCGGGACTCGCCGACGACGTGGCCGCGCCGCTGGTCGAGGACCTGCTCACGCTGCTGCAGACCAAGGGCGTCGACTACACGTCGGCCTTCCGCGCCCTCGCCGTGGCCGCCCGCGGCGACGCCGGCCGGTTCCGCGGCCTCCTGCCCGACCCCCTAGCCGGCGCGTGGCTGGCGCGGTGGCAGGCGCTCGCCCCCGACGCCGGCGCCATGGACCGCGTCAACCCGGTCTACATCCCCCGCAACCACCTCGTCGAGGCGGCGCTGGCCGCCGCGACCGGCGGGGACCTGGCGCCGCTCACCGAGCTCGTCGAGGTCCTCGCCGACCCGTACACCGAGCGGCCCGGCCTGGAGCGCTACGCCGCTCCCGCGCCCGAGGGCTTCGGCGCCTCGTTCCAGACCTTCTGCGGCACCTGAGCCCTACCGGGCGTGCCAGTCGGCCCGGTGCTCGGCGAGGACGTCGGCGCCGAAGTCCGAGTCGGGGCGGCGCAGCACGGTGTGGGCGTGGTTGAGGTCGTCGGCGGTGTTGTCGTATTCGATGAGCAGGTCGGGGCCCTGCACGCGGTAGTAGTGCCGGCCGGTGCGCCCGGTCGCGCCCTCCCATGCGAACGACAGCCGGTCCCGGTCCACGGCCGGCGCGACGTCCTCCGGCAGCCGGTCCAGGTACACGGCGACGAGCTCGTCCAGCAGCAGCCGCGCCGGATCGGGCAGCTCGACCGCCGGGACGCCTTCCGGCACCGGCGGGACCGCCGCCCGCGGTCCACTGTGGATGTCCGACGGCGCCGCCGGCCGCAGCACGACGCGCGGCAGGAGATCCCGCGGGACCGCGTCCAGCACCGCCCAGCCGAGCTCCTCCTCCGGCGCGAGCGGCCGCACCACGGGCCGGCCGCGATACCAGGTGCCGAGCGGGTTCGCACCGAGGAACACCGGCGCCGGCGAGACCGTGTCGCCGTCGAGCGTCATCGTCACCGACAGGTGATGCCCCTCGAACCGCCAGCCCCAGCGCCCGGCGACGTCCGGCGTGCCGAACACGACGATCGTGTAGTCGTTGCTGTGCCGGCCACGCCGGTAGCCTTCCTCGCGGTCGAGCACCTCCTCGAGCGCGAGGATCACGGTCGCCTGCGCGAACGCGTGCGGGCGCAGCCCCGTGGCGAGCAGCCGGTGCGCCGCCTTGCGCCCCTCCGGGTCCAGCGCGCCGAGGCTCACGCCCGGCCGTGGCCGCGGCCGGTACTCGATCCAGCGCCGGTGCGCGTCGTCCTCGAACGGCAGCCCCGCCTTCGGTGCGAGTGCCAGGAGCGCGGCCGCCTCGGCCCTCATCGCCGCAGCTGTCGTCATGCTCCCGTTGTACCAGCCGCCATCCGCCACGACCTGCGGTGGTGGACACTCAGCCCGTGCGCCGCGACCCCGTCGACGTGCTCGGCCGCGCCCCCGTACCCCGCGTTGCGCTCCCACCCGTACTGCGGGAACTCGGCCGAGAGCGCCGCCATGTACAGGTCCCGGTGCGACTTCGCCAGGATCGACGCCGCCGCGACGACCGCGCACCGCGCGTCGCCCTTCACCTCGGTGCGCACCGGCGGGATGCTGCGCTCCGGGCAGAACAGCGTCTCCTCCATCGGGTCGCTGAGGTAGTCGTGCGCCCCGTCGAGAATGATCACGTCGGGGTGCTCCGGCAGCGCCGCGAGGGCCCGCCACCCCGCCTTCCGCAGTGCCGCCGTCACCCCGAGCTCGTCGACCTCCTCGGCGCTGGCCTCCCCCACCGCCCAGTGCCGCACCCACTCCCGCACGACGGGCACCATCCGCTCCCGCTGCGCCTCCGACAGGAACTTCGAGTCGGCCAGCCCCTCCGGCACGGGCGGGCAGTCCCCGGCGACCACCGCGATCCCGACGGCGATCGGCCCGGCCCACGCCCCACGCCCGACCTCGTCCATCCCGGCGACCGTCAGGTGCCCGCGCCCCCACAGCGCGCCCTCCACGTCGAGGGTCGGGGTCACCCTGCGGGTCACTCGTGCGGCCACGGCGCGGCTCCTCGTACGACGGCGATCGGGTGCCCCAGTCAACCAGACGCCACCGAGCCCGCCCCGCTCAGGACGAGACGCCGGACGGGCCGGAGCCGCGGCTCGGCGGTGCCACACGCAGCCCTTCGAGCTCGCCGGGCCGCCACACCACCGGCTCGACGACCACGCCGGTCAGCGCCGCCCACGCCCCGACGTCCGTGGCGACCCGCGCACTGCCGGCGGGACGTGCCTCGTCCTCGTACCACTCCTGCATCGCCCTCCCGGTCGCCTCCCGCCAGGCGATCCACAGGTACGGGTCCCGGCCGCGCCGCTCCCCGATCATCTTCTGCACCTGCCGGGCCGTCAGGTCACGGATGACCGCACCGCGCTCGTCGCCGTCGCCGCGCTCGACGGCGGGCAGCCAGATCAGCACCCGGCGGTGGCCGCCGTGGTCTCCGATCCGGTAGGTCCAGACGGCGCCGTCGGCGCCTGCCCGCACCGCCGCGACCCGCTCCGCCCGCGACTGCTCCTCCCGTTCCCGCTCCTCCCGCGCCCAGCGCTCCCGCCACGCCGCGATGTGGTCGGTGAGGTCGCCGGCCTCGTCCCGGAAGGCGCGGTAGGCCGCCCGCACCTCGACCTCCAGTGCCGCCTTCCGCACCTCGTAGTCCCGGTGCAACCGGTCGCGGCGGAGTTCCCACCACACTCCCTGCCAGGCCTGGTCCGGCCGGTGCAGCTGCCGCCGCGCCGCGCGGTCCCGCTCCTCCACCGACCTCAGGGCCGCGAGCGCCGCCTCCGTCGCCGCCCGCCACCGCGCCGCGTCCTCCGCCGGCGCCGGGACCCGCCCGTCGTCGGAGCCGGACGGCCGGTTCCCGGGGCTGACGCAGTAGAGCTGCCCGGCCGCCTCGATCTCGGCGTCGTGCAGGTGCAGCACGTACGTCCCGACCGCCATCCTCAGTGTCCGATACCAGACGTCGACGTCCATCGACCCATTCTCGCGGAAGGGCATCGATCGGGGCGAGCGGGTGCCGATCCCCGTCCGGCTACCTGAGCAGCCGCTCGCCGACCCAGCCGCCGGGAGCGCAGCCGGGCGGGACGGCGAAGACCGCGGACCCGATCGGGGTGATCCACTCGTTCATCAGGTCGGCCTCGGCGAGCCTGCGCTGGATGGGGACGAACTGCTCGCCGACGTCGCGCTGGAACGAGGCGAAGACGAGCCCGCTGTCGGCGGTGCCGTCCGGGGCGGGCGGCTCGTCGTAGTTGTACGCGCGGCGGAAGATCCGCAGCCGGTCCGAGCCCACCTGGGCGCGGGCGATGTGCGAGAGCTCCGGGATGACCGGGCGCCCGTGCGCGTCCTTCGCGGTGAGGTCCGGCTCGTCCAGCTCGTGCCGCCCGGTGAGCGGCGCACCGTCGGACAGCCGCCGGCCGACGGCGGACTCCTTGCCGGCGGTGCCGGTGGCGTCCCACGCCTCCAGCTCCGCGCGGATCCGGCGCACCACCACCGTCGTCCCGCCGTGCAGCCAGGCCGGTCCGGCGTCGGTCCAGACCGCGCCCGCGAAGGCCGGGGTGCCCGGAGCCGGGTTGCCGGTGCCGTCGAGCTGGCCGAGGACGTTGCGCTGGGTCACCCCGTCGCCCTGCATGCCGCGACCGCGGCGGAACCCGCGCTGCACCCATCGTACGGTGGCAAACGACCGTGCGTCCTTCACCAGCATGCGCTGCGCGTGGGCGACGGTCAGCGGGTCGTCGGCGCAGAGCTGCAGCAGCACGTCGCCGCCGCTCCACCGCTCCTGCAGCCGGTCGATGCCGAACGCGGGCAGCTGCTCCAGCGACGCCGGCCGCCGCCCGGCGAGCCCGGCGACGTCGAACAGCCGCGGCCCGAACCCGAACGTGACGGTCAGCCGGGACGGCAGGTGCGCCAGCTCCGGCTGGCCGTCCGCGAGCGGCGCGCGGCCCTGCGTCAGCCGCGCCGCGCCGTCGGTGAGCACCAGCATCATCCGGCGCAGCGCCGCCCGGTCCACGCCCTCGGCGAGATCGAGCGCGACGAACGCGGCGTGCGCCTGCGCCGGCGTCTCCACACCCGCCTGGTGCGCGCCGTAGAACGGCACCATCAGCCCGCCCAGCTCCGCGGCCGGCGCGGGCGCCGGGCCGGGCCCGTCGCCGGTGCTGCCGCGCACGGCCGCCACGCCGGCGGCGACCACCCCTCCCGCGGCCAGCGCGCCACCGGCCAGCAGGGCACGCCTGCTGAGCGGCCCTCCGGCCGGCTCCGCCGGACGGTCGCCCGGTGTGGGCCGCTCCATCACCGGGCGGTGCAGGTGACGCCGTTGCCGGCGACGGTGCGGGAGCCGCTGGGGCCGGGCTGCGGCTGGGTGACGCCGTTGGTGACGTTGTCCTTGACGATGCGGGACAGGTCGATGCTGCGGGCGACCTTGAACGCGGTGGCGTCGTCGGGCTCGCACAGGAACCGCTGGTACTGGCCGACCTGCCCCCAGTCGACGTCGGCGACGGCGAGGGCGCCGGGCCGGCCGGGCGGCGCGTCCGACAGCTGCACGGTCGGCCCTGCACCGGACGCCGGCTTCCAGTCCTCGATGGTGACCTTCCGGCCCAGCTGCGGCGACTGGTACCCGCCGGTCATCGTGCGCTGGTAGCCGAGCTTGCCGAGCTCGGCGACGACTGGGTCGGCCGAGCCTGCGCTGCCGCTGCCGCTGCCGCTGCCGGTGCCGGTGCCGGTGCCGGTGCCGGTGCCGGTGGGCGCCGCCGTGTTCCCCGCGGGCGACCGGCCGGCGGCAGCGTCGGGGAAGTGCACCTCAGTGCCGTAGACGGACCGCATCGCCGCCGCGGCGAGGCGCAGGAACGCCGGGCGACGCTCCGCCGGGACGTCGAGCCCGGCCTGGTGGCCGCCGGTGTCGGAGAGCCAGACGACGAGGTACGTGCTGCCCCGCTCGACGATGAGCGTCCCGGTCTCGGCCTGGCCGGTGCTGGTCTTGTCGACGCAGCGCACGCCCCCGCCCGCGGTGCACCGCTGGGGTTCGGGCGCCGCCGCGTACAGCTGCTCGAACGTGGCCGCGTGCGCGCCGCCCGCGACGCCGACGGAGACCCGCCTGCCGTCGGCGGCGGTCCACACCGCGACGCCGAGCATGCCCGCCGTGGAGTCCGCCGCGCAGGGCCGGTGCCCGGCGGGCGCCCCGCCGAGCACCTCGTCGGGCTGGAGCCGCTCGATCGGGCCGCACACGTCCTGCGGCGCGCCCGCCTCGGACGGTCCGCCCGCCGGGTCGTCGGCGCATCCGGCCGACACGGCGAGCAGCACGGCGGTGGCGATCGTCGCGAGTCGCTTCAGGGCGGGCTCCTTCGTGGTCACAGTTGATCTGTAACCAGCCGGCCCGATCCTGGTCAATACCCGTGGCGGCGATTCCACCGGCCCGCCGACACGCACCTGCCCGATCGTCGCGCGCCACCGGCCCGTTCGAGCGCGGACCGCCCGCGTCCGGCCCGGGCGGCCAGGTCCCGCCGGACGGACCTCCGTCGAGCCCGCGGCGGCTCGGTGTCAGCCGGTGCGGCGGGAACGGGTGCGGCGCAGGGCCAGCCCGCCGAGGACGGCGGCGGTCAGGCCGAGGACGATGGCGACGACGCCGCCGGCCAGGCCGTTGCCGGTGCCCACGCCGCCGTCGGCGGTCGCGACGACGACGGTGCCGAGGACCACCGCGAACGCGCCCAGGACGGGCGCGGCGAAGGTCCAGCGCAGCAGGTTGCCGGGGTCCTCGGCGCGCGAGGTGCGGTTCAGGGTCGCGGCGCCGATGGCGATGCCGAGCAGGGCGATCACGCCGGCCAGGATCGCCGTGCCACGGCCGGCGCTCATCATGGCCACGGTGGCCGCCGTTGGGTCGACGGAAGCGAGCATTGGAGGGCTCCTCTCGAGCGCATGTGGGAGGTACATGCGTCACCGTAGGAACCACGGCGGGCCGCGGTCGTCGTGCGCAGGGCGCGACCGGCTACGACCGGCGGCGTAGTCCGCGGCGGGCGGGCTACGGCGGGCGTTGCGCTCAGTGGGCGGCGACGGTCGGCGTGCCGGCGGCCAGCAGCGCGTCGATGGCCTCCGCAGGCTGTGGCTTCGCGAAGTGGTAGCCCTGGCCGTGGGGGTAGCCGAGCTCGCGCAGCCGCTGGGCCTGCGCCGGTGTCTCGATGCCCTCGGCGACGGCGTCGAGACGCAGCGCGCGGGCCATCTGGATGACGGCGGCGGCGACCGTACGACCGTCGGGGGCCGTACAGGTGCCGGTGAAGGCCCGGTCGAGCTTGATCTCGTCGACGGGGCAGGTCTGCAGGGTACTGAGGCTGGAGTGGCCGGTGCCGAAATCGTCGAGCGAGATGCGCACCCCGAGCGCGCGCAGGGCGTGCACGGACTGGACGCAGGAGGGGTGCAGGGTGGCGGTCTCCGTGATCTCGACGGTGAGCCGGTGCGGGGCGAGGCCGGACGCCGCCAGCAGCCGCGCCACCTCGGCGGCGAAGTCGGCCTCCTGCAGCTGGCGGGCCGAGACGTTGACGCTCATCCGTGGGGCGGCGTCGCCGTACAGCTGATGCCAGCGCACCGCCTGACGGCAGGTCTGCGCGAGAATCCACCGGCCGAGGGGCACGATGAGACCGGACGCCTCGGCCACGGGGATGAAGTCGCCCGGGGAGACCGTGCCGAGGTCCGGGTGCTCCCAGCGGACCAGCGCCTCGACCATGACCGGGACCACGGCCGGGGCCGCGCCCGGGTCAGTGCCCGGGTCCAATGCGGCGGCGGCCCCGGCGAGCGCCACGATCGGCTGGTACACGACGGAGAACCGCTCCTCGTCGATACCGGTGCGCAGGTCGCGTTCGAGCGTGGCGCGGGCCTGGACCTGGACGTCCAGCGGCGCGGCGTAGTCGACGTGGCGGATGCGGGGGCCGTCGCGGTCGGCCTTCGCCGCGTACATCGCGACGTCGGCGCGGCGCAGCAGCTCCTGGGGCGTGGCGGCGACGGTGCCGAGCGCCACGCCGATGCTGGCGGCCAGCCGCAGCCGGTGGCCGTCGACGTGGACGGGCTCCTCGAACGCGGCGGCGATGCGGGCGATGACCGCGAGGGCGGCCTCGTCGTCGGCGTGCTCCAGCAGCACCGCGAACTCGTCGCCGCCCAGCCTGGCGACGGTGTCGGCGCGCCGGACCGCGCCGCGGAGGCGGTTGGCGGCGGCGATCAGCAGCGCGTCGCCGACGGCGTGGCCCAGGGTGTCGTTGACGGTCTTGAACTCGTTGAGGTCGATGAGCAGCACGCGGAGCCGCTCGGGCGGGCCGGCGGCGAGCGCCTCGGAGACCCGTTCGCCGAAGAGGCTGCGGTTGGCGAGGTCGGTGAGCGCGTCGTGGCTGGCCTGGTGGCTCAGCCGCTGCTGGAAGTCCCGGGCGTCGGTGATGTCGCGGGAGTTGCAGACGATGCCGGCGACGCCGGGGTCGTGCAGGAGGTTCGCCATCGTGATCTCGGCCCAGCGCCAGCTGCCGTCGGCGTGCGCGAGCCGGGCCTGGAAGACGGCCGGGGCCCCTGGGTCGTCGATGACGCGTTGGTACGCCGTGAGCACGAGGTCCACGTCGTCGACGTAGAGCATGTCGGCGGCGGGCCGGCCCGGCCACTGCTCGGCCGGGAGCCCGAGCAGGCGGGTCGCGCCGGGGCTGACGTAGGTCAGGACGCCGTCGGCGTCGGTGACGGTGATGAGGTCGGAGGCGTTCTGCACGAGGGAGCGGAAGCGGCGCTCCCGGTCGCCGAGCTCGACCATGCCCGCGTCGAGCCGGGCGACGAGCCGGGTGTTGTCCTGGAACGTGAGCATCTGCCGGGCGATGACCAGCACGGCGAGGATCACCACGCCGACGGCGGCACCGAGCCGCTCGCCGGGGTCGTCGGAGGACATGACGAACAGCAGCAGCACGTTGCTGGCGGCGACGGCCACGTAAGGCATGACGCTGAACGGCCGGCGGCGCCCTCCCGTGACCGCCGGGTCCGGCGCGGTCCGGCCGCGGCGCTCCAGGCGGGCGGCGAACACGGCGAACAGGCAGCTCAGCGGCACCGCGAGCTGGCTCGGGCTGGGTGCGCCGGGCGGCAGCAGCGCCTCCGGCGCCGACGCGAGCGCCCCGACGACGATCGCGAGGCCGAACCACTGCAGCGCGGCCTTGTCGACGGTCGACGTGCCGGTCAGCGCCACCTTCACGATCGCGAACAGTGCCAGCATCGACACGACCAGCGTGACCAGCCCCGTGACGAACGCGGCCTGGTTGCCGCTGTCGCGCTCCAGCGACGGGCGCAGCCAGAACTGCCACAGGAACAGCCCGCCGGCGACGACGACCGTGCACGCGTCGAGCAGGAACGTGACCCGCCGCCGGCCGCGCTCCAGCCCGAGCGGCAGCCGTAGCAGCGCCCACCCTTCCAGCAGCACCGCGACCAGGTAGATCGCGCCGTCCACCGGGCCGATGCTGCCCCGCGGCTCGTTGATCGCCTGGATCCCGCGGACCACGGAGCCGACACCCACGAGGAGGGTGCCGGCGCCCATGTACCGCCAGAACCGGGCCGCGGCCGGGTTCACCCGCGGGCCGGTGCCGACGGTCCAGAGCGCGGCGCCGGCCAGCGCGGCGGAGCACAGGTTCGGCACCCAGCCGAGCACCGGGGAGCCGACCGGGCCCTGGACGTTGACCGCGAACCATACCCACGCGATCAGGACAATCCCGGTCTGAAGGGCGATATCGGCGCGAGAAGCCCCGAACACCGCGTCACGGAGCCGCGCCACCGGGCTCGGCTGTCCCGATCCCGTCATCTGCAGCCCGTCCTTCTACCCGCCCCGTCCCAGATGCTCATCGACCGCGACCCGCGGGACCTGAGCGACCACCGCCTGCCGAGGCACCGTACCCGCTCCGGCGCGTGTCCGCGACTATCCGGACGTCCCCGGGAACACCGGGCCGATCAGCATGCCGTTGACGCCGTCGGTCGAGCACACCTTCACCCGCCATGGCACGAACACGGACGCCGTCTCGTCGGGCACGTACACCCGGTACCCGGCCGCCTCGACAGGATGGCACGTGTCAGGGTATGCGCCTGATTGCCCGGTTCGTACCTGGGCGTGGGCGCCCTGCCCCGGAGCGAGGTCGACCCGCACCGCAGTGGTGCCTTCCCGCACCGCCGGCTCGTTGATCTGGGTGCCGGACGCCCCCGTCACGTACGACACGCCCGGGAACCCGTACAACGAGCACGTCCGGCCGGACGTGTTGGTGAAGACGAGCCACGTGTACACGCCGCCCATCGCGCCGCCGCCGGGCGCGCCAATGGCGGTCACCCGCAGCTCGTCCGTCCGGCACCGCCCGGTCACCTGCTGCGTCGTCGCGCTGCCGGCGGGTGCGGAAGCACCGGTGCTGCCTGCCGCCGTCGGCCTGTCTGTCGGCGCTGTCGTCGGCGCCTCCGTCGGCCCTTTCGTCGGCCCTGCGGTCGGCGTCGACGCGGGCAGGTCCGGCGGCGGGGTCGCGTTCATGAACTGGTGCACGGCGCCCACGGCTACCGCGACGGCGAGGGTCGCGGCGGCCACCCCGGCGACCGCCCGGCCGGCCCGCCGGCGCCGCGCGGACCGGGCGATGCTCGGATACGCGCCCGGAGGCGGAGCGAGGAGCTCGACCTGCTGCTCGTCCAACCAGGTCTCGAAACGGTCAGTCATCATTGTCACCCAACTCCACTCGAATGCGCGCCCGCGCCTGAAACAGATCCGACTTGACCGTCCCTTCCGCCCGGCCGACGATCGCCGACACCTCCCGGATCGAGAACCCGGCGAGGTAGTGCAGCAGCACCGCGGTGCGCTGGTGCTCGGGCAGCGGCTCGAGCAGCCCCCGCAGGTCGCTGGCCCGGTCGGGCCGGCCGTCCGGGCCGTGGTCCTGCTCGGCCGCCACGAGGCTCAGCGCGCGCCGCTCCTTGCGGGTCCGCCGCCAGTGGTCCTTCAGCAGATTGACCGCCGTCTTGTACAGGTAGGCATGCGGCTCCTGCGCCGCAGACCACCGTGACATCAGGCGGGTGAACGCCTCGGCCGCGACGTCGTGCGCCGTGTCGTCGTCGCCGACCTGCCTGCGCACCCATCCCGCGAGCCGCGGATACTCGGCCGCGAAGAACTCCTGCCGGGCGTCCGTCTCGGCCACCGCCGGGCCCGCCTCCCACATCGTCATTGACATCTGTCTCCCCACCATCCGGTCATGCACCCTAAGACGCCGCGATCGCCGTCCGGTTGGAGCGGACCGAGGCGGGAACCCGACAGCGGTGGTCCGGCCGGCACCGCAAACGCCTTTGACCGTGGTGCCGCGGGTGCGGGACCCTCACGGGCGTGCAACGAGTCCTGATCGCCCGCGACCTCATCGCCATGCCCGCACCGGCGCCGCGGACCGCCCCGGCGGCGGCGCTCGCGACCGTGACCGCGAACATCGCCCACTACGGCTTCGCGCTGTCCGCCCGCGCGTACACCATGCTGAGCGCGTCAGGCGAGGACGAGCTGCGGCAGTGGTGGGCCGGCGTCGAGCCGGTGCTCGCCGCGCTGACCGGTGACGACAAGCGCATGGCGGACTTCGTCGTCTACAAGAACTTCCCGGCCGAGGTCCTCGCCATGGACGAGGCGGAGTACTGGCTGCGGCAGATCCTCATGTACTGGGGGCTACCCAACGAGCTGGTGACGCAGGAGGAGGCGACCCGGGCGCCGCTGCGGGACCTGCCCGCGCCGCGGGTGCTGCACCCGGCCGACGACGCCACGCTGCCACGGATCCTCGCCGGGCTGCACGCGCTGCCGGCGCGCTGGACCGACGACCAGTGGCGCGACGTCACCGACCTCACCGAGGGGCCGGTCGACCTCGCCGGGGTGTCCTTCGTGGAGAATCGGGTCCGGCTCGCCGTGCGGCTGCTGGAGACCGGCGTCGAGGCGCGCGTCTCGACCGCGACCGACGTGCTGCGCCTCGCGGCCGCGCTCTCCGGCGGCGACCCCGGCCTGCGCGCCGCCCAGCGGCTGCGCCGCTTCACGCGGGCGGAGCGGCGGCACCTGCTCGGCATGCTGGAGAGCGCCCCACACCTGCTCGACGACGTCGCCCGGCGCCGGGAGCCCTTCAAGCGCCTGCTCTTCGCGCTGCACCCCGGCGACTACCGGGCCGCGTTCCCGCGGGTCGTGGCGGCGTACGACGCGCTGTACACCGGCCGCCCGGTGCGCGGGTTCGCCTCCGACGTGGAGCGGCTGCTCGCCGCCCGCGACCCGGCCGTGGCGGGCCTGCTCGCCACCCGGCCGGGCGAGTACGCGCGCCGGCTGCGGCAGCTCCTCGTCACGTTCGGCGAGGCGCCCGGCGTCGGGACCGTCGTCCGGGACCTCACGACCCTGCGGCTGCTCCAGCTGCGGCGGCACCTGGAGACCGTCGACGCGCGGCAGTGGCGCATGTTCCCGCCGCGCGGCAACTGGTCGCGGGCGCAGGTCGTCGCGGCCGGCGGGGACCGGCTGCCGGCCGGCCCGCGCGACGCCGTGCTGGCCGCGATCGACGCCGAGCTGACCCGCCGCCTCGCCGGCACCGGGCCCGTGGCGCTGGACCCGGCGACGGAGAAGGTGAAGCTGCCGACGAACGACGCCGAGCTCGCACCGTACGGGCGCGGCACCGTCTTCGGCATCCCCGACGAGGTGCGGTTCGTGCGCAGCGCGTCCTACTGGGCGACGGGTCCCACGGTGGGCAACATCTGGTACGACAACAGCTGGAACTTCTTCGACGACGCCTGGCAGCCGGTCGGCGCCTGCTGCTGGGACCACAACCGGTTCGGCGACGCGGCGGTGTTCTCCGGCGACCCGACGAACTCCAAGGACCTCGACGGCCGCGCCTGCCAGCTCATCGACCTCTACCTCGACGAGCTCGCCGCCGCCGGCGTCCGCTACGCGGTGTGGAGCCTGCTGTGCTTCTCCCGCCGCTCGTTCGACGCCGCCAGCGACGTGCACGCCGCGCTGCAGTGGGGTTCGCAGCCGCAGGAGGGCAGGCTGTTCGAGCCGGGCCGCGTCCAGCTGTCGTTCCCGGTCCGCGGCGCCGGGCTGACGAAGTTCGTCGCCCACCTCGACCTGTCCCGCCGCGAGCTGGTGTACCTCGACGCGAACCTGCCCTCCCGCGTCCAGTCGGCGTCGCTCAACGGGGCGCTGCTGGCCGGGACGCTGCCGCCGTACGTCGAGTACCTGGCGAGCCTGCCGAGCGTGCACGACCTGTTCCGGCACGCCCCGGCCGCCGGGGACGGCATGCCGGTCCGCTACGACGACACGGACGCCGCCCTCACCGGCGGCCCCGCCTACGTCTTCCGACCGTCCAACCAGGACAGTCAATTCGATCCCGTGGATCTGGGGCAGGTGCTAGCATCCAAGGGCGAGGCCATGGTGGTCCTTCCTTCTCCTTAAGAATCGCCACGGCGATTTTTGCCAACCAGGGTCACCGCTTTCCTCGCCTAAACCAATTGCGCGCCGCCACGGCGCGTTCCTACGCTCCTGCGGATGGGACGCACCGTCGTCGTCGGCGACATCCACGGCTGTTTCACCGAGCTGCTCGAGCTCTGCGACGCCGTCGCGCTGCGCCCCGACGACCTGCTCGTCAGCGTCGGGGACCTGGTCGACCGCGGCCCGTCACCCGCCGAGGTCGTCGGCTTCTTCCGCTCCCGGCCCAACTCCGTCGTCGTCATGGGCAACCACGAGCGCAAGCACGTCCGCGGCGTCCTCTCCTACGCGCAGGAGATCACCCGCCTGCAGCTCGGCGCCGGCTACGCCGACGCGGTCGCGTGGATGCGGACCCTGCCGTACTTCTTCGAGAACGAGCACGTCCGGGTCGTGCACGCGGCGCTGGTCCCGGGCGTGCCGCTGGACGAGCAGCGGGAAGAGATCCTGTGCGGCT
The DNA here is from genome assembly GCF_040614215.1 of Dactylosporangium sp. NPDC006015. Lineage (NCBI taxonomy): Bacteria > Bacillati > Actinomycetota > Actinomycetes > Micromonosporales > Micromonosporaceae > Dactylosporangium > Dactylosporangium sp. NPDC006015. The sequence continues at coordinate 129,531 of NZ_JBEXUD010000027.1, forward strand.
CGACCAGCGGCGAGAAGGCCCTCGCCGGGATCGTCCCGACCGGCCACTGGCACGAGCACTACACCGACCCGGAGCCGGTCGCCTTCGGCCACCACGTCACCGGCCGCGAGCCGCTGCTGCGCGACGGCCGCGTCTTCGGCCTGGACACCGGCGCCTGCCACGGCTGGAACCTGACCGCCCTGGTCCTGCCGGGCCGCACCGTCCACGCGGTCCCCGCCCACGCCGACCACTGGTCGGTCACCCGCCGCGAGTGGCAGCTCCCCGTCCTGCGCACCCGCCCCTGGCGCGACTACACCTGGCCCGACCTGACCGCCGCCCTGTCCCGCACTTTGTCCCCCGCTCAGGACCCGTGGCTGGACGAGGTCGCGGCGTGGGCCGAGCTGCTGCGCTCGTCGCTGCCGGCCCTCGTCGCCGCCGCCCAGGCGCTCGCCCGTGAGCTCCCCGACGCGGCCCTGCGGGCGCACCCGGCCGCCCCGGTGCTCTTCCAGGCCCGCACCGGCCGCCTCGACGAGGCCGCACTGACCCGGCGCTGCGTCACGCCGCGCCGGACCCTCGAACTGGCCACCGCCCTCGGCGTGCCCCTGCCCGACCTGCCCGGGGCTCAGTCCTCGACGCCGTAGCCGGTGAAGGCGTAGACCCCGGGAGCGTGGCGGTCGACCTCTGCCGCGACGCGGGTGGTCTCCGCGGTCCAGGCGTCGTCCTGGTCCTGCTGGATCTCCTCCGGCATCTGGCCGTACGCGTAGCCGGAGTACAGCAGCACACCGAGGGCGAGCGGCTCGTACTCGTCGTAGTCGTAGACGCGGGGGTCGGCGGGCGCGCCCTGCTCGTCCTTCAGGCGGACGGTGGCGGCGGCGGCGCGGACCAGGTGCAGGATCGTCTCCTGTTCCTCCGGCGGGACCGCCGCGCCGTCGTTCCTGGACACGAACAGCGCTGGGCCATAGGCGGACATGCGGGGCAGCCTACCGTTCTGCTCATGCCCGCACGCCGAAGGACGATCTCTCCGGGGTGGTGATCCTGCATCGAGCCTATGCGCTGGCCGTCGTCGTGACGGTGACGGCGCTGCTGGCGTTCGACGGGCCCGCCGAGGCGTTCGTCATGCTGCTCAGCGGGCTGGCCCCGGCCGCCGCGATCGGCTGGCACCTGCGCCGCCGCCGGCCGGGCGGCCCGCTGCCCTGGCACCTGGCGCTCGTCGGGCTGGGGCTGCTGACCGGCACCAACCTGCTCGGGCTCGGCGCCGACCTCGGCGTCGAGGTGCCGGGCGGCGGGCTCGTCGCGCCGGTCCTGATGGCCGCCGGGTTCCTCGGGCTGCTGTCGGCCAGCGCGGTCGTCGTGACCCGGCACACGCCCGGCGACGGCGGCGGGGTCATCGACGCGGCGCTGATCGGCGTCGGCGCCGCGGGCCCGCTGTGGGAGTTCGTGCTGCGGCCGCGGCTGGCCGCCGGGCACGCGCCCGCGGCGGTGCAGCTGCTGGCGCTGGCCAACCTCCTGGCGCTGCTGGCCACGCTCGGCTCGATGCGGCGCATCGCCCGGACGATGGGCACGGGGTCGCTGCGCTACCTCTATGTGTCGATCGCGCTGGGACTCGCCGGGGTCGTCGCGTCGGTACTGGCCGCGGACCTGCCCCACCCGGTGGCCACGCAGGTCGTGCCGGCGTTGTGGGCGGTGGCGTACCTGAGCTTCGGCGCCGCGGCGCTGCACCCGGCGGCGGTCACGCTCACCGAGCCGGTCGGGCGGCAGCCGGAGCGCCCCACGCTGCGCCTGGCGCACCTCGGCGCGGTCCTCTCGATCAACCCGGTCGTCGGCGCGCTGCCCGTCCTGTGGGGCGGCAAGGCCGACGCGCCGCTGCTCAGCGTCGGGACGCTCGTCGTCATCGGGCTCGTCCTCGCCCGGATCGGCCAGCTGCTGCGCCAGCGCGCCGAGGCCGAGTCGGCGCTGGCGCACCGCGCCAGCCACGACGAGCTCACCGGCCTGCTCAACCGGCACGGCGTCCTGGCCAGGCTGGAGGAGTCCTTCGGCGCCGGCGTCGGGGTGCTGTACTGCGACCTCGACCGCTTCAAGCCGATCAACGACACGCTCGGCCACCTCGCCGGCGACGAGGTCCTGCGGCAGGTCGCGGCCCGGCTGCGCGCCGCGGTGCGCCCCGGCGACCTGGTCGGCCGGATCGGCGGCGACGAGTTCCTGATCGTCTGCCACGGCGTCGACGCCACGCGGGCCGACGCGCTGCGGCGCCGGCTGACCGCCGCCGTCGGCGCGCCGATGACGGTCGCCGGCCACCAGGTCGACGTCGGCGTGACGATCGGCACCGCCCTCACCGGGTCGGGCCCCGCCCTCGACAAGTCGGGCCCGACCCCCGACAGGCGGGGCGCCGCGTCCGGCAGGGCGGCCACCGCCCCCGTCCAGGCAGGCACCGCGACCGGCAAGGCAGGCGGTGCACTCGACACGGCAGGCACCGCGACCGGCAAGGCAGGCGGCGCACTCGACACGGCAGGCAGTGCGTCCGACGAGGCAGGCACCGCGCTTGCCGGGCCGGGCACGGCGGAGCAGCTCGTCGCCGAGGCGGACCGGAAGATGTACGACCGCAAGCGCCGCCCGGTCACCGTCTGAGCGGGCGTCAGGCGACTTCCGGCTCGACGAAGTCGCCGAGCTCGACGCCTTCCTCGCGCAGCACGTCGGCGAGCTTGTCCACGCTCGGCACCGCCCGCGACACGCCCGGGCCGATCACCCTGTACCACGCGACGGAGCCCACCCCGCCGACCTCGACGCGCCACCGCCCGTCGGGTGTCTGCATCACGGCCGCGCTCACCACCCGACGCTACGACAGCCCCGTCACCAGCGGGAAGCAATGATCGATAAGTACACCCATGTAGTTCGGCGCCCCCTGCGGTGGCGGGTGCTGTGGCAAGATCCGGCGGTGCGCCTGTCCTTGCTCGTGTCCATGTTCGCGGTGACCGGGGTGCTGGCGGTGTCGGCGGCGGCGCTGTCGGCGACGCAGGTGTCGCTGCGGTGCACGGCGGCGGCGCTGGTCGTGCTGGCGGTGCTCGCCGTCCGGTGGAGCCGGTCGCGGTGGGCGCCGGCGGCAGGTTGCCTGCTGTTCGCGGTCGCCGCGTTGGTACGGGACGCCGCGGTCGACGACACGGGACAGGACGCCGGCTGGTTCGGGTACGGGCCGTCGCAGACGGTCGCGCTGCAGGCCATGCTGGACGCCGCGGGCCGGGCGTACCGGTCGGAGTCCATCGCGACACTGGTCCAGCTGGGCGCGGTGGTCCTGCTGGTGGCCGCCGTGCTCGGGCTGCCCCGCGCCCACCGGCGGGTGCGGGTCGTGGCCACCACGGTCGCGGCCGTCGTGGTGGGCGTGGGCGTCCTGGCCGGCCTCTGGTTCGACGTCGACCTGGACGAGATGGCCGGGGTGGCCCGCTGCGCGTGGCCCGGGCCGCTCGCCGTCGCGGCCGCTCTCGGACTGCTGCTCCTGGCCGGCCGGCGCGAGGACCGCCGGTGGCTGGTGGCGGCGGGGGCGGGGCTCGTCGCGGTGCAGGCGGCCGTGACGCAGTCCGACCTGACCGGCGCGTGGCTCACCGTGGCCGCGCTCACCGACGCCCTGTGCGGGGACGCCTACACGGCGATCGCCTGGGGCACCGCGGTGGACGAGGGCGTTGAGTACGGGCCGGCGCTGACCGCCGCGCTCACGATCGCCGGCCCGGCGCTGATCGTGCTCGGCACCCCACGCGCCGGCACCCGCACCGCGGGCGGCGACGACACACCACCACCACCGGCCACGGGCGGCGACGACGCACCACCGCCGCCGACCACGGGCGGCGACGAGGGGCAGCCGCCCGCGCCGGACGGGAAGGACTGAGCGGCGGCACACGCCGGGCCTGCCCGCGAGGGTGCTTCAGTTCGCGTTCCGGCGGCCGATAGAACGATGTGTCCCGACTGCGTGCGGTGGCAGACGTCTGCGTCCGCATGTTGGACGCACCGCCCGACGACGGCCACCTTCTGGAGCGTCTGGTCTCCGCCGTCGGCGCGGAGCTGCCGGACTGCTGCGTCGTGGGAGCGCTCACCACGGGCGCCGCGCCGGTGGTCCGGACCGCCGGTGAGGCCGGGCCCGCCCTGGCCGGAGCGCTGCTCGACGCGGTCGCCGGGCCACCCCGTACAGACGCGGAAAACGCCATCAGTGTGGCGCACATTCTCGCCCGGGGAACGGTCATCGGCGCGCTCGGCGTGCTGGGGAGCGACGGCGACGCCGTCCAGGCCGCGGACATGGCGTTCGTCGAGGCGGCCGCGACCGTCGCCGGCGGGGTGATCGAGCACAGCCACGCGTTCGCCGCGACGCTGGAGCTGCTCGAGGACGCCCGCCGCCAGGGCGACCTGCTGGACGCGATCTCCGACGCCATCGTCTCCTGCGACGCCGACGGCGTGATCGTCAGCTGGAACTCCGGGGCCGAGCGCCTGTACGGGTACTCCTCCGGCGACGCGGTCGGCTGCGACCTGCTCGCGCTGCTCGCCACCGCGTGCGTCACCGACGACACCGAGGTCCCCGCGGCGCAGATGCTGCAGGACGTGGCCGCGTCCGGGCGGTGGGAGGGCGAGCTGCGCGAGCGGCGCTCCGACGCGGCGCCGCTCACCGTGCTGTCGTCAGTGTCGGCGCTGCACGCGTCCGACGACGGCACGCCCGCCGGGTACGTCTTCGTCAACCGGGACGTCACCGAGCAGCGGCGGCAGGAGCACGAGGCGGCGCACGACGTCCTCACCGGCCTGCCCAACCGGCGCCGGCTCGTCGGGCGGATCCGCGACGCCACCGAACGGGTCCGCCGCGGCGGCGGGCCGATCGCCGTGTTGTTCCTCGACCTCAACGGCTTCAAACCCGTCAACGACAAGTACGGCCACGCCGTCGGCGACGAACTGCTCATCCGCATCGCGGGCCGGCTCGCCGGCACCGTCCGCAGCACCGACTTCGTGGCCCGCCTCGGCGGCGACGAGTTCGTGGTGGTGCTGGAGCAGTTCGGGCCGGTCGACCGGGTCACGCCCGTGCTCCAGCGCATCCTGGCCGCGGTCGAGGAGCCGCTGGTGCTGTCCCTGGCGACGATCACGGTCGCCACCAGCATCGGCGTGGCGGTCGCCGACGACCCGGAGGCCGCCGTCGACCCCGAGGAGCTGGTGCGCGCCGCGGACGAGGCGATGTACCGGGCGAAGCGCCGGCCGCGCCGGGTCGCGTTCGCCGACCCGGGGCTGGACCACTGCTGGCTGGCGCTCCCCTCGAATCCGGACGTCGCCTGACCCGGACCGCCCCACGGATCCCCACCATCGTTGACGCAACCTCCAAGTTGCGATACGTTGCTGCAACCGGACGGTTGCGACAAGGGAGCGGGCAATGCATCCGTGGCAGTACGTGGTGCTGGCCGGGCTCGGCGCATTCCATGGGCTGAACCCGGGCATGGGGTGGCTCTTCGCCCTCGCCGGCGGGGTGCGGGAGCGGCGGCGCGCGGCGATCGCGGCGACGCTCGGGCCGATCGCGCTCGGCCACGCCGCGTCGGTGTTCGTGATCGCGACGCTGGTCGCGGCGCTCATGTCGGTGACCGGCGCGCGGCTCGTCGCGACCGCGGGCGGGGTCGCGCTGACCGCGTTCGGCGTCTGGCGGCTGCTGTCCCCGAGCCACCACCGGACCGGCCCGCGCCCGGCCGACCTGCTCACGTGGTCGTTCCTGATGTCATCCGCGCACGGCGCCGGGCTCGTCCTGCTGCCGTTGCTCGCCGCGGTGCCGGCGGCCGCCCACCACGGCCACGCCGTCGGCGCCGCCGGCCGTACCTCGGCGATGACCGGCATCCTCGCCACGACGGTCCACACGGCGGCGATGGTCGCGGCGGCGGGCCTGGTCGCGCTGGTGGCCTACGAGGTGCTGCGGTTGCGCCCGGTGCGGGTCAGGGCGAGGTTCGACGCCGACCGGGTGTGGGCGTTCGCCCTGGCGGGCTCCGGCGTGGCGACGCTCGCGCTCACGCTCTGGGGCGGCTGACCGGCCGCTTCACGGAGGCGTGCCGGCCGCCGCGGCAGCTCCGGGCAGGCGGCGCGGGCCGCTTTCCGGGGTGCCTGACCGGCCGCCGAGGCAGCTCCGGGCGGGCGGTGCGGGCCGCGTCCCGGGGTGCATGACCGGCCGCCGCGGCAGGGCCGGGCGGGCGGCCGTGGAGCCGGATGCGTCGAGCGGGTGCGGCGGTCCAGGTACGGTAGATCGCCACGCCGCGACCGCAGGAGCCGACCATGCCGACGACCTCGAGCCATGCCGTCTGAACCCGAGGAAACGGCGGTCGCCGTCTTCACAGCCCTCGCCGACCCCAACCGCCGGGCGATCCTCGCCTCGCTCGCCGAGCACGGCCCGAGCACGGCCACCGACCTGTCCGGCCGCCTGTCGATCACCCGCCAGGGCGTCGCCAAGCACCTCGCCCTCCTCGCCGACGCCGGCCTGGTCACCAGCGACGCCGGCACCGGCCGCCGGGTCCTGTTCCGCCACCGCTCCGAGCCGATCAAGCTCGCCCAGGGCTACCTGGCCGCCCTCGCTGCCGACTGGGACGACCGTCTCGGCCGCCTCTCGTCCTTCCTGGCCGACCCGCCCGGCTGACAGGCTGCGGCGCGAAACCGGACGGGACCGCGACGGCACCCGGGCCGCAACCCTGGTCGGGGACGCTACCGGTTCCGGCACACCATCAGGAGGCGGAACCTTGTCACGACGTCATCACCGCACCGCGGGTCTGATCGCTGCCGTGGTCGCCGGAAGCCAGTTCATGACGCCGGGGGAAGCCCGGGCTGCGGGGGTGACACCGGCACCGGGTGCGGTGTCCGTGGTCGGGACCGTCGCGTCGGTCCGCACCGCCGACGCGTCGCTGGTGGTGACCCGCGCCTACAAGTTCCGCGACAGCCGGCCCAGGACGGTCAGGTTCACGCTGACGTCCGGCACCGCCGTCGTGGTCAACGGCGTCCCGGCCGGGTCCGGTGGGCTTGGAGGGCTCAGGGGGCTCAGTGGGGTGAAGACCGGCATGCAGGTCACCGTCACCGGCACCGTGAGCGGCGGCAACAACCTGGCCACGAGGGTGGTGGCGGGCACCGCCCGGAGGTGAAGGGCGCTGAAAGCCCGTGAAACCGCGGTGAAGGTCGCGGCCCGCACGATCGTCGCAGTCGTGGCGCACCAGCGTCACAGCGGCGGTTGGGAGGGAGGGACGTGGCTACCACCCCGTCCCCGTCGGCGATCGTGGCTACCGGGTTGCGCAAGTCGTTCGGTGACCACGTCGTGCTCGACGGAATCGACCTGGAGGTCCCGCGCGGGACGGTCTTCTCGTTGCTGGGGCCGAACGGGTCCGGCAAGACGACGACGGTGCGCATCCTGTCGACGCTCATCGGCGCCGACGGCGGGCAGGCGTCCGTCGCCGGGCACGACGTGGTCCGCGAGGCCGGCGCGGTGCGCGCCGCGATCGGGGTCACCGGGCAGTTCTCGGCGGTCGACGGGCTGCTCACCGGCGAGGAGAACCTCGCGCTCATGGCGGCCCTGCACCACCTCGGCCGGGCCGGCGGCCGGCGGCGGGTCGCCGACCTGCTGGAGCGGTTCGACCTGGTCGACGCGGCGAAGAAGGCCGCCGCGACCTACTCCGGCGGCATGCGGCGCCGGCTCGACCTGGCGATGACGCTGGTCGGCGACCCGAGCGTCATCTTCCTCGACGAGCCCACCACCGGGCTCGACCCGCGCAGCCGCCGGACCATGTGGCAGATCATCCGCAGGCTCGTCGCCGACGGGGTCACGGTGTTCCTGACCACGCAGTACCTCGACGAGGCCGACCAGCTCGCCGACCGCATCGCGGTGCTCGACGGCGGGCGGATCGTGGCCACCGGCACCGCCGAGCAGCTCAAGCGGCAGATCCCCGGCGGGCACATCCGGGTGCGGTTCGACACCGCCGAGGACCTGGACACCGCCGCGCGGCTGTTCGCGGGCTCGGCGCGGGACGACGAGGAGCTGGCGCTGCGCGTGCCGGGCGACGGCGGCGTCTCCTCGCTGCGGGTGCTGCTGGACCGGCTCGACGCCGCCTCCGTGCCCGTCGCCGACCTGTCCGTGCACACGCCGGACCTCGACGACGTGTTCTTCGCCCTGACCGGCCACCAGAGCAGCCGGACCGGGGACCAGCCCACCGCAACCACCGCCGCGAAGGAAGGCGCCCGATGAGCACCATGACCACCGCCGTCACCGACTCCGCCACGATGCTGCGCCGCAGCCTGCTGCACACGATGCGGTACCCCGCCTCGATGGTCACGTCCCTGCTCGTGCCGGTGCTGCTCCTGCTGCTGTTCGTCGGGGTCTTCGGCGGCGCGATCAACGCGGGCATCGCCGGTGGCAGCACCTACATCAACTACATCGTGCCGGGCATCCTGCTGGTGACCGCCGGGTACGGCGCCTCGACCACGGCGCTGGCGGTCAACAAGGACATGACCGAGGGCATCATCGACCGGTTCCGCACCATGCCGATCTCCCGGCAGTCGGTGCTGACCGGGCACGTCCTGGCCGCCACGATCCGCACGTTCCTGAGCCTGGCGCTCGTCGTCGGGGTGGCGCTGCTGATGGGGTTCCGGCCCACCACCGACCCGCTGCGGTGGCTCGGCGCGGCCGGTCTCGTGCTGCTGCTGGTCCTCGCGCTGACCTGGCTGGCGGTCGCGATCGGGCTGGTCTCCCCCACCCCCGAGGGCACCACGGGCTTCCTGCTGCTCGTGCAGGTGCTGCCGTTCGTCAGCAGCGCGTTCGTCACGACGGAGTCGATGTCGGGGGCGGTGCGCTGGTTCGCCGCCAACGAGCCCTTCACGCCGATCATCGACACGCTGCGGGCGCTGCTGATGGACACGCCCGTCGGTAACAGCGGCGGCATCGCGGTCGCCTGGTGTGTCGGGCTCTCCGCCGTCGGCTACCTGTGGGCGAGGTCCGTGTTCAACCGCGCTCCGCGCCGATAAGCGCGCGGCGCGCCAGCAGGACCGCGGACGCGGCCTCCCGCAGCGCGTCCCGCTCCAGCGCCGCGTAGTCCGACGCCGCCGAGACGTACTCGGCGGCGTCGGCCTGTTCCGCGAGGTCGCGGGCGTAGCCGGCGTGCATCGTCGGCTGGAAGCCCATCGTGAACCGGAACGCCTCCGCCAGGGCGATCATCCGCGCCGCGCACGCGGCGACCCTGGTGTCGCCGGTGCGCCGCCCGCGGTCCAGGTCGGCGACGGCCAGGGCGAGCAGCAGCGCGCCGTACACGGGGCCGCCGACCGCGTTGACGGTGCCGGAGCTCGCGAGCAGGCGTGCCAGGAGGTCCGGCAGGCCGTCGACGATGGCCGGGACGAGGTCGAGCCGGCCGTGCTGGGCGTGCGCGATCACCGTGGTGGCCCGCACCTCCATCGCCCAGCCCGCCGAGCCCGGCAGCTCCTGACCCTCGGCGGCGTCGAGCCGGGCCACGACCTCGCGCCACAGCGCGAGGCCGGCGTCGACGTCGCCGCGGGCGATCAGGATCTCCGCGCGGACCCCGGAGCCGAACATCATCGGGTCGTCGCCGGGGTCGTGGGCGCTCTGCACCGCCTGCTCGAGCAGGTCCTCCGCCTCGTCCAGCGCGCCGCGCTGCAGGCTCGCGAGGGCCATCGCACCGCGGACCCGCGACGCGCTGGACGGCACGCCGGGCCGGCGCAGCTGGTCCAGCACCGCCAGCGTCTCCGCGAGGTGCGCCGCCGCCTCCTCGCCGCGGCCGACCTCCACGAGCAGCTCACCGATGCGGGAGTGCGCGACGGCCCGCATCAGCGGGGTCGTGCGGGTGCCGAGCACCGCGAGCATCCTTCTGGCCGCCCGCAGCGCGCCATCGGTGTCCTGCCGCTGCTCGCACAGGTAGCTGGCGGCGCCGTACGCGATCCCGGCCAGCAGCGGCTCGTCGCTGTCGCAGAGCGCCCACAGCGCGGCCTCGTCGCGCGTCATGGCGCGCCGGACCGCGTCGGCCGCGCCGATCAGCGTGTCCGGCGTCGTGGGCGGCAGCCGGCGCAGGGCGACGAGGAACCGGCCCGGCATCGGCCCTCGCATGAGGAAGTCGTTCATCGCGCACAGCAGCGCCGCGGTGCGGGCCACCTCGACCAGCGCGGGTGCGGGCCGCACGTGCGACATGACCCATTCGACGTCGCGGGCCAGGGCCGTCATCCGCACGAAACTGCCCTCGACGGTCCACAGCGCCGCCAGTACACCTGCCGCGGCGGCGACGGCGGGACCATCGGCTCGGTCGACGGCGTGGCGCAGGGCGAGGACGAGATTGTCCTGCTCGGCGCGGACCCGCTCGACCTCCCTGACGAGGTCCGTGCCGAAGACCGCTCCGGCGTGCGCGACGCCGAACTCCCCCGCCCACGCGAGCAGCCCGTCGACGGCGCGACCGGTCCCGCCCGCCCGCTCCCGGTGCGCGGTGCTGAACTCCCGCACCGTCTCCAGCATCCGGAACCTGGTGCCGAACGGCGTGTCGGTGACCTTCAGCAGCGACTGGTCGGCGAGCTGCGTGAGCGCCAGCAGGACGTCGTCGCCACCTTCGGATTCGCCTTCGGCTTCGGCTTCGGCTTCGGCGAGGACGTGCCGGGCCGCGCCGGCGGTGAACCCGCCGGGGAACACGGACAGGGCGCGCATCGCCGCCCGGTCGGGCTCGGTGAGCAGGTTCCAGCTCCAGTCGATGACGGCGTGCAGCGTGTGGTGCCGCGGCGGCGCGTCCCTCGCCCCGCCGCGCAGCAGGGCCAGCCGGTCGTCGAGGCGGCGGGCCATCTCGGTCACCGACATGACCCGCACGCGGGCGGCGGCGAGCTCGACCGCGAGCGGCAGCCCGTCCAGGCGCGCGCACAGCTGCCGCACCACGTCGCCGGGCACGTCCGCGCCGGGCCGGGCGGCCCTCGCCCGCTGCCGGAACAGCTCGACGGTGGTGGCCAGGTCGAGCTCCGGCAGCGGGTACACCACCTCCGAGGACAACCCGAGCGGCGCCCGGCTGGTGGTCAGCACCCGCAGGTCGCCCGTCGCGGCCACGAGGTCCCGGACGAGGTCGGCGGCGCCGCGGACCACGTGCTCGCAGTTGTCCAGCACCAGCAGCGCCGGCCCGGTGCCGAGGGCGGCGGCGATCGCGGCGGCCGCCCCGGGACCGTCGGCGGGTGCGGCGACACCGAGCGCCGACGCGACCGCCGGGGCCACGTCCGCGTCGGCGGCGACACCCGCGAGCGCGACGAGCTGCACGACCGGCTGGCGGGCCTGGCGGCTGACCGCGTACGCGAGCCGGGTCTTGCCGAGCCCGCCGGTCCCGACGACCGACGCGACCCGGGACGTGGCAAGCAGCTCCGTGACCGCGGCGATGTCGTCGTCGCGGCCGAGCAGCGGGTTGGGGTCGTGCGGGACGCCGCGCCGCACCGCGGGTGCCTCGTCGCGCAGCAGCCGCCGGTGCACGTCCTGCAGGGCTGGGCCCGGGTCGGCGCCGAGCTCGTCGCGCAGCGTGGCCCGGTAGGTCTCGTACCGCTCCAGCGCCGCCGCGGTGCCGGCCGTCGCCGCCTCAGCGCGCAGCAGTTCGAGCAGCACCGCCTCGTCCTTCGGGCGCAGCGCGGCCGCCTCGGTCAGCGGGCCGACGGCCTCGGCGTGCCGGCCGAGCCGCGACAGCGCGACCGCCCGCGCGGCGAGCAGCGCGCGGCGCGTCCGGTCCCGCTCCGCACGCAGGACGGACAGCGGGTCGGCCAGGCCCGGGTCGGCCGGCTCGGCGCCGTCCCACAGCGCGAGCCCTTCCTCCGCGCGGGCGAGCGCCCCGGCGTGGTCCCCGCCCCGGGCCAGGTCCGCCGCGGCGGCCGCGTGCAGCAGCACCGCCTCGGTGTCCAGCAACGGCGCCGGCACCGCGAGCCGGTATCCGCCCGCGGTCCTGGCCACGATGTCGGCGCCGGCCTGCGCCCGCACCCGCGACACGACGACCTGCAGCGCCTTCGCCGGGTGCTCCGGCTGCTCGTCGGGCCACAGCCCGTCGACGAGCCTGGCGGTGCCGCAGCCGGTCCGCGGCTCCCCCGCCAGCAGCGCGAGCAGCCCGCACTGCCGCGGCCCGACGATGTCCCGGCCACGGTAGGCGACCCGCGACAGCAGGCGCAGCTCGACGCTCACGGCCCCAGGCTAGTGCCCGCCCACCCGGCGTTTCCGCCGTGCCCGGGGCCGCGACGCGGGACAGGCGCGGGTCACTGGACGTAGCAGGTTTTCTGGGTGCCGGGGACCGGGTCGCCGAAGACCGCGTTGGTGCACGGGGTGCCGCCGGTGACGGTGCGGTACGCGTACCGTCCCGCGGCGCCGTACGCGACCTGGCGGGTCCCGGTGAACGCGCACGTCGTCGACTCGGCCGCGCACGGGCTCCACGTGGTGGCCGACGGCGGCGGGGCGATCAGGAAGCACGCCTTCTGCACACCGGGCGCCGGGTCGCCGAAGACCGCGTTCGTGCAGGCCGTCCCGCCGGTGACGGTCAGGTGGCGGAACTGCCCCTGCGCCCCGAACGCCACCGTCGAGGTCCCCGCGAACGAGCACGTCCCGGTCTCCGCCGCGCACTGCTGCCAGCCGTTCCCGGCGGCCGGCAGGCCCAGCGTGAAGCAGGCCTTCGACACGTTCGGGACCGGGTCGCCGAACACGGTGTTCGTGCACGGCGTCGAGCCGGTGACGGTCAGGTACCGGAACTGTCCCTGCGCGCCGAACGCGACGGTCGCGGTGCCCGTGACCTGGCACGTCCCGGTCTCGGCGGCGCACTGCGTCCACGTCCCGGGCAGCGTCGGACCGGCGGCCGGGCCGAGGCTTCCGGTGAACTGCCACCGTCCCGAACCGACCGAGTACACCGTCTCCGCGCCCGTGGTGGTGACGACCGTCCCGCCGCCGGTGGTCGTGCCGCGGCCGAAGTTCGGGACGTGCACCGTCGCCGCCGACCCGACCGGCACGGTCACGTCCATCGTGATCTGCTGGCCCGACACCGTCCACGACGAGGCGACGACGCCGCGCACCGTGTCGATGGACGCGCTGACCGCCTGCAGCCCGGCCGGGACCCGCGGGTCGATGACGACGGTGCGGTAGGCCGGTGACCCCGGGCGGATGCCGGCGAGGACGGTGTAGAGCGACGCGTTGATGCCCGCGAACATCGCGTGGTCGTGGGTCTCCATCGACGACCGGTACATCCACTGCTCCCAGGGGCTCGTCGCCCCCATCCCGATCTCGAAGCCGAAGCCCGGGTAGGTCGTCTGGTTCAGGATCGTCATCGCCACGTCGGTGCGGCCGATGCCGGCGAGGGCGTCCATGAGGTACCGCGTGCCGAAGATCCCCGTGTCGAGGTGCCCCCCGTTGCGGTTGAGGACCGTGTCGGCGAGCCGGGCCCCGACCGCGGTGACGTTCGCGTCCGGGACCAGCCCGAAGGCGAGCGGCAGCACGCTGGTCGTCTGCCGGCCGCTGCTGTAGGAGGCGCCGTCGGCGTTGAGGAACCGTGCGTTGAAGGCCGCTTTGATGTCGCCGGCGAGCTGGCTGTAGCGGGTCGCGTCGCCGGCCTGCCCGAGCGCGGTCGCCGCCTTCGCGACGGTGAGCGCCTGCCGGTACGCCAGCGCCGTGTTCACCAGCGAGACCTCGCTGGTGCAGGCGCCGGCGCCGGGGCTGCCCAGGCCGCCGTTGGCGTTGGCGCTGAGATCGGGCGGGCACCAGTCGCCGAAGCCGGTCGTCCAGATGTGGCCGGGCAGGTTGCGGGCGTTCGTGTCGACGAACGTCTTCATCAACGGATAGTTCGCGGCCAGGACGGCCCGGTTGCCGTACTGCTCGTACAGCGTCCACGCCAGGGTGATCTGGTTGCCGCCCATGTCGGGCTGCTGCGCGTTGTGGGCGTCGCTGGGCAGCGCGGTGCCCGGCGGCATGTCGGCGAGGTACTTGGCGTAGAAGGCGTCCATCCCGAACTCCCGGGTCGACGCGTCGGAGTACGCCTGGACGTCCATGCCTGGCGGGGTCCGTTCGTCGCGGACGGGGGTGTCGGTCGGGACGCTCATCGAGTTGTTGAGGATGCCCCACCGGTTGTTCTGCCAGATGCGGTTCAGCAGCGCGTTCGACGACGAGAACGTGCCGGTGGACGCGACGTCCGCGTGCACGACCCGCCCGTCGAGGCTGTCCAGGGCCGGGGTCCCCGGGAATCCGGTCACCTCGACGTACCGGAAACCGTGGTAGGTGAACCTCGGCTCGTAGGTCTCGACGCCACCGGTGCCGGCCAGGACGAACGTGTCCGTGCTCGCGGCGTTGCGGTTGGTCGCGGTGTCGAGGGTCCCGTCGGCGTTCACCTCCTCGGCCGTTCGCATCCGGACGGTCGCGCCGGCCGCGCCCCGCACCCGCAGGCGTTGCCAGCCGGCGATGTTCTGCCCGAGGTCGTAGACGTACACGCCGGGCTGCGGCTGGGTGAGCCGCACCGGCTGGACGGTGCCCACGACCCGGACCGGCGGCAGGGTCGCGGCGGCCAGACGGCTCGACGGCGCGGCGACCGTCCGCACCGGCCGCCAGCCCGCGTCCTGGTAGCCGGCCCGGTCCCAGCCGGGCTTCTCCAGCCGGGCGTCGTAGGTCTCGCCGGCGTACAGGTCGTCGGCGGTGATCGGCCCGGTCGACCACTTCCACGCCGGGTCGCTGGTGACGGCCTGCCGGGTCCCGTCGGCGAACGTGACGTCGAGCAGCACGATCGCCTGCTTCGGCCCGGTCCAGCGGAAACCGTACTGGCTGAACCGCGGGCCGTAGCCGTTGCCGAGCCACACGCCGACGGCGTTGGCACCGGCCTGCACGGATCCCGTGACGTCGAAGGTCGTGTAGAGGTTGCGCTGGGTGTACGGCGTGCTGGCGGGGCTCAGCACGTGGTCGCCGACCTTGCCGCCGTTGAGCCGCAGCTCGAAGAAGCCGAGGCCGTAGACGTGCGCCCGGGCCTTGGCGACGGTCTTCGCCGGAAGGGTGAAGCCGGTCCTGAGGATCGGCGCGTCCGGTGTACCGGTGTCCGGGCTGATCCACTGTGCCCCCTGCCAGTCCGCGGCGGTGAGCAGGCCCATCTCCCATCGCGCAGGGGCGCTCCACGCCGACGGTGATCCCGCCGCGTCCCAGACCTGCACGCTCCAGTGGTAGGTCTGCGCGGACCGCAGCGCCGGCCCGCCGTAGGGGATCGCGACCGACTCGCCGCTGCCCACCGTGCCGCTGTCCCAGACGTCGGCGGCGCCCGGGGTCAGCCTGCCCGCGGCGGTGGCCACGAGGATGCGGTAGGCGGTCTGCCGTTCGCCGTTGACGGCGGAGGTGAGCTTCCAGCTGAGGCTCGGCTGGGGGTTGTCGATGCCGAGCGGGTCGGTGGTGTTGTCCACGCGCAGGTCGCCGGCGGAGATCCCGGCCGCGGCGGCGGCCGGGCGGGCGGTGCTGAGGGCGGCGGCCAGAGCGGCGAGCAGGACGGCTGGGACGAGGGCGCCGGCGAGCAGGCCGCGCGGGAACCGGCGGCGGGCAGGGTGCAGCGAACCGTGCACGATGCTGTGCCCCTTTCTGGGAACCGTGTCATGGCGGTGACACGGGTCGTCGGGGTGGGTCGCGGTCGAACGGGTTAAAACGTTTCAACCAACGATGTCCTTCACTGTATCGATGCATAGCGCTCCCACTCAAGGGGGCGGACGCCTGTACGCCGTGAGGGGTGCCTGGGCACCCCTCACGGGTCTCAGACGAGCAGCTCCAGCGGGCCGCGGAGGAAGTAGATGATGAACATGACCGCGACGCCGTAGAGCAGCGGGTGGACGTCGCGGGCCTTGCCGGCGGCGAGCTTGATGACGACGAAGGAGACGACGCCGGCGCCGATGCCGTTGGAGATGGAGTACGTGAACGGCATGAGGATGATGGTGAGGAACGCCGGCAGGGCGATCTCGTAGTCCGACCAGTCGATGGAGCGGACCGTGGTCATCATGAGGAAGCCGACGACGACGAGGGCGACCGACGCCGCCTCGAAGGGCACCACCGTCACCAGCGGCGCGAAGAACATCGCGACGAGGAACAGCGCGCCGGTGACCAGGCTCGCCACGCCGGTGCGGGCGCCCTCGGCGACGCCGGCGGCGCTCTCGATGTAGGTGGTGTTGCTGGACGTGCTCGCCGCGCCGCCCGCGGCGGCGGCGACGGAGTCCACGAGCAGGATCTCGCGGGTGCGCGGCGGCATGCCCTGCTCGTCGAGCATGTCACCCTCCTGGGCGACCGCGACCATCGTGCCCATCGTGTCGAAGAAGTCGGTGATCAGCAGGGTGAACACGAACATGATCACGATCAGGACGCCGGCGGTCTGCCAGGAGTGCAGGACGTTGAAGTGGCCCAGCAGGGACAGGTCGGGCTTGTCGATGATCTTGTCCGGCACGACGGGGACGTTGAGGCTCCAGCCCTTCGGGTTGGGCTTGTCGTCCACGAACGACGGGCCGGCCTTCGCGATCGCCTCGATGACGATGGCGAGGACCGTGGAGGCGAGGATGCCGATGAGGATCGCGCCGCGCACCTTGCGCACCACAAGCACGACGGTGAGCAGCAGACCGACGCCGAACGCGAGCGCGGGCCAGCTGATCAGCTTGCCGCCGATGCCGAGGCCGACCGGGACGGTGGTGTTGGCCACGTCCGGCACGCGCCGCACGAAGCCCGCATCGACGAAGCCGATGAGCGCCAGGAACAGCCCGATGCCGACGCCGATGGCGGTCTTCAGCTGCGTCGGGACGGCCCGGAACACCGCCTCCCGGAGCCCGGTCAGCACCAGGATACCGATGAGCACGCCCTCGATCACGACCAGGCCCATCGCGTCGGCCCAGGTCATGTGGGGTGCGATCTCGAAGGCCACGAGCGCGTTGACGCCCAGGCCGGCGGCGAGCGCGAGGGGGAAGCGGGCGACGACGCCCATCAGGATCGTCACGACCCCGGCGACGAGCGCCGTCGCCGAGGCGACCGCGGCGATGGCGAGCTTGCCGCCGGTGCTGTCGACACCGCTGCCGAGGATGAGGGGGTTGAGCACGACGATGTAGGCCATCGTGAAGAACGTCGCGAGACCGCCGCGGATCTCGCGGCTCATCGTCGAGCCTCGCGCACTGATCTCGAAGAACCGGTCGAAGCCGTTGCGCGGCTCCGCGCGGGTCGTGTCCATGTATTGCCTCCCTGGAACTGGTCCTGACCCCCCGACGCGCGATGATCCCATCTGTACGGCCGGAATCAAGGTCAGGCATGTTTCGTGCGTGCGACGGCGGTCAGATGCGCGCGTGCGCACTTCTCTGAACCGCTCCGCCCTGGTCCTGCCGCCGTTCGCCCTCGCGGTCCTCGTCGCGGTGTGGGGGCGCGACATACCGATCCCCGTCGAGGTCGTCGTGGTGGCGCTCCTGGCAGGGTCCGTACTGGCCGCGGTGCATCACGCGGAGGTCGTCGCCCACCGGGTCGGGGAGCCGTTCGGCGCGCTCATCCTCGCCGTCGCGGTGACCGTCATCGAGGTCGGCCTGATCATCACCCTGATGGTGACCGGCGGTTCCGGCACGGAGACCCTGGCCCGCGACACCGTCTTCGCCGCCGTGATGATCACCTGCAACGGCATCGTTGGGCTGTCACTGCTGGTCGCGGCGCTGCGCACCCGCATCGCGGTGTTCAACGCCGAGGGGACGGGCGCCGCGCTCGCCGCGGTCATCACCCTCGCGACCCTCAGCCTGGTCCTGCCGACGTTCACCACCAGCGCGCCGGCGCCGCAGTTCACCGGTCCGCAGCTGGCGTTCGCGGCGGTCGCGTCGCTCGCCCTGTACGCGCTGTTCGTGCTCGTCCAGAACGTGCGGCACCGCGAGAGCTTCCTGCCGGTCAACGACGCCGAGGAGGAGCACGCGGCGGCTCCTGCGCCGCGTCAGGCGCTCACCAGCCTCGTGCTGCTGGTCGTCGCGCTGGTGTCGGTGGTCGGCCTGGCGAAGGTGGAGTCGGGCACGATCGAGGCCGGCGTCGCGCGGGCCGGGCTCCCCCAGTCGTTCGTCGGGGTCGTCATAGCCGTGCTGATCCTGCTGCCGGAGACCCTCGCGGCGGTCCGCAACGCTCGCCGCGACCTGGTGCAGATCAGCCTCAACCTGGCCCTCGGGTCGGCGATCGCCAGCATCGGGCTGACGATCCCGTCGATCGCGCTCGCCTCGATCTGGCTCAGCGGCCCGCTGGTCCTCGGCCTCGGCGCCACCCAGATCGTGCTGCTCACCCTCACCGCGGGTGTCGGTATCCTCACCGTCATGCCGGGCCGCGCGACCCTGCTGCAGGCGGCGGTGCACCTGTCGATCTGTGCCGCCTTCCTCTTCCTCGCCGCCAGCCCATGACGACCGGCGAGGGGCCGGTGCACGGGCGGTGGGGCGGACGCGGATACCCTCTTGTCTGACATTGTCAGTAATCGAGGAAGGTCGGGAATGATCGAACCAGTGCGGCTGCCGTCTCCGTGGTGTGACGAGCCCCTGACCGTCGTCGTCCCGACCTACAACGAGGCGGGCAACCTGCCACGGCTGGTCGAGCGGCTGCTCGCCCTGCCGCTGCCGGGGCTGAGCATCCTCGTCGCCGACGACAACTCCCCGGACGGCACCGGCGAGGTCGCGGAGAAGCTCGCCGTCGAGCACCCCGGGCGGATCCGGGTGCTGCACCGGCCCGGCAAGGAGGGCCTCGGCAGGGCGTACGTCGACGGCATCGGCCACGCGATCGCGGACGGCGCCAAGTTCGTCGCGCAGATGGACGCCGACCTGTCGCACCCGCCGGAGGCGCTGCCCGGCATGCTCGGGGCACTGCTGTCCACCAACGCCGGTGTGGTCATCGGCTCACGCTACGTGCCCGGCGGGCAGCTCGACGAGAAGTGGCCGCTGTACCGGCGGGCGCTCAGCGGCTGGGCCAACCTGTACGTGCACACCCTGCTGCAGGTGCGGATCCGGGACCTGACCGCCGGGTTCAAGATCTGGCGGGTGGACGCGCTGGAGGCGATCGGCCTGGACCGGGTCCAGTCCAACGGCTACAGCTTCCAGGTCGAGATGCACTTCCTGGCGACCAAGCTCGGGCAGACCATCATCGAGGTGCCGATCCGCTTCGAGGAGCGCACCGACGGCGTGTCGAAGATGACCACGGCCACGAAGATCGAGAGCGCGACGATGCCGTTCAAGCTGCGCCTGCGGCACCGCAAGATCCAGCGCCGCCGGCCGGCCGGCTGACTTAGGACCTGTTTCATAAGGGATGGCCGGGCTGCGGCGGGCCCAGACGCCGCCTGGAACCACGCCGGTCACACCCGGATACAACACCGGTATCCGGGCGCGCCCGTCGCGGCCCCAGATCGACGCCTGGACCTCGCCTCGCCTCGACCCCCCTTATGAAACAGGCCCTAAGCGGACACCGGGAGCGAGCTGGTCTTCAGCCAGGCGGTCAGCTCGCCCGGTGGCATCGGGCGGGCGTAGTGGTAGCCCTGCGCGACGTCGCAGCCGAGCTCCTGCAGCGCGGCGACGTGCGCGGCGCCCTCGACGCCCTCCGCGACGACCGACATGCCCAGGTTGTGGCCGAGCTCGATCGCGCCGCGGACCAGCACCGCGTCCTCCGGGTCGTCGTCCATGTGCATGACGAACGTGCGGTCGACCTTCAGCTCGTCGACGGGCAGGCTCTTGAGGTACGCCATCGAGGAGTACCCGGTGCCGTAGTCGTCGATCGACAGCCGCACGCCGAGGCGGTGCAGGGCGACGAGCGTCTCGGTGGCGAGGGCCGGGTTCGCCATGACGGCGGTCTCGGTCACCTCGAGGCGCAGCAGGCCGGCGGGCAGGTCGTGCTCGTCCAGCAGCCGCGTCACGTGGCCGACCAGGTCGGGGTCCAGCAGGCAGCGCGGCGACAGGTTGACGGCGATCGGCACGACGAGACCGTCGTCGAGCCAGGCGCGGGCCTGCGCGACGGCGAGGCGCAGCACGTACAGGGTGAGCCGGGTGATGAGACCGGTGCTCTCCGCGACCGGGATGAACTCCGCGGGCGGGATCTGCCCGCGCGTCGGGTGCGCCCACCGCACGAGCGCCTCCGCACCCGACGGGCGGCCGTCGTCCAGCCGGATCTTCGGCTGGTAGTGCAGGGTGAGCTGGTCGGTGACGTCGAGGGCGCGGCGCAGGTCGCCGAGCAGCAGCAGCCGGTTGCCGTCCTCGATGTGCATGTTCGGCCGGTACAGGGTGGCACCGGTCTTGCTGTCCTTCGCCGCGTACATGGCGATGTCGGCGCAGCGCAGCAGCGCGTCGGTGTCGCTCGCGTGCTCGGGCGCCACGGCGATGCCGATGCTGACCTCCACGTCGACGGCGACGTCATCGAGCGTGAAGGTGCGGTGCAGCTCGCCCTGCAACCGGGTGGCCAGCGCCGCGGCGTCGGCGGCGGACGCGCCGGGCAGCAGCACCGCGAACTCGTCGCCGGACAGCCGCGCGACGACGTCCCCGGCGCGCAACGCCCCGGTGGTGCGGACCGCGACCTGCCGCAGCAGCTCGTCGCCGTACTGGTGACCGAGGGTGTCGTTGACCTCCTTGAACCGGTCGAGGTCCAGCAGCAGGACGGCGAGCGCCGAGTCGGGCGAGCGCAGCGCGTCGCCGGTGCGTTCGGTGAAGAGCGTCCGGTTGGGCAGGCCGGTCAGCGCGTCGTGCGACGCGTGGTACTTGTGCTCGGCGGCGTGCCGCACGAGGCGGCGCTGGTAGCCGCCGGCGATGACGCCGAACACGACCAGCAGCGCCAGCCCGACGCCGAACGTGCCGGTCGTGGCGGTGAAGACGACGCCCTCGACGCGGTGCAGGTCGCGCATCGCCTGGGCCGCCTCGGCCGCGCTGGCGGTGGTGGCGGTGTGGACGAGGGCACCGATCTGGTCCGCGACCGGGTCGACGTCCGCCTCGTCGATGCGGGCCGCACCCGCGGTGTCGCCACGGTCGGCGGCCTCGAACACCCGCGCGACCGCGGTCAGGTAGGTCGCGTGCAGCTCCCGCACCCGGGCGGCGAGCGCCCGGTCCTCGGCCCCGCCGCGCTGCTCGACGTCGTGCAGCGCCACGTCGAGCGCGCCGGCCGCGCCGCGGTGCAGCTCCCGGGCCGCCACGCCGGGTTCGAGGCGGTACTGCTGGTCGGCGATCTTCTCCAGGGCGACGGCGTCGTCGGCCAGGTCGTACGCGGCGGCGAGCGCCGTCGCGTGGACGGCGGCGTTCGCGGAGGCGCGGGTGCGGTTCGTGCCGACGACACTGACGCCGGTCAGGCCGAGCAGGACGGCGGCGAGGCCGACCACGGCACCGCGCCGGAGCAGTCCGGTTGGTCGTCGCACGCCACGCTCCCCCTGTCCAACGGTCCGGCTGCTCCATCGCCCGAAGCGCCGATCCTGCCATCGGCACCCGGTGCCCGCACCTGATCCATAGGGCCAGGAGCAAACCGGTTGCGTGGAGGGGGATGCCCTACTGCATCGAGAGGTGCACGTGGTTGTAGTGGTCGCCGGCGGGGGTGCCGTCGCCGCCGTAGGACTTCCAGCCGCTGCTCGGCTGCCAGATCCGCTTGTACCAGATGACGTACTTGACGCCGAGGTTCTTCGCGTTGGCGACGCACCAGGCGGCCAGGGCATCGCCGTACTGCTGGTCGGCGCCGGTGGCGCGGGCGTTGACGAAGGTCTTGGCGTTGGCGGAGAAGTCGCAGGCCTTGCCGGCCGGGTGGTCACCGCCCCCGCCGCTGCGGAAGCAGGACGTGTAGTGGGTGTAGCCCGCTTTGCGCGCCTCGTTGTAGGCGTTGAGCATCCGCGGGCTGATGCACCCGGTCGTGGTCGGGTCGTCCTGGGTGCAGCCCTGGCTGGAGTAGGAGCCGTCGCCGTTGCGGCCGACCGGGTTGGTGGTGACCTTGCCGCCGCCCGGCGCGCCGGTCACGGTGCCCCCGCCGCCCGCCTTCTTCAGGGCGTCCTCGGCGGCCTTCTTGTTCGTCTCCATGATCTTCAGCTGGGCCTGCTGGTTGGCGATCGCCGCGGCGATGTCCGCCTTCTGCTGCTCCAGCTTCTTGCGCGTCTCGGCCAGCTCGCGCAGTGACTTGTCGTCACGGTACAGCATGTACTGCACCGTGGTCATGCCGTGGATGGTGGCCTCCGGCGAGTCGCCGGCGAGGACCACGTTGGTCAGGCTGATCCGGCGCCCGCGGTAGGCGGCGTTGGCCACCGATCCGGCCGCCGCCTCCAGCTCGCCGACCTGGGTCTGCGTCGCCGCCAGCTGCCCGTTGACGGCGGCCTCGTCGGCGACGGACTTGTCGAGGCGGCCCTTGGCGTCGTTGTACTCGGCGTTGGCCTTGTCGAGCGCCTGGCGGACGGTGAGATTCTGCCCGCCGTCCTCGCCCGGCTCCGCGGCAGCGGGGTCGGCGACCCAGACCACCCCCACGATCACGGTGGCCAGCAGCAGCATCAGAAACCTGGGCAGGCGCCCGGTCGGAAGCGTCAGCATCGTCGCCAGCATAGCCATCCGCCCGGACGGCGCCACTCGGCGCAAAAACACCGAAATGTCGGTCATGCAGCGGTTTTACGGCCGCCGCCCTCCGCCGCCCGGGGGTCGTACGGGTGGACGCGCCAGGGTAACCTGCCCCTCGATGACGCACACCACACTCCCGCGCCTGCGGTCGGCCGCGGCGCTGGTCGCCGCGGCGGCGCTGCTGTTGACCGCCTGCACCGACAAGGCGTCCCCGAGCAAGACGCAGCAGCAGGCCTCGGCGAGCCCGAAGGCGCCTGCGCTGCCGGTGGAGCTCGCGATCAGCGGCCCGGCCGACGGCGCCGCCAACGTGCCCACCGCCGTCGACCTGGCGTACACCGCCACCAACGCGGCGGACGTCACCGTGAAGCTCACCGACGCGGGCGGGGCGGAGGTCGCCGGCGCGCTCCGCGCCGACGGCAAGGCGTGGCAGCCGGCCGCGCAGCTCAAGTACGGCACCAAGTACACCGCGACGGTCACCGCCACCTCGACGGACGGCAAGCCGACGACGGCGACGACGGCGTTCACGACCATGGCGAAGCCGTCGAAGCTGGGCAAGGTCACCAGCATCATCAACGACAAGCAGGTCGTCGGCGTCGGGATGCCGGTCATCATCACGTTCGGCGTCGACGTCGCGCCGGCCCAGCGCGCCGCCGTGCAGCAGCGCATCCAGGTGGTCAGCGACCCGCCGCAGGAGGGCGCCTTCAACTGGTTCACCGGCAAGGAGCTGCACTTCCGCCCGAAGGAGTACTGGCAGACCGGCACGAAGCTCCAGGTCAACGCGCGCACCGGCGGCACGAACCTGGACGGCAAGTGGTGGGGCGAGCGCGACGTGTCGTTCACCGCGACGGTCGGGCCGAAGTTCGTCATGGAGGTCGACAACGCCACCAAGCAGATGACCGTCACGCAGGACGGCCAGCTGCTGCGGACCATCCCGGTGAGCCTCGGCCGCCCGAAGAACCCGTCGGCCAGCGGCAACTTCATCGTCATGATCAAGAACGAGTGGGAGTGGTTCGACTCCTCCACTTACGGCGTCCCGGCCGACTCCGCCGCGGGCTACCGCACCAAGGTGTACTGGCCGCAGCGGCTCACCTGGGACGGCGAGTACATCCACTCGGCCCCGTGGTCCGAGGGCGACCAGGGCAAGCGCAACGTGTCCCACGGCTGCACCAACATCTCCGCCGCGCACGCGGAGTGGCTGTGGAAGCAGACCCGCATCGGCGACCCGGTGATCATCAAGGGCACCGAGGAGCAGGTGAAGTGGGGCAACGGCTGGACGGACTGGTCGACGAGCTGGGACCAGTACGTCAAGGGCAGCGCCGTGCCTTACGTCGCCCCGTCGGCCTCCGCATCGGCATCGGCTTCGGCGTCACCGTCGCCCTCGGCCGGCTGAGGTCAGCGGGCGATCTCGACGCCCTGGACGCCGTCCAGCAGGCGCAGGGACTCCGCGATCGCCGGTAGTGACGTGTTGTTGTCGCCCTGCGCGGTGAGCACGATCGACTGGTCGTGGCCGGCGTAGTCGACGCGCAGCACGTGGACGCCCGGCAGCGCCTCCAGGGCTTCCCGCTCCACCACGTCGAGCGGGAAGTCCGGGGCGAGCGTCAGCGTCACCTGGACGCGGTGCCGGTCCGGCAGCCAGTTGGCCTCCGCGACCTTGAACAGCCACAGGGCGGCGAGCGCCGCTGCGGTGACCGTGCCCGCCGCCCAGAACAGCTCCAGGCCGGTCGCGAGCCCGATCGCGGCGGTCACCCACAGCGACGCCGCGGTCGTCAGCCCGCTGATGTTGACGCCCTCCTTGAAGATGGCGCCGGCGCCGAGGAAGCCGATGCCCGTGACGACCTGCGCGGCGATGCGGGTCGGGTCACTGCCGGCCTCCTTGCCGGCGATGGTGAACAGGGCCGCGCCGGCGGCGACGAGCATGTGGGTGCGCAGTCCGGCGGGCTGGGCACCCAGCTCCCGCTCCAGGCCCACGGCGGCGCCGAGCGCAACGGCGACCAGCAGCGTGAGGATGACGGTCCAGTCCATCCGACACTCTTACCCTCCGCGGGGCGTTCCCGCCACCGCTGTCCAACGCTGTCCGACGGTGTCCAGGATCGGGGGTGGGCGGTGGGGCCGGGCGCCGAGCATGGATGCGGCGTGATCGACGCCCATCACCGAAAGGCTCACGATGCGACTGTCCCGGTTCCTCGCCCTGCTCACCGCCGGGCTCCTGGCGCTCGCCCCGGCGCCCGCCCTCGCCGCAACGGTCCTCACCGCGCCGGTCGACGTGCAGGCGCTGCACGTCGCCGACACGAGCGCCGACCTGCAGTGGTCGCACGACCTGCTCGCCGAGCAGGACGTGGTCGAGCGCAAGGTCGGCGGCACCTGGACCGAGTACGCCCGCGGCCTGTTCAACGGCATCACCCTGACCGGCCTGCAGCGGGGCACCACGTACACGTTCCGGGTGTACTCGCTGCCGACGGCGTCGTCCGGGTACGTCGCGAGCCCGCCGTCGGCGCCGGTCACGTTCACGACGCTGGCCGCGCCGGACAGCACCCCGCCGACGGCGCCGAGCGCCCCGCTTTTCAGCAGCATCACCACCAACGGGGTGTCGATGGTCTGGGGCGAGTCGACCGACAACGTCCAGGTCGGCGGGTACCACCTCCAGCAGCTGATCGGTGGCGTCTGGACGACGATCCGCACCGCCGACTGGTCCAGCCGCTTCTACCGGGTCACGGGCCTGACGGGAGGCACCGCGTACACGTTCGCGGTCGTCGCGTTCGACACGAACGGCAACCTGTCCGCCCGCTCGCCCGCGGCCACCGTCACCACCCTCGCGTACACGGCCGCGCCGACCTGCAAGGTCCAGGTCGTGCTGTTCAGTCCCGGGTTCCTCGTCAACGTCACGATCACCAACACGACCGCCGCGCCGGTCACCGGCTGGACGATCGGTTTCACGCTCGCCTCGACGGCGGTCACGTACAACACGTTCGGCGCGATCCTCACCCGCTCCGGGAACACCGGCACGCTCACCCCGAACGCGTGGAGCACCACGATCAGCCCCGGCGGCCAGGCGATGCCCGGGTTCACCGGCGGGGCCACCCCCTTCACCCCGCCGGCAAGTTTCACGCTCAACGGCGCCCCGTGCACCATGGCGTGACGCCGTGACCTGGTGCGCGGGGTCCGCCGCCCGGCGACCCCGCGCACCGCGGGCGCGTCCCCGGCCTACGCTGCCGGCATCGACACCCGCGCCGCCCTTCTCGCGCCGGACGCGGTCGCGGCGGGGGGCGCGACCGCCCAC
>NZ_JBEXUD010000028.1:0-154569 GCF_040614215.1 Dactylosporangium sp. NPDC006015
CTGTTGCGGATCGTCACGTTCTTGGCCTTGATCTCGATGTGGCCGTTGATGTCCTTGCCGTCGATGACCGTGCCGGCGACCGTGATCGTCATCGGTCCGGTGTACGGCGTCAGCGTCACCTTCTTGCGCGTGTCACCGGGCAGGCCCTGCGGGTAGCCGGTGTTGTGCGCGGCCGGGTACCCGGCGACCGTGTAGGTCGCCGGCACGCCACCGCCGCCACCGGGCGCGGGCGGCTTGGCGCTGGTCGAGCTGCCGGCGCTCTTCGACGGCGACGCCACGGGAGACGCGGACGTCGACGGCGCGGTGCCCGTGCCGGCCGAGCCGGAGGGCTGTGCGCCGCTCGCCGAGGGGCGGGGCGCCGAGCCGGTCGCCGGCAGGTCCTTGCAGGCGCTCAGCGCGCCGGTGGCGAAGAGTGCCGCGGCGACGAAGCCCACGCTCGTGCGTCGTAACGGGCGGCGGTTGGTGGAAGCGTTGTCGTGCGTGCTCATGTGCTGGGAATCCTCCCGGATCAGTCGACATCCGTCAGTCGACGCGGCACGTTGGCCTGTCGGAGCTTTTCGGCGTGAATGCTCGGTTGGTGATTCCGCTCCTTACTTTCGACTGCATATGTCTGGCGAGAAACCGGGCGCGATTCATTCTCGGCAATGCCGTCAAGATCGGCGTTCGGTACGTCGCTCGCAACCTTGCGTAACCGTTTTCCGGGTCGAAGCATCCCACGCTTCGCCAGGGGAGTGAAACCCTACGGAGTGCCGTTGTGGCAACCTTTAGGATTCTTAAGTCACGCCTAAGAAATAGCACGACTGGAAAGCCGCACGATAGCCCCGGATCGGGCATATCGGCGCGCGCCGAGAGTGGTCCAGATCACTCAATCGTGCGCGATCAGTATGGCGCCCTTCAAGGTCGCCATGTTGCGCTGAACCATACAGCTAGTACGCCGTCTGGCCTAGTCATGACGGGTGTGATCTAGCCGATCACCTCATGCGGCAGCGCCCGGGCGGCCACCCGAGCGCTGACAGAACCGAAATGTCCGAAAAAACGGAGAAACTAGGACGAGAAACGGAGAAGCTAAGAGCGGAACGGGTCGTGGTCGGTCAGCAGCTTGTCCAGGCGCGCCTGATCGACCCGCTGGACGACGCCCGCGGACTCCTGGTGGTCACGGACGCACTTGGCAAGGGTGAACGCCGACGTGACGGTGTAGAGCAACCCGATGGCGAGAAACGCACGCATCCACTGGTTGACCGGCAGGTAGGCGATGCCGATACCGAGGCCGACCACCGCGACCCCGAACGAGACCGCGGACTGCAGGAAGAATGCCGTGGTGGTCTTCGTGGGCACTGGTGTTGTCATGCGGACGAGTCTCGTCCGCCATGTGGCGAAAGGCCTGAGTAGGACTACTCAACCAGGGCAGGTACCGGAAGCTCGATCTTGTGAGCCCGCTGCCACGCCGAGACCACCTCGTCGGTGACGTGCACCCGGAAGTAGTCGTTGGCGCTCAGCCGCGCGGTCACCGGCTCCTCACCCTCGGCCAGCAGGCTGGCGGGCACGAGACGGAACTCGTTCTGCACGGCGGCGCTGAGCCTGCGGTGGCCGTCGATGACGTAGTAGTCCGGCCCGGAGTGCCCGATCGTCAGCGGCTCCAGCGCCTCCGGCCCGGCGTCGCCGATCGAGGCGACGAAGGCGCCGTCCACCGAGTCCAGGGAGTCCAGCGAACGGGTCGGGTAGATCCGCATCGGGTCCAGCAGCAGCAGCGGCGGCCGCTCGCGGAGGATGTCGCCGCCGAGGCGGCCCTCGAAGGCGTCCACGATCATCGCGACGATGTCGTCCGGCCGCGCCCGCGTGCTGTCGCAGACCAGGTCGTAGTTGCGCAGGCGCAGCTTGTCGGCGCCATACCGGGTCAGGAACCGCACCCGCTCGCTCTCGCTGCGGCCGTGCAGGCGCTCCTTGGCCTCCTCCAGCGTCGCGTAACGCTCCACCTCGCTGTGCGGGCGGGCGAGGACGCGACGGGCCGCCTCGTTGGGCTCGGTGATGAGGTGCACCTTGAACGCGTCGTGGAAGAAGAACCACGCGAGCCGGCTGTCGACGATGAGCTGCTCGCCGGACTTGGCGATGTTGCTCTGCAGCTCGTCCACCGCGCTGTCGATCGCGTCGTCGAGCTCGGCGTGGAGGTTGAGCTGGAGCGCGGTCATGCCGCGTTCCTCGGCCATCTGCCGGTACATGTCGCCGACGCTGATGCGCCGCAGTCCGAGCCGGCCGGCGAGCTCCACCGAAACGGTGCTCTTGCCACTGCCGAGGTCGCCGTTGATGACGACGGACCGGTGATTGCTCATGCGCAACTCTCTAGGTAGACCCGCGGGGCAGTCCAGGTCAGGAGCCTAACACGCCCACGTTGCGCGCTTTTCAAGGCGTCAAGAGCCGAATTCCGAATTGCATTCTGATAGTCAATGGAATCGGCCGTATCGTTCGAGCGCCCGGAGCAGCTCCGGTTCCGGGGGTTCGCCGGTGTACGACGAAAGCTCCGCCTCCAGATATGGCAGCAGCCGCGGATCGCCCGTCGCGGCGGCGAGTTCGCACATCGCCTCGAAGATGACGAGCAGGTCGGCGACGGGATCCGGGTCCGCCAGGAACGACAGCAGCCGCGGCATGGCCCGCTCGTCCCCGCGGACCGCCAGGCCGTGCACCGCCTCGGCGCGGGTGTCGGTGTCGTCGTCGTCGAGCCGGGCGGCCAGCGCCTCGCGCAGCGCGGGGAAGTCGGCGTCGCTCTGCCGGGCGAGGCCGAACGTGGCCCAGTCGCGCACGCGGGGCTCGTCGTCGGCGGACAGCTCGATCAGCGCGTCGAGGGCGGCCCGGGTCTCGCGGCCCAGCAGCCCGAACACGACGCCGCCGCGCACGTCCGCGTCCGGGTGGGCGCGCAGCCGCACCAGCGGCGCGACGCTGTCCTCGCCGGCCATGTGCCCGAGCGCCACGGCGAGGCTGTACAGGACCGCCGGGTCGTCCTCACGCGCGATCATCGCCAGCAGCAGCGCCGTGGCCTCGTCCCGGAACGGCCCGTCGGCGGCACTGCGGCCAGGCGTGGCCCGATGACCAGGAGCGGCCCCGGGGTTGGGACCGGGCGTGCCGAGCACGGTGCCGAGCTGGCCGAGGACCTCGGCGGCGAGCTCGCGGCGGGACGGCTCGGCGGCCCGCCCGAGCCGGGCCGCGATCCCGAGCGCTTCCCGGCCGCCGTGGACGTGCAGGTGCGTGACGAGCTCCCACCGGCGGTCCTCGCCGGCCCGCAGCGCCTCCTCGAAGGCCCACGCCACGTCCGGTTGCATGACCGCCATCGTGGCCGCCGGGGTCGCGGGCGGGCAACGCGGTTTACGGCACGGGGTCCTTGGTGCCGTGCGGGGTCGACGGGTTGCAGCGCCGGATGCGAGCCGCGGTCAGCCGGGAGCCCTCGACGAGCCCGTACCGCCGGACGGCCTGCAACCCGTAGTCGCTGCAGGTCGGGAAGTGCCGGCAGTGCGTCGGCAGGTGCGGCGACAGCCAGCGCTGGTAGCCGCGGATCGCGGCGACGCCCGCGCGGCCGGGGGCGGTCGTGGTGCGGCGCGGTGCCCGCCGGGGCGCGGCGATCGCCATCAGGCCGAGCAGCGAGCCGAGCATGAACGGGTTGCAGTCACAGGCGTCGCAGTCGCACCCGTCGCCGCTGTCGCGGTTGCGGCGGCGCTGCTGCTGGTTGTGCTGCTGGTTGTTGTGTTGCTGCTGTTGCCGGCGGCGGCGGTCGCGGCGGTGCCGCCAGATCGCCACGGCGTCACCGATTCCGATTCGCGCCATGGGCGGCATTGTGTGGCCGATCGTCCGTGTGATCAAGGACCGGTCGCGTTTCTTACTGAATGAACACCAAAACGCACCCGGATGGCCGACTTCGTTCGGGCGGCCGGGAATGTCCGGACAGTCCCGGACACCCGAACGAAGTCGAACAACCGAGTGCGTAGGTGATCTGAACAGCTCTGGTGGGTCGCCGGCCCCAGGGGCTGAATCCAGGGGCCGGCGCGGTCAACCACACCGTCAGGAGCTTCGGTCGTGCGGAGCTCAGCTGCCCGCGATGGCCGGGCCACCGTTGGTGTGCAGCTCGGTCGCCGAGCCGAACGCGCTGTCCAGGCGGGCCTGCAGGGCCTCGAGCTCGTGGAACTCGCTCGAGGACGCCGACTCGGAGCCCTCCGCGGCGAACACGTGGTCCGTCTCGGCGGCGGAGTGGTCGTAGGAGGTGAAGTCCGACTCCTCGTACCGCGCGCCGCTCGGGTCCGTGACGGACACGTGGTGGCCCTGGTCGAAGCTGGTGTTCTCGGCCGACGCGTGGTCCTGCTCGTAGACGTTGAACTGCGAGTCGTAGTTGTTCTGGCTGGCGTCGACCTGGTGCAGCTGGTCCAGCGCCTCGTGGTTCTCGCCGGTCTCGACGTGACCGTAGTCGGTGCCGCCGTCGTAGCCGCCGTCGTACTCGCTCATTTGGTGCTCCTTCTGGTGTGGGAAGTTCTTCGGTGTGGCCTTGCGATGCATATGACGTTACGGTCGGCCGCACTTCCTCGAATCCCAGAAACGTGCCACCGTCAGGCGGCGCCGAGCGCCGTGCCGAGCGCCGCGGCGGTGGCCGCGTCGGCGGGGAAGAACGACTCGATGGCGAGCTCCGCGACGGTGACGTCCAGCGGCGAGCCGAACACCGCGGTGATGCTGAAGAACCGCAGCTCGACGCCGTCCTGGCGGATCCGCAGCGGCACCACGACGTCGTGCGGGGCGGGCGCCGGGCCGTCGCCGCCCGGGTACGCCGACAGCTCCGCGAGCAGGTCGGACAGCGCCGGGTCGCCGGTGGTGCGGGCCTGGCGGTCCAGCCGGCCCAGCAGGTGCGCCCGCCACTCGCCGAGGTTGACGATCCGCGGCGCGAGCCCGTCCGGGTGCAGCGATAGGCGCAGCACGTTGACCGGCGGCTCCAGCAGCGCCGGCGCCACCCCCGCGACCAGCCGGTGGACGGGCGCGTTGGCGTCGAGCATCGTCCACAGCCGGTCCACCACCACGGCCGGGAACGGCTCGTGCCCGGTCAGCACCTGCCGCAGCGACGCCCGCACCGCCCGCAGCTGCGGCGCGTCGAGCCCGCCCTCCGGGTACGCGGGCGCGTAGCCGCCGGCGAGCAGCAGCGCGTTGCGGTCCCGCAGCGGGACCTCCAGGTGCTCGGTGAGGCGCAGGATCATCGCGCTGGTCGGCTTGGAGCGGCCCGTCTCGACGAAGCTCAGGTGCCGGGTCGAGATCTCCGCCTGGATCGACAGCTCGAGCTGGCTCAGCCTGCGCCGCTCCCGCCACTCCCGGAGCAGCACCCCCACAGGTTGCGTCATGCCGCGATGGTACGAACCCGGACGGAAGCGTCGCCATTACCTCGAGGGGAATCGACCGGGCGCGCGGGCGCCGGCAGGCTGAACCCATGAGCGAAAACGGCATGAGCGACTACGAGAGCATCGTCAAGCGGTACATCGAGGTGTGGAACGAGACGGACCCGCAGGCCCGCCGGGTGGCGATCGACGCGCTGTTCACCGAGGACGTGACGTTCGCCGACCCGATGGCGGCGGCCCGCGGCCAGTCGGAGATCGACTGGATGATCGGCGGCGTGCAGGCCCAGTTCCCGGGCTTCGTCATCACCCCGCTCGGCGCCGTCGACGGCCACCACGACCAGGCGCGGTTCGGCTGGGAGATGGGGCTGCCGGGGCAGGAGGCGCCGGTCGCGGGCTTCGACGTGGTCACCGTCGCCGCGGATGGCCGGATCAACCAGGTCCTAGGCTTCCTGGACCGGGTGCCGGCCCAGGGCTGACCGCGTCGGGGCGGCGGCCCGCAGGCAGCGCAGCCCCGAATACACCATCCACACCGGCGTCGCGGTGGTGATGACCGCCGCGGCGAGCGCCGGCGGGGACAGGCTGGCGGACGTCGTGGCGTGCCAGGTGGGGCTCAGCGCCGACAGGGCCGCCCCGCCGAGGACGAAGAACGCGCAGACGCCGATCGCCGCCATCCCCGTCGCGCGGGCGAAGCCGCCGCCGACGCTGACGAAGCGGCTGCCGGCCCCGCAGGCGACGGCGGCGAGCAGGCCGAGGAGCACGACGGAGTAGCCGGCGTAGTCGACGGTGCGGGCGAGGACCATGTATCCCCAGCTCGGCTGCCACGACCAGCCGGTGGCCGCGGACCGCCACGCCACCTCGGAGATCACCTGCTGGGCGGCGACGGCGCCGGCGACGAGGAGGGCGGTCCGGCGGGCCTGCAGCAGCGCCAGCTCGCGCTGGTAATCCGCGGCGAGCTCGCGGACCGTGCCGAACTCGTCGACGGCCAGCCGCGCCGCGGCCGGGGCCGGCAGGCCGGCCGACTCGTGGTGCGCGGCGGCGTCGTGCAGGCTGTCGCGCACCTCGGTCAGCAGCTCCCGCTTCGCCGCGCGCGGGCCACGCAGCGAGGCGCCGAGCGAGGTCACGTACGCGTCGATAACCACCCGCCAAGTATCGCGGAGCCCGGGACGGTGCGATTGGGGGTTGTCCCTGAGGTTTTCCCCGATGTGGGGATCGCCGTGAGCAGCGAAGCTACATGTAGCAGAGCTACCTATGACGGTGAACGGTGAAGGGGACGACGGTGCGCAAGTGGCTTCTCGGTGGGCTGGGCCTGCTGCTCCTGCTCTGCGGGGGCGGCGTCGCGGCCGTCGTCTGGCTGGTGTCCGGCACGGCCGTGGACACCGTGGGCAAGGTCGCGTTCGACCGGCCGCTCAAGATCCCGCCGCTCGCGCCGTCGACCGTCGGCGCGGACGGCACCCGGGTCTTCGACCTGACCGCGCAGCCCGGCGCCAGCGACCTCGGCCACGGCGCGAACACCCGCACCTGGGGGTACAACGGCAGCTACCTCGGCCCGACCCTGCGGGCCGCGCGCGGCGAGCGGGTCGCGGTCAACGTGCACAACCGGCTCAACGAGCCGACGACCGTGCACTGGCACGGGATGCACCTGCCGGCGAAGGTCGACGGCGGGCCGCACCACCCGATCCCGCCCGGCAGTGACTACCAGGCCGCGTGGACGGTCGACCAGCCGGCGGCGACGCTCTGGTACCACCCGCACCCCAGTGACCGCACCGAGCGGCAGGTCTACCGCGGCCTCGCCGGCCTGTTCATCCTGGACGACGACCAGCAGCCGGCCGGGCTGCCGCACGAGTACGGCGTCGACGACGTCCCGGTCGTCGTGCAGGACAAGGGTTTCGACGGTGACCAGCTGAGCATGAGCGACCGGTTCGGCAGCGACGTGGGCATCCTCGGCGACGAGCTCCTCGTCAACGGCACCCGGGGCCCGTTCCTGGACGTGCGGACCACACTGGTGCGGCTGCGGCTGCTCAACGCGTCGACGGCGCGGGTGTACGACTTCACGATGTCCGACGGCCGCCCGCTCACGATGATCGGCACGGACGGCGGGCTGCTCGCCGCGCCGTACAGCACCGATCACGTGCGGCTGTCGGTGGGGGAGCGGGCCGAGGTCGTCGTCGCGATGCGGCCGGGGGAGCGGGTCGAGCTGCGCAGCCGGGCGACCGGCCTCGGCAGGTTCCACGGCGGCCGCGACTCGTTCGACGTGCTGCAGCTGCGGGCGGCCGGCGACCTGAAGGCCGGGACGCTGCCGGAGAAGCTCGCCGACATCCAGCGGCTGGACCCGAAGCAGGCGGCGCAGCGGCGGACCTTCACGTTCCAGGGCCGCGACATCAACGACGACGGGATGGACATGGACCGGGTGGACGCCGTCGTCGTCAAGGACACCACCGAGGTCTGGAACGTCGCCAACGGGCACGGCACCCCGCACAGCTTCCACATCCACGACGTGCAGTTCCAGGTGCTGTCGGTCGACGGCGCAGCGCCCCCGCCGGAGCTCGGTGGCTGGAAGGACACCCTGTTCCTGGAGCCCGGCCGGCGCTACTCGGTGATCGCCGCGTTCGCCGACTACGCCGACCCGACGACGGCGTACATGTTCCACTGCCACGTCCTGCGGCACGAGGACGAGGGGATGATGGGGCAGTTCGTGGTGGTCGAGCGCGAGGGCGACAAGCCGAGGCTGGGCCACAACTAGGACAAGCGAGGCTGGGCCACAACTAGGACAAGCGAGGTGCCGGGCCCCCCGTGGCGGCGCGGGGCCCGGCACGTCTCGCAGGCGCGTCCGTCGTCCCCGTGTGCGCCGCCGCCGGGCCCGCGGCGGCGGTCCGGCGTCGGCGGCAACCCAACGAGAGCCGCTCTGTGACGGGCATGACACATGGATCACCGCTCCCATGTCAAGAGCAACGTGGACGGGGGGTGTCGCGGATCACCGTGGCGGGCCGAGGTGGCGCCGCAGCGCGACCGGAAGCTCCCGCTCTGTGCCGGTCCAGGCGGTGTGGCCATCGGGCCGGACGAGGACAAAACGGTCGTTCAACGCGTGCGTCAGGCGGTCGTCGTAACCCACCGGCGCCGAGGGTGCGAGCAGGACGTGCCGTCCGGCCCGCAGCAGCTCGTACAGGCGCGAATCCGGAGGAAGAAGCACGTCGGGCTGCCGGGGCGCGTCGGGGTAGTCGATCCCGATGCCGGACACCGTGCCGGCGGCCTTGCGCATGATCGTCGGCACGTGCAGCAGCGCCCCGCCGAGCAGGTTGCGGCCGGCCCGCGCGGCGCGGGAGTGCAGCATCGCGAGGCGGATCAGCCCGCCGCTGCTGCGCAGCACCAGCTCGCCGACCGGGTGCCGCTCGCTCTGGTACGTGTCGAGGAGCCCGTCGGGGGCCCAACCCTGCGCGACCGCGGCCAGCTTCCAGCTCAGGTTCGCCGCGTCCTGCAGGCCGGTGTTCATGCCCAGCCCGCCCGCCGGGGAGTGCACGTGGGCGGCGTCGCCGGCGAGGAAGACGTTGCCCTGCCGGTACTGCGGCACCTGCCGCTCGTCGCTGTGGAAGCGCGACAGCCAGCGCGCCTCCCGCATGCCGAAGTCGGTGCCGAGCGCCCGGCGGGTCACGTCGCGGACCTCGTCGAGCTCCAGCGGCGCGCTGTCGGGCCGCTGCGCGAGCCGGTCCCAGCAGAAGACGCGGAACCACCCGTCGCCGAACGGCGCGACGAACGCGAACGCGTCGCCGACGGCGTTGACCGCGAGCACGTCCCGCGGCGCGTCGGTGAGCCGCACGTCGGCGAGCATGATCGAGCGCAGCACCGCCTTGCCGGGGAACGGCATGCCGATCGCCTCGCGCACGGCGCTGTGCACGCCGTCGGCGCCCACGACGTAGTCGGCGGGGTGGGCCCCGTCCTCGGTCAGGACCGCGTCCCCGCGCAGCCCGGTGACCGTCGCGCCGCGCACGATGCGGGCGCCCAGGTCCAGCGCCCGCCGCTCCAGCAGCCGCTCCACGTGGTACTGCGGGGTGATCAGCAGGAACGGGAAGCGGGTCGGCAGCACGCCGAGGTCGACCCGCACGCGGTTGAACAGCCGCAGCCTCGACACCGGCGTCCCGGTCGCGATGAGCTCGTCGGCGAGCCCGCGGGCGTCGAGGTGCTCCAGGGTCCGCGCGTGCACGCCGAACGCCCTGGTCAGGTTGGACTCGTTGGTGCGCCGCTCCAGGACGGTCACGTCGGTGCCCGCGGCGGCGAGGTCCCCCGCGAGCAGCAGCCCGGTCGGTCCGGCGCCGACGACGACGGTCTTCATGGCATCCTCCTCGTCGATGTCAACAACTGTTGGCCAACACATGTTGACCCCGATTCCCGGCGCATGTCAACGGGCGATGAAATGCGTCCCGGGACGTGAGCGTTAACATCCAGGGTCTTGACTGAATGTGGGACCGCCTCCAGGCTGACCGCATTGCCCGCCAGCAATCCAGGAGTTCCTCACATGGTCAAGATCCGCCTGCCGCTGCTGTTAGCGGTAACATTGACGGCCGTGGTGTCGGTCGTCACGCCCGCCTTCGCCGCCACCGCCATGCTCACCGTCGACGCCGGCCAC
Source organism: Dactylosporangium sp. NPDC006015 (assembly GCF_040614215.1). NCBI lineage: Bacteria > Bacillati > Actinomycetota > Actinomycetes > Micromonosporales > Micromonosporaceae > Dactylosporangium > Dactylosporangium sp. NPDC006015. The sequence continues at coordinate 9,973 of NZ_JBEXUD010000028.1, forward strand.
ACCACCACGGCCGTCGGGCCCTACCAGTTCGGCCACATCATCGAGGACATCAACCACTCGATGGAGGGCGGACTGCTCGCCAACGTGGTCCGCAACGGCACCATGAAGGAGGGCACCGCCAACCCGCCCTCGTCGTGGTCGCTGGTCACCGCCGGTGGCGGCACCGGCAGCATCGCCGCCGACACCGCCGGGCCGCTCAACGCGGCCAACCAGCGGTCCCTGCGCCTCACCGTCACCGGCAGCGGCCCCGGGCAGCGCGTCGGCGCCGCCAACGGCGGCTTCTACGGCATCGGCGTCCGGCCCTCGACCACCTACCAGGTCGCCTTCTGGGCGCGGGCCACCGCCGGCTTCACCGGTCCGCTCACGGTCACCATCGAGAGCACCGGCGGTGCTGTCCACGCTACGTCGAGCGTCTCCGGCCTCGGCACCGGCTGGCAGAAGTTCACCACCACGCTCACCACCGGCCCGGGCGCGCCGGTGTCGACCGCCAACCGGTTCGTCATCGCCGCGAACGGCGCCGGCGCCGGCCAGTCGGTCTGGCTCGACGTCGTGCAGGCGATCGGCCCGACGTTCCAGGCGACCGGCAGCCTGCGCCGCGACCTGGAGCAGCTGATGGCCGACACCAGGCCCGGCTTCTTCCGCGTGCCCGGCGGCAACTACCTCGAAGGCGCCGTCATCGCCAATCGCTTCGCCTGGAAGAACACCATCGGCCCGGTCGAGCAGCGGCCCGGCCACCAGAACGACGCCTGGGGGTACTGGTCCACCGACCAGTTCGGCCTGCTCAACTACCTGCAGATGGCCGAGCAGGCCGGCGCGGAGCCGATGCTCGGGGTCTTCGCCGGCTACACGCTCAACGGCAGCGTCACCCCGCAGGGCGAGATGCAGCAGTACGTGCAGGAGGCGCTCGACGAGATCGAGTACGTCACCGGCGGCACGAACACCACGTGGGGCGCCCGGCGCGCCGCGGACGGGCACCCGGCGCCGTTCCCGCTGCGCTACGTCGAGATCGGCAACGAGGACTGGTTCGACCGGACCGACAGCTACAACGCCTACCGCTACCCGATGCTGTACGACGCGATCAAGGCCCGCTACCCGCAGCTGCAGATCATCGCCACCAGGGCGGTCACCAGCCGGCCGATGGACGTCATCGACGACCACTACTACAACAACGACCCGGACGCGTTCGCCGCGCTCGCCACCCGCTACGACGGCGCCGACCGCAACGGACCGAAGGTCCTCGTCGGCGAGTACGGCGTCACCAACGGCAGCTCGACCAACCCCACGGGCACGCTGTCCGGCGCGCTCGCCGAGGCCGCCTTCATGACCGGTCTCGTCCGCAACGCGGACCTGGTCATGGGCGCCGCCTACGCCCCGGCGCTCACCTCGGTGGACGACTGGCAGTGGTCGTCGAACCTGATCGGCTTCAACGCCGTCAGCTCCTACGGCTCGCCGTCCTACTACGTGCAGAAGATGTTCGGCACCACCGTCGGCGACCACGTCGTGCCCACCACCTTGAGCGGCGGCAGCGGCCTCACCCACGTCGCCACCCGGACCACCGGCGGCGCCGTCGCCGTCACCGTCGTCAACCGGTCCGGATCCACAGTGGACACCCAGGTGAACGTGACCGGCGCGGCGAGCGTCGGCGGCACCGCGACCGTCACCACGCTCACCGGCGACCCGAACGGCCGCAACTCCATCACCAGCCCGACGGCCATCGTGCCGGTCACCACGACGCGCGGCGCCGGGCCCAGCTTCACGCACACCTTCCCGGCCAACTCCGTCACCGTCATCCAGCTGTCGACCACCGGCGGCGCCACCCCGGTCCTGCCGGTGGGGCAGGGCGTCTCGCTGCGGGTCACCACGCCCGGATACACCGACCGCACCCTGCGCCACCAGAGCAACCTCGCGGTCACCAGCGTCATCGCCGCGGGCAGCTCCGCCGCCGACAAGCTCGACGCGTCGTTCGTGCTGCGGCCCGGGCTGGCCGGCGCCGCCTGCTACTCCCTGGAGGCGCGCGACTTCCCCGGCCAGTACCTGCGGCACCAGGCGTTCCGGGTGAAGCTCGCGGCCGACGACGGCTCCGCGCTCTTCGCCGCCGACGCCACGTTCTGCGCCGCCGACGGCAACGGGGGACCGGGCGTCTCGCTGCGGTCGTACAACTTCCCGACCCGGTTCCTGCGGCACTACAACTCGGAGGTGTGGATCGCGGCCAACGGCGGCACGGCTGCCTACGACAGCGCGACGAACTGGGCCGCCGACACGACCTGGCGGATCGGCACCCCCTGGTTCCGCAGCGACGTGAGCGTCGCCGGCGGCTTCCACTCGCTGCGGGCCACCACGCCCGGCTTCACCGACCGGTACGTGCGGCACCAGTCCAACCTCGGGGTGCTGAGCCAGATCAGCGCCTCCTCGCCGGTGCTGGACCGGGAGGACGCCACGTTCGACGTGGTGCCGGGCCTGGCCGACAATACCTGCTACTCCTTCGAGTCGCGCAACTTCCCCGGCCGGTACCTGCGCCACAACGACTACCGGGTCAAGCTCGCGGCGAGCGACGGCTCCGCGGTCTTCAACGCCGACGCGACCTTCTGCGCCAAGGCCGGGGTGCGGTTCCAGTCGTACAACTTCCCGGACATGTACCTGCGGCACTACAACAGCGAGCTGTCGATCGCGTCCAACGGCGGCGCCCGGCCGTCGGACAACCCGGCCAACTACGTGGCCGACACCACGTGGGTGGTGACGGCGCCGCTGGGTTGACCTCAACCGCTGTTGAAGTTGCACCGTGACGAGGTGCAGAAACGCAACGCGCTCACGGTCGGCATGGTCACGCTGGTCACGTTCGTCGCCTTCGAGGCGGTGGCCGTGACGGCGGCCATGCCGACCGTCGCCCAGGCCCTCGACGGCCTCGCCCTCTACGGATTCGCGTTCGGTGGGCCGTTCGCGACCGGGATCGTCGCCACCGTCGCCGCCGGCACCTGGTGCGACCGGCGCGGCCCGGCCCGCCCGATCCTCGCCGGCGTCGTGCTGTTCTGCCTCGGGCTGCTCGGCGCCGGCCTCGCCACCGGCATCTGGACGCTCATCGCCGGCCGCCTCGTCCAGGGGTTCGGCGGCGGGCTCATCACCGTGGCGCTCTACGTGGTCGTCGGGCGGGCGTACCCCGCGTCGGCGCACCCGCGCGTCTTCTCCGCGCTGTCCGCCGCGTGGGTCCTGCCCGCCGTGGTCGGCCCGGCCATCGCCGGGCTCATCGTCGAGCACCTCGGCTGGCGCTGGGTCTTCCTGCTGATCGCGATCGCGACCCTGCCCGTCGCCGCGGTGATCGGCCCGCACGTGCGCCCGATCGGCGGCACCGCCGGCACCGCCGGCACCCCGGGCACCCCAGGCACCCCGGGCACTCCCGGTGCCCGGGCCGGCGCCCGCATACCGTGGGCGGCCGGCGTCGCGGCGGGCGTGCTGCTGCTGCACTGGGGTGGCCAGCACGGCGGGCTCGCCCTCGTGGCCGGCGGGCTGCTGCTGGTCGCCGTCTGCGGGCCGCGGCTGGTGCCGTCCGGCACGTTCGGCGCCCGCCGCGGCCTGCCGAGCGTCATCCTCGTCCGTGGGCTCGCCGGCGCCGCGTTCATGCAGGCCGACGTGTTCATCCCGCTGCTGCTCACCCGCGAGCGCGGCCTCACCCCGTCGCTGGCCGGGCTCACCCTCACCGCCGGGGCGCTGCTGTGGTCCGCCGGCTCGTGGATCCAGGCCCGCCAGGGCCAGCGCTTCAGCCCCGCCGCGCGGCTGCGGACCGGCCTGTCGGCGATCGCGCTCGGCGTGCTGTCGGCGGTCGCGCTGGTCGCGCCGGCCGTCCCCGTCGCGGCGGTCGTGGCCGGCTGGTGCGTCGCCGGGTTCGGCATGGGGCTGGCGTCGCCGACGGCGTCCACGCTGGTCCTGCAGCTGTCCCGGACCGACGAGCAGGGCGTCAACAGCTCCGCGCTGTCGGTCGCGGACTCGCTGCTGACGACGGTGGTGCTCGCGGTCGGCGGGGCGGTGTTCGCCGCGCTCGTCACCGCCGGGCCGGTCGCCTACGTCGCCGCGTTCCTGATCGCGCTGCTGCCGGCGATCGCCGGCGCGCTGCTCGCCGGCCGGGTGGCCCCAGGGGCGACCGCCACCGCCGCCGGCCCGGACCCGCGCGAACTGTCGTTGTCGCGGGCCGAGTAGGCGCATTGCGCCGCCGCGGTCCGGGTAGCGTCGGGGAATGATCAGCCCGAGCCGCGCCCTGACCCGGGTCGAGGCGCAGACCCGAGCCGCACTCGTCCGCGTCGGGGGATACGCGGTCTCCCTCGACGTCACCGACCCCGCCACGTACGTCTCCCGCACCGTCGTCGACTTCGCCTGCACCTCACCCGGCGCCGCCACCTTCGTGGAGATGAAAGACGTCCGGCCGGAGCGGATCGTCCTCAACGGGCGGACCCTGGACCCGGCCACGCTGGACGGCAACCGGCTGCCGCTGCCCGGGCTGCGCGCCGCCAACCGGCTCGAGGTGACGTTCTCCGCGGCCTACTCGCGGACCGGCGAAGGGCTGCACCGCAGCGTCGACCCCGAGGACGGCGAGGTCTACCTGTACGGGCAGGCGCCGCTCGACGAGGCGCAGCGCGTCTTCGCCTGCTTCGACCAGCCCGACCTGAAGGCGCCCGTCACGCTGACCGTCACCGCACCTCCACAGTGGACGGTGCACGGCAACGCGCCGCTGCACCAGGCCCGCGACGGCGTGTGGGCCTTCGAGCCGACCCCGCCGATCGCGCCGTACCTCTTCACCGTGCTCGCCGGGCCGTGGCACGTCCGTACCGCGGAACACGACGGCATCCCGCTCGGCCTGCTCTGCCGCCGGTCCCTCGCGCCGCACCTGGACGCCGACGCCGGCGAGCTGTTCGCCGCCACGGCCGCGAACCTCGACCGCTACCACGAGCTCTTCGGCGTGCGGTACGCGTTCGGCAAGTACGACCAGGCGTTCATCCCCGACTTCCCGGGCGGCGCGGTCGAGAACCCGGGCCTGGTCACGTTCAAGGAGGAGTTCCTCTTCCGGACCGTGGCCACCGACTACGACCGGCTGCGCCGCTTCGTGGTCATGGCGCACGAGCTGGCGCACATGTGGTTCGGCGACCTCGTCACCCTGAGGTGGTGGGACGACATCTGGCTCAACGAGGCGTTCGCCGAGCTGATGGGGTGGCGGGTCGCCGCCGAGACCGGCCGCCACCCCGGTGCCGCCGCGGACTTCGCGGCGTGGCGCGAGCGCTGGGGCATGCTCGCCGACCGGCGGCCCTCCACGCACCCGGTCGCGCCCGACGACGTCGCCGACACCGCCGCCGCGTTCCTCAACTTCGACGGCATCTCCTACGCCAAGGGCGCCGCGGCGCTGCGGCAGCTGTCGGCGCTCCTCGGCGACGACGTGTTCCTCGCCGGGCTCCGCGCCTACTTCGAGCGGTTCCGCTTCGGCAACGCCGGCCTCGCCGACTTCCTCGCCGTGCTGGGCTCGGTGGCGGGCACCGACCTCGACGGCTGGGCCGACCTGTGGCTGCGCAGCACCGGGTTCAACACGTTGCGCCCGCTGCCCGGGCCGTCGGGCCTGACCGTCGAGCAGACCGGCGCGCCGCTGCGCCCGCACCGGTTCCGGATCACGGTGTACGACAGTCACGGCGCACGCGTCCGGGACGCCCCGGTCACCCTCGACGGCGGGTCCGTCGCGGTGGACGGGCGGTCCGGCCTGCCGCCGGGCGGTGTGCTGCTCGTCGACGACACCTACGCGAAGGTGCTCCTCGACCCCGCCAGCCTCGCGGCGCTGCCGTCCGTCCTGCCCGCGATCGCCGACTCCCACGCGCGTGCGCTGCTGTGGACCGCGGCGATGGACGCCGCCGGCGAGGGCGAGCTGTCCCCCGAGGCGTTCCTCACCCTGCTGGAGGCCGCGCTGGCCGGCGAGCCGGAGACGAGCGTGCTGGTCGAGGTCCTCGCGTATGCCCGGGACGACCTCGCCCGGCGCGGGCTCGTCGACTTCGGCCCGCTCGCCACGATCTGCGCCACGGCCCTGTCGGCGGCGGCGCCGGGCAGCGGGCGGCAGGTCGCGCTCGCGACCGCGCTGACGACGGTCGCCGGGCCGCCGCACGTCCCGACGCTCGCCGACTGGCTCGCCCCCACACCGGTCTCGGTGCTCACCGGCGTGGCGGCGCCCGCGTCGTCGCCGCTGCTGCCCGCGCCCACCGGCGCCACGGGCCTCGTCGTCAGCCAGGACCTGCGCTGGGACGCGCTCGCCCGGCTCGCCGCGCTCGGCGCCGCGTCCGCGGCCGACGTCACCGCGGAGTCCCGGCGCGACCCCGGCACCCGCGGCGCCGAGAAGGCCGCCAGGTGCCACGCCGCCCTGCCCGACGCGGACGCGAAGGCGGAGGCGTGGGAGCTGATCGTGCGCGACGAGCGGGCCGGGATCGCGATGGCCGCCGCGGCCGGCTTCTGGCAGCACGGCCAGGAGGAGCTCACCGACCCCTATGTGGAGCGCTTCTTCGCCGACGCGCCCGCGATGGTGTCCGGCCGCTACCAGCTGTTCGCGAAGCTCATCGTGCGGCAGGCGTTTCCCCGGTACGCCGGCCGGTCGCGACGGCTCGCCTCGGTCATGCTCGCCGAGCGCTCCCTCGACCCGATCCTGCGCCGCGAGGTCGGCGACGCGGCGGCGGAACTCTCGTTCGGCGCCGGTGTCGAAAACCGCGGCCGCCGTTCGACGCGTTGACAGTTGCTGGACCACGACAAGGGAGATCCACGATGCGCTACATGCTGATGCACAAGGTCAACGACGCCGACCCGGCCGCCTGGTCGCCGACGCCCGAGTTCCTGGCCCGGATGGGCGGGTTCATGACCGAGGTGAACAAGGCGGGCGTCCTGCTCGCGGCCGAGGGACTGCGGCCGAGCTCGGAGGGCGCCGCGGTGATCCGCGCCAAGAACGGCACGCAGACCGTGGTCGACGGGCCGTTCGCCGAGGCGAAGGAGGTCATCGCCGGGTTCGCGATCCTGCAGGTCCGCGACCACGCCGAGGCCGTGGAGTGGGCGCAGCGCTTCACCGCGCTGTTCGACGAGATCGAGATCGAGGTCGAGGTCCGCAAGGTGGCCGACTTCGGCTGACGCTACGTTGGTGCCGTGACGCGAGCGGACACCCACCAGGCGATCGAGGCGGTCTGGCGGATCGAGGCGGCCAGGGTCATCGCCGGGGTCGCACGCATGGTCGGTGACGTCGGCCTCGCCGAGGAGCTGGCCCAGGACGCCCTCCTGGCGGCGCTGGAGCAGTGGCCGGCCGAGGGTGTGCCGCGCAACCCCGGCGCCTGGCTGATGACGACCGCGAAACGGCGGGCGATCGACCAGATCAGGCGCCGGGAGCGGTTCGAGGCCCGGATGCCCGACCTGCTGCACCCCGAGACCGCCGAGGACGAGTTCGAGGCCATCGGCGAGGACACCATCGAGGACGACCTCCTCCGGTTGATCTTCACCGCCTGCCACCCGGCGCTCACCGCCGAGTCCCGGGTGGCGCTGACCCTGCGCGTGCTCGGCGGCCTGTCCACCGACGAGATCGCCCGCGCCTTCCTCGTCCCGGGCGCGACCGCCGGCCAGCGCATCAGCCGGGCCAAGAAGACCCTCGCCGACGCGCGGGTGCCCTTCGAGCTGCCCACCGGCGCCGACCGCGCGGCGCGGCTCGGCTCCGTCCTGGAGGTCATCTACCTCATCTTCAACGAGGGCTACTCCGCCACGGCCGGCGACGACTGGATGCGCCCGGCGCTGTGCGAGGAGGCGATGCGTCTCGGCCGCGTCCTGGCCGGCCTGATGCCGGCCGAGCCCGAGGTCCACGGCCTGCTCGCGCTCATGGAGATCCAGGCCTCCCGCTCCGCGGCCCGCACCGGCCCGTCCGGCGAGCCGATCGTGCTGCTGGAGCAGGACCGCTCGCGCTGGGACCGGCTCCTCATCAGCCGCGGCCTGGCCGCCCTGTCGACCGCGGAGAGCCTCGGCGGCGGCACGTACACCCTCCAGGCCGCGATCGCCGCCTGCCACGCTCGCGCCGCCACGGCCGCCGACACCGACTGGCACCGCATCGCCGCCCTGTACGCCGAGCTGCCCCCGTCCCCGGTCGTCGAGCTGAACCGTGCCGTCGCCGTCTCCATGGCCGACGGCCCCGCGGCCGGCCTGGCCGTCCTCGACCCGCTGCTGGAGGAGCCGTCGCTGCGTGGCTATCACCTCCTGCCCACCGTCCGCGCCGACTTCCTGCTCAAGCTCGGCCGCCGGGACGAGGCGAGGGCCGAGCTGGAGCGAGCCGCGTCGATGACCCGCAATGAGCGTGAACGCGCCCTCCTGCTGGACCGGGCGAGCGGCGTCTAGCGGGCGCCGGCCGGGGTGAGCGCCGTGCCGACCGACACGGCAGGGCGGACACCGGCGTTCGGTGCCCGCCCTGCCGCGTACCTAACTCAGCAGTGGCCGAGGTCTTCCCAGTTGGCGGTCCAGCCGGGTTCGGAGCCCTGCGTCCACCACTTGGCGCGCCACAGGTGCTTGCCCTGCCCCGAGGCGGGGCCGTTCGGGTCGCCGTACTTGCTCTTCTCGTGCTTCACGGTCTGGCCCGTGTTGTAGACGGCGCCGATCGACCACTCCGGGGCGGCGTTGCAGCTGGTGGCCGGAGGGGTGGAGACCGACGGCGACGCCGACGGGGACTTGGACGGTGACGCGGAGGTGGTGGGCGTGGCCGAGCCGGTCGGCGTCACGCACGGACCGGCCGAGTCGACCGTGTCGGTGAAGGCGTTGCCGGCCGAGCGGTACGCGCCCGCCTGGCTGGTCACCTGCGCCGGCGTGAGCACCTGGTTCTTGGCGAACAGGACCCAGTCGACCTGCTGGATGTAGGTCGACATCCCACCGGTGTGTGCCGCCGTGTCGATGAACCAGAGGTTCCAGTTGATGGTCATCGTCTGGCGGGGGTAGAACTTGCCGGAGTGGTCGCCCATCTGGACGCCGTCGATGTAGTAGATGACGTGCCCGTTCGCGACGGTGACCACCAGGTCGTGCCACCCGTCGAAGCTGCGCCGCTGCTCCGAGTGGACGTTGTCGGCGAACCAGGGTTCGTTGCGGTAGGTGTACCAGGTCGTCTGGTAGTTGATCGGACCCTGCTCGCCCCAGCCGCCGTTCGGCAGGTACTCCGAGATGTCCAGCTCGCTGTAGGTGGGGTCGAGGTCACCGTTGAGCGGGCTGATGGTGAAGAACGTCTCGTTGATGTGGTCGCCGTCGTTGCCGCTGACGGGCGTGTCGGTGAAGCGGACCCGGCTCGCGTAGGTGCCTTCGAGGTAGCGCTTCTGCGAGGAGTACAGCTCGGCCTGGTTGGTGCCGCCGCCGGTGCCGTCAGTGGAGGCCTGCAGCTGGAGCACCTTCTGACCGCCGTTGGTCGGGAAGGTGATGCTGTTGGCCGACCAGGTCGCGCCGGGCACGCCGGGGCCGCCGGCGTAGGTGCGCGGCACCCACCCGTGACTGGTCAGCGTGGGGTCCGACGACGAGCTGTAGTTGAAGTCGTCGAACAGGTAGCCACAGTTGTTCGCCGCGGCCGCGGCGGTGCCGACGGTGGCCGCGGTGACGGCCACGGCACCTCCCGCACCGAGCAGCGCGACGCCGGCCGCGACGGTGGCCAGAGATCGACGTTTGCCAATGGACATGGGCACAGTCCTCCTTGAGGGGAAAGGAGTTTGACGGACCTTACTTGACCGCGCCGGCGGTCATACCGGCTCGGATGTGCCGTTGGAACGCGACGTAGGCGATGAGCACCGGCAGCATTGCGATGGTGAGACCGGCGAACAGACCGCTCCAGTCGCTGCGATACCCCTGACTGACCGACAGGGCGGCCAAACCCTGCGCCAGGACATACCGATCTGGGTCGGGGTTGAGGACCAGCGGGAGCAGGTACTGGTTCCAGAGCCCGAGGAAGTTGAAGATGCCGACGGCGACGAGACCGGGACGGGCCATGGGCAGCATGACGCGGAAGAACACCGCGCCGTGCGAGCAGCCGTCCAGGAACGCCGCCTCCGCCACCTCCGTGGGGAGCGTCTTGAAGAACGCGTGCAGGAAGAAGACCGTGAAGGGCACCGCGTACGCGGCGTAGACCAGGATCAGCCCCTGGTAGGTGCCGAGCAGACCGAGCTGCTGCACGACGAAGAACAGCGGCACCAGGGCCAGGAACACTGGGAAGAACATGGCCGCGACGAACACGTAGTAGATGAACCGGTTGCCGCGGAAGTCGTAGCGCGCCAGGGCGTAGGCGACCAGCGAGCCGAGCAGCATCGTGAGCAGCACGCCCCCGCCCACCACGATCAGGCTGTTGAAGAAGTACCTGCCGATGTTCGCCTGGCTCCACGCCCTGGCCCAGTTGCCCCACTGCGGATCCGTGGGCAGCGACCAGGGGCTGTTGAGGATGTCGTTGTCCTTCTTGAAGGAGCTGACGATCGCCCACAGCAGCGGCAGCGCGGTGACGACGCCCCACGCCAGCATCGCCAGGTGTACCGGAAAGCGCTTCACGACAGTTCCAACCGTTCTTTACGTCCCGAGCGCAGCGCGAGCACGGCGAGGGTCAGGGTGGCGAAGAACAGGGTGACCCCCATCGCGGAGGCGTAGCCGAACTTGCCGTAGGTGAAGGCGTTGCGGTAGAGCGAGAGCCCGATGACCTCGGTCGCGCCGTCGGGGCCGCCCGGCCCCGCGGTCATGACCTGCACGACCGCGAACCCGTCCAGCGCCCCGATGCTCAGGTAGACGAACGCGACCTGCACGGTGTCGCGGACCAGCGGCAGCGTCACCTTGCGGAAGGTCGCCCATCGGCCGGCACCGTCGAGCAGCGCCGCCTCGAAGAGCTCCTTCGGGATGCTGTCGATCGCCGCGCTGAACAGCACCATGTAGAAGCCCACCGACGACCAGATCAGCACCGCCATCACCGCCGGCAGTGCCAGCTGCGGATCGCCCAGCCAGCTGCGGGCCAGCCCGTCCAGGCCGACCGCCCGCAGCCCCCCGTTGAGCAGGCCGTTGGTCGGGTTGTAGACGAACCCCCACAGCACCGCGACGACCACGAGGGACAGCAGCTGCGGGAAGAAGTAGACGATCTGATAGACGCCCGCCCCGCGGATGGACGACCGGCCGCTGCTCCCGCCGAGGTGCAGCATGCTGGCCAGGAACAGACCCAGCGCGATGGTCACCAGGGGCACGCAGATCAGCATCACCGCGTTGTTGCGCACGGCGTCCAGGAAGAGGGAGTCGCCGCCGAGGCGGGCGTAGTTGCCCGCCCCGACGAAGTGCGCCTCGCCGGCCACGCCGGTCCAGTCGGTGAGCGAGAGGTAGAACGCCTGCCCATACGGTGACAGCACGAAGATGACGTGCAGCACCAGCGCCGGCGCCAGCGCACCGATGAGGAACCGGAGCCGACCGTGTTTCATCAGCGGGTGTACTTCTTGACGGAGCTGTCCTTGGCGATGGCGTCGGCGGCCTTCTGGATGCGGTCGGCCCACTCGGCCGGCGTGGCCCGCTTGTTGATCAGCTCGCCGGTCGCGTCGTCGACGGCCTTGGCCAGCGGCGCGTACCAGGTGCGGAAGCGGAACGTGAAGGCCTCCTTGCCGGCGGCCTTGACCGCGGCGCTGGTGGAGTCCAGACCGCTGGACAGGGTGAGCCCGTCGGTGGCGCCGACGACCGCGGGCAGCGTGCCGGCGCTCTCGGCGAAGCTCTTCGCCGACTGCTTCGAGAACAGGATCCGCAGGTATTCCATGCCGCCGGCGACGTTCTTGGCCTTGGCCGGCACGATGAAGGCCTCGCTGCTGGCGGCCTGGATCGCCGCGCCGCCCATCTTGTCCGAGGCGGTGCGGGCCGGCACGGCGCCCATCACCATGTCGAAGCCCTTGGGCGCGACGTCCTTCTGCTCGGCCTCGAGCCAGGAGCCGCAGGGGATGAACGCGGCCTTGCCCTGGCACCACGCGGCCTGCGACTCGGTGTGCGACAGCGCCTCCGAGCCCGCCATGATGTAGCCCTTCGCGGCGAGCTCGGCGAACGCCTCGGCGGCGGCCTTGAACGCGTCGGACTTCCAGGCGTTCGGCTGCAGGTTGTCCACGGCCTTGAGCAGGTCGGTGCCGCCGGTCTTCGCCGCCATGGTCAGCAGCGGGTCGTTCATGTACTCGGGGTACTTGCCCTGGTAGGTCCAGGGGGCGATGCCCGCGGCCTTGATCGTGGCGCAGAGCGCCATCATCTCGTCCCAGGTCTTCGGGTATGTCCAGCCCTTGCTGGCGAAGAGCGGCTTGCTGTACCAGAGACCCCACGCGGTGTAGGTGAAGTTGAGCACGAGCGTCGAGCCGTCGAAGGTGCCGTCCTCGATGACGCCCGGCAGCAGCGTGTCCTTGACCTTGACCGCCGGGTCGTCGAACGACGGCGCCTCCAGCAGGTCCTTGAGGTCCGACAGCTGCTTCGCGCCGACGAGCGTGGCGAGGTCGAGGCGGCCGGCGCCGGTGTTGTCCACGACGTCCGGCGGGGTGTTGGCGACGAAGCGCGGCTGCAGCGCCTCGCCGACCTTCTGGATGCCCTTGTGGTCGATCGTGGCCTTCGGGTACTTGGACGTGTACAGGCCCTCGGCCTTCTTCGCGTAGTCGTCGCCGTAGCCGCCCTTGAAGATGACGACCTCCAGCGGCGCGTCCTCCTTCACACCGAGCGGGTTGGTGGAGCTCTTGGCGCCGGTCTCGGCCTTGGCGTCGCTGTCCTTGCCGCTGGTCACACACGCGCTGAGCAGCGGGAGCGTGGCTCCCGCGGTGACCGCCGCACGCAGGACGGTCCGTCTTGTCGGGTACGGTTGGGCGAAGGGTGATGGGTTCATGACTGGGCCTTCTCTCCTAAGCGGTACGCCGGATGCGCCCGGCGTACCGCGCTTCGAGTGCTGCGTTGTGCTCCCGCCCGCCTGGAACGTTGTCGGACAGGTAGACCGGCGGCGTGACGCCGAGTGCCAGCAGCCGCGCCACCACTTCGGTGACGATCTGCTGGGCCAGCAGGGCCGCGGTGATCGAGGAGACGGCGCCGACCGCGCCGCCGCCCGGCAGGGGCAGCGACGCGTCGCCGTAGGGTGCCCCGTTGTCGAGGACCACGTCGGCGAAGTCGCTGAGCTTCATGCCGCTCTCGTGCCGCGAGTCGACGCGCGAGGAGTGCTCGAGCGACGTGATCGCGATGAGGGCGTGCCCGCGCTGCTTGACGAGCTGCGCCATCTCCACCACGGCGCCGTTGACGCCGGAGTTGGAGGCGATGACGAAGGTGTCGTCGGGCTTGACGGGGGCGAGGTCGTAGAGCCGGTGCGCGACGCTCGGCGTGCGCTCCAGCTGCGGGTCGGCGAGGACGGTCGACGGGTCGCCGCCGTAGAGGACGATGTCGCGCAGGGCGATCCTGTTGGTCGGCACGAGCCCTCCGGCGCGGCCGGCGATCTCCATCGCCAGGGCCTCGGAGTGCCCGCAGCCGAACGCCTGGATCACCCCGCCGGCCTGCAGCGTGGCGGTCATCAGGTCGGCGGCGTGCGCCACCTTCTCGCCCTGCGTGCTGGTGACCCGGTCGATGGCGGCGCGGATCACCTCGACGTAGTCCCCACTTCTGATGCTGGTCACAGCGGCTTTTCCCTCCGTGGTCGCTTGCGGTTGCTGTTCGTGTCGGGCACCCGGTGCGCGTCCACAGCGCGCACCGTGAGCTCCAGGGCCTCGGCGGTCCGTTCATAGGTGCGCTGCGCGACCGCCACGTAGATGAGGTCCAGGACCAGCAGTTGCGAGTGCAGTGCGGAGAGGGCCGCGACGCGGAAGGTGGTCTCGTGGACCGACGTCGTGAGCACCACGTCGGCGACCTCGGCGAGCGGCGAGCGGCCGAACGACGTCACCGCCACCGTCAGCGCGCCGTGGTCGGCGGCCTCGGCGAGGGTCTCGATCGCTTCGCGGGTGCGGCCGGAGTGCGACAGGCCGATCGCGACGTCGCCGGGGCCGAGCAGCGCGGCGTTGGTCAGCGCGGTGTGACTGTCCGACCGGTACCAGACCGGGACGCGGATGCGCTCCAGCCGGAAGGCCATCTCCCGGCCGGCGGTGCCGCTGCTGCCCAGCCCGAAGATCTCGACCCGCCCGGCGCCGGCGATCGCCGCGGCGACCCGCTCGACCTGCGCGACGTCGAGACCGGCGGCGGTCGCCTGGATCGCCCTGGTGTCCGCGGCGGTGATCACGTCGAGCACCCCGTCGAGGGGGTCGTCGGGCGCGATGTCGCCGCTGATGTCGGTCTCCCAGCGGGCCTGCTCGGCGCGGCCGGTCTCGGTCGCGATGGCGACCCGCAGGTTGGCGTAGCCTTTGAAGCCGAGCGTGCGGCTGAACCGGGTCACGGTCGCCGTGGAGGTGCCCGACCGCTCGGCGAGGTCGACGATGCTGGCGTGCGCCGCGGTCTCGGGGTCGTTGAGGATGGTCTCCGCGATCTTCCCGAGGGCATCCGGCATGGTCGGCCCCTCGATGCGCAGCCGCCCCAGCAGCCCGCCGCTCTCACCGGTCACTACGGTCATCCTTTTCATCGTCCCGTCTTGGCGATGAAAATTACGACCACTTCAACTTCTAGTCAATAAGCATTTTCTATGTTTCCATCATCGCCATGGTGCTCATCCTCGGGGTCGATGCCGGCGGTACGGCCTCCAAAGCGGTCGTCACCTCGGCCGACGGGACGGTCCTGGGGCGCGGGGCGGCAGGTGCCGGCAACCCGTCCGCTGTCGGGTCGGCGGCCGCGGTTGCGATCGGCACGGCGGTCCGCGAGGCACTCGGCCCGCACGATCCGGGTGGGGTCGTCGCGGGCGTGGTGGGAGTCGCCGGGGTCAGCATCCTCGCTGATCCCGGCGTCGCCGCCGGCTTCGCCGACCAGTGGGCGGCCATCGGGCTGACCTGCCCGGTCCCCGTGGTCGCCGACGCGGTGACCGCCCACGCCGCGGGGTCCACCGCGGACCGGGGCGCCGTGCTGATCGCCGGCACCGGGGCGGTCGCGGCGCTGATCGACGGCACGGAGGTCGTGCGCGCCGCCGACGGCCTCGGCTGGCTGCTCGGCGACGAGGGCTCCGGCCTCTGGCTGGGCCTGCAGGCGGTCCGGCACGCGGCGCGGCACTGGTCGTCGTCGGGGCTCGCCGTCCGGGTGGCGCTGCACGCCGGCGTCACGTCCGCCGACGACCTCGTGCACTGGGCGCAGCGGCTGCCGCTCGGGTCGTTCGCCGCGCTCGCCCCGGTCGTGTGCGAGTTCGCCGCCGACGGTGACCCGGCCGCCGCCGCGATCGTGGCCGAGGGCGTGGACCGGCTGCTCCGCACGCTCGACGCCCTCGATGCCCCTGATGCGGCGGTGGTACTGGCGGGAGGGCTGCTCACCGGGCCGACGCCCGTCCGGGCGGGGGTGCTGGACGCCCTGCACGACCGTGGCGTCGAGGTCGGCACCGCCCATGACCCCGCCCTGGGCGCCGCCAGGCTGGCCGGTCAGCTCTGGTCGAGGCGCACCGTGACGTCGACCTGAAGGAACGTCCGCAGTCGGCCGGCCTCGGCCAGTACCGACGCCGCATCGTCATCGGTCAGTCGACGGAACGGCGAGACGGTCAGGGCCTCGGCCGTCACCGACCAGATGCCCGCGACGAACCCGTCGACCAGGAAGGTGGGGTGGACCATCGAATAGCCCGGGCAGACCTTCGCGCGGTCCTCGTCGGCGATGATCCGGATGCGGTCCTCGTGACTGAGCACCAGGTTGTCGAACTCCGGCAGGAAGCGCACCGGCGGCTCCTCGTCGCCGCCGCACACCGGCAGGTCCGGCAGGTCGAACAGCTCCTGCCCGCGCTCGTCGCGGTGGACCCGCAGCCGGTGCCGGTGCGCCTCGACGTCGTCGCGGAGCCGCTTCATCCCCGACCAGTTCTGCAGGTCCGCGACGCTCGCCGGGCCGCACGAGGCGAGGTACCGCCGCAGCAGCGTCCACACGTCCGGCCGCTGCTCCATCGGCCCGCCCAGCCAGTCCTCGGCGAGCGCGCAGGTCACGTGCCCGCGGCGGCGCCAGACCCCGGACGGCGGCGGGTGCACCAGGTTCTCCTGGAACTGCACGACCCAGGCCAGGGCGATCCCCTTGCGGCCGGGGAACCGCTCGCCGAGCGCCTTCGCCAGCTTGGGCCGGGTCATGGCCTGGCCGCGCAGGATGTCGCGCCCGGCCGCGCCGATGTCGGCGATGTCCAGCCCGGCGAACTCCTTGGCGAACGGCGACAGCCCGCCGGCCCCCAGCCGCTGCTTGAGCATGGGCCGCAGCCAGCGGTAGTCGGCGCCGGTGGTCAGGTGCTGGGTGCGCCGCAGCAGCCCGGCGCGCACGACCCGGCGGTCGGTGAGCGCCTCGACGAGATCCTCGTGCCGTGCCCGGCGGGTCCGGGTCCACAGGCCGACGTAGGGCGCGTCGACCTCCTGCGCCTGCACCGCGACGAGGTGCGCCACGATCTCATCGACCGGGCGTGGATCGGGTTCGCCGTCGGGTGTCGTCAGCAGCTGGCGCTGCAGGTAGGTGCGGTTGAGCTGCCGCTTCGTGAGGATCACACCGGGTCACGCTAGTCGGCGTTGCGGTCAGGACCTGTCCTGAATCTGGTGATCTTGTCGAAGGCGATCGTGCCGTCGGCGTGCTCGCCCGCCGGGGCGTAGCCGGCCGCCCGCAGCGCCGCCAGGGTCTCCGCCACCGGCAGGACGCTGGCGTAGACGGTCGGGGCGAGCTCGGTCAGGCCCAGCCTGGCGAGGCTCTTCACCCGCGGCAGCTCCGCGAGCAGCGTCGGGTCGTCGCTGCGCAGCACGCACGCGACCGGGCGGACCCGCAGTGCCCCGTGCCGGCGGGCGAGGTCGGTGACCAGGTACTGCAGCGGCTGCGGGACCCGCCCGCCGGCCGCCGTCTCGCGCAGCGACGCGAGGAGCTCGTCGGCCGTCGCGCCGGTGTCGAACGCGCGGCGCACCGACGCCTCCGAGAAGCGCCAGGTGTGCCCGCCGCCGCGGGACTCCCGGTCGGCGGCGAGGTCGAGGAACGCGGCGAGCTGCGGCGCCGGTGCCCCGGTCGCGACGGCGGTCAGGTCGCTCTGCAGCAGCACCGTGCGCTGCGCGGCCGGGATGAGCCGCTCCAGCTCGGCCCGCAGCACGGGCCGCTGCGGGGTGCCGTCCAGGCCGGCCTCGGCGGCGAGGGCCCGGCACAGGGCGGTTGGCGCGTGCAGGGCGCCCAGCCCCATCAGCTCCAGCTCCCGCCACAGCATCGCCGTCGTCGGGTACGCCTCCTCGGCGTCCGCCCCGGTGAGCAGCGGCCGCATGTACATCTGCAGCGCGTTGACCCCGTCCAGCGACGGCAGCGCGTAGCCGCCCGGCAGGCCGTTGAGCAACGAGACGAGGCTGCGCCGCAGGATGCTCACGGCCTCGTCGCGCTCGGTCCGCAGCAGCACCGGCACCTGCGGGTCCAGCGGGATCGCGTCCATGACCAGCCAGGCGGTGAGCAGCTCGCCGTACTGCGCGGGCGGGTCGAGCTTCAACCAGTCGTCGTAGTACGCCGACGGCGCGATCCGGTTGTCCGTCACGCCGATCAGTCCGGTGACGGCGGCGAGCGTGAGCCACAGCCGCATGCCGGTCTCGTCGCCGCCGAGCGCCTTGCCGAGCCGGCGCAGCTCCCGCAGGCCGATCCCGCCGTCCTTCAGCATCGGCACCGGCGCCCGGCCGCACGCCTCCAGCAGGGCGGTGACGTGCGCGAGCGCGCCCCGGACCGCGGCGGCGCCGTCGCGCTCGACCATCTCGACGCTGACCTCGACCGGCACCTGCAGCGGCGGCGCCGGGTCGAAGTCGGCGCGGAAGCCCTCCCGCAGCACGACGCCGACCTCGCTCGGCAGCACCGCGGCCATGCCGACGGGGTTCCACATCAGCAGCCCGTGGTCGACGGCCCACCGCAGCGGCGTGGACCGGTTGGTGCGCAGCGCGCCCATCTGCCGCGGGTCGAAGAAGTACGGGTCGTCCTCGGCCAGCGACAGCAGCAGGTCCTTGGTGGCCTCCGGCGCCTGGGCGAACTTCGCGCGGACGGTCGACGCGTCGGCGAGGGCGGCGCAGACCGCGCCGAGCAGCGACGTGCGGTCCCGGCCGACGGGCGCGTCGAGGTTGTACGCCATGCGCTGCAGCCGGTCCAGCGGCAGCTGCACGAGCTCCAGGCGGGCCGACGGGCCGAAGCCGTAGCCGCCGACGATCACCTCGTGGATCGGCGCGGTGCGGATCCAGTCGCCGTCGGGCCAGGCGAGCGCGTGCCACTCCAGCCGTCCCAGCACCATGCCGAGGTCGGCGTCGTGCCCGGCCACGCCCAGCAGCCCGGCGAGGTCGGCGCGGCGGGTGCCGGCGGCGCGCAGCGACAGCGCCTCGGCGACCTGCAGCTCCGGCAGGCTGAGCGCGGCGACCGTCGCCGTCACCGTGGCGGGCTCCAGCAGCAGCGCCGCGAACTCCTTGAGGGCCTTCGCCCCGCGCGGCGCCGGCCCGTCGGGCAGGTGGACGGCGGCGAGCTCGGCCAGCCGCGGCTCGGGCAGGCCGGACAGGAAGTCGAGCATCGTCCTCATGGCGACCATCATCAGCGTCGCGGGTGCGCCACGAAAAATCTCCACAGCGTGTCGGTCGCCCCGATCTGCCCCGGCGCCTTGAGCTCGCCCACGGTCGCGCCGAACCACGCGTGTGCACCGCTGTCGATGACGTAGGCCTGCACGTCGCTGCCGTCCCCGCATCGCGTCGTCGTCCCGTGTACGCCCGGTGCCGGGCTCGTCTCCTTCGGTGCCTCGCAGCCGAGGCGCTGGCGCCAGGTGTCGACGCCGGTCGTGAAGGTGGCGGCCTGCGGGTCTGCGGCGCCGATGAGGGTCACCACCGACACCGGGGCCGCTGGCCGGTAGTCCGCCGCCTCGGTCCGGCCGCCGGCGAAGCCGCCGCTGACCGCGCCGATCGCGGCGAACACGCCCGGCGCCTCGACCGCGGCACGGTAGCTCAGGTCGGCGCCGTTGGAGACGCCGGCGAGGAACACCCGGCCGGGGTCGGCGTGCCACCGCTCGACGAGCAGCGCGGCGACGGCCTTGACGAAGCCGACGTCGTCCTGCACCCCGCAGCAGCCGAACGCGTTGAACTGCCCGCCGACGCCCTCCGGGTACGCGACGAGGAAGCCCTCCGTGTCGGCCTTCGCGTCGAACCCGGTCAGCTCCCGCATCGTGGCGCCGCTGCCGGGTTTGTGGTGCAGCGCGACGACCGCGGGCATGGTGCGCGCCGGGTCGTACCCCGGCGGCACGTGGAGCTGGAACGTGCGCTCCTTGTCACCGACGGTGACGGTCAGGGTGTGATCGCCCTTGCCTTGTGCCGCCGTCGCGGCCGGCGACGCCGGCGGTGCGTCCTTTGTGGAGCAGGCGGTGAGCATGATCAGCGCGAGCAGTGCGTAACCCCGTCTCATGCCTCGTCAGCGTAAGGGTGGTAGCGCATCTCCACCTGCCCGATCGCCCTCTGTCACGACGAATTTCATCGATCAAAGGTATTTTCCCGGATGAATCGCCCAAACCCGGACCAGTTCCAAATTTCCTGCCCCACAACGGCTGTCGCTCCCGCCCGCCTCGGTCTTATGTTGTCGGACGTCAAGTTTCGTAAGGTTGGAGTCGTCGTGGAAAACACGCTGTTCAGGAGGGTCGCGATCGGCACCGCCGCCGCGACCGTGGCCGTTGGGCTATCGACCATGTTCGCTTCGCCCGCCAGTGCGCACGCATCGGGGGCGTCCGGCTCCGCCGAGTGCGTTTCCGTCGGCGGCAAGTACGAGGTCACCTGGAAGCTGACCAACGACTACAACGCGATCGTCACGCTCAGTGATCTCAAGCTGGTGCTCGACCAGAACGCCACGACCGTCCTGTCGACCACCCAGGTCCCCACGACGATCGCCGCCAGCACCGGCAACCCGCTCACCCAGGTCTCGTTCACCTCGGTCGTCGAGCGCCCCGCCACCAAGGTCAAGATCACGTACAAGGCCAAGTGGGCCGACGGCTTCGGCGCCGACGTCGCGAGCGGCTGGGTGTCGCTGACCGGCCCGTGCCCGTCGCCCTCCCCGTCGCCGTCGAAGTCCGCCACCCCGTCGCCGACCCCGTCCGCCTCGAAGCCGGCGACGCCGTCCACGTCCCCCAGCCCGAGCCTGCCGGTGACCGGATCCAGCAGCACGCTGCCGCTGGTCGGCACGGGCGCCGCCCTCGTGGTTGGTGGCGCCGCCCTGGTCGCCACCCTGCGCCGTCGCCGGCGGGTCACCTTCACCGCCGAGTAGCCCATGACGTGGGAAGGGGGAGCCTCCGGGCTCCCCCTTCCAGTTCGTCGCGGCGCCTTTCAGAGCGTGAAGTAGTCGCGCAGGTGGGCGATCCGGCCGTCGCGGACGCGGAAGATCTGGACCAGGGACATGCCGCCCGCGCCGGTGAACGCGGTGTCGATCTCGGCGATGAAGACGTCCGGGTCGGCGGTGGCGTGCAGGACGTAGCGCGACCGTGCGACGTCGACGGCGGGGGTTGGGGCGGCCGGTCGCGCGTACCAGGCGGCCATGCCGGCGCGGATCGCGTCGCGGCCCTCGAGACGGTGTGGGTACGGGCCGGCGGGCGGGACGAGCGGCGCCTCGAGGATGCCGTCGGGGGTGAAGAGGGCGGCCAGGGCGTCCGGGTCGCGGGAGAAGGCGCCGGCGTGGATGTAGCGCTGGAAGAGTTGCTCCATCCTCAATCGTAACCGGGCACCCGGGGCGGGCGCCCGGTCAGCCTGCCGGGGAGGGTGTCCCGGCGGGACGGGTCGGGGTGAAGCGGCGCAGGCGCAGGCTGTTCGCGACGACGAAGGCCGAGCTCAGCGCCATGGCGCCGCCGGCGATCATCGGGTTGAGCAGGCCCGCGGCGGCGAGGGGGACCGCGGCGATGTTGTAGGCGAACGCCCAGAACAGGTTGCCCTTGATCGTGGCCAGGGTGCGCCGGGCGAGGCGGATCGCGTCGGGGACGGCGGTCAGGTCGCCGCGGACCAGGGTGAGGTCGCCGGCCTCGATCGCGGCGTCGGTGCCGGTGCCCATCGCCAGGCCCAGGTCGGCCTGGGCGAGGGCGGCCGCGTCGTTGACCCCGTCGCCGACCATCGCCACGACGCGGCCCTCGGCCTGGAGGCGGCGGACGATGTCGAGCTTGCCGGCGGGCAGGACCTCCGCGATGACCTCGTCGATGCCGACCTCCGCGGCCACCGCGTGCGCCACCGGGGCGGCGTCGCCGGTGAGGAGGACGGGGCGGAGCCCGAGGTCGCGGATCCGGCGTACGGCGGCGGCCGACGACGGCTTGACGGTGTCGCCGACCTCGATCAACCCCCGCACGGCCCCGTCCCAGCCGACACCGACGACCGTCCCGGCCGAAGGCGCCCGGTCCGCCACTCTGGATGGCGCAGTGTCCGTCGCAGTGTCCGTCGCAGTGTCCGTCGCAGCGTCCGTCGCGGTGTCCGTCGCGGGGGAGGCCATGACGGCCGTCGCGGTGGCGGGTACGGCGGCCGTTGCGGTGGAAGGGGTGGCGGCCGTCCTGGTGGGAGGCGTGGTGGGAGGCGCGGTGGGAGGCGCGGTGGGAGGCGTGGCATCGGAGAACGGCGTCAGGCCTTGTGCGGCCAGGAACGACGGGCGGCCGACCCAGACGGTCCGGTCCTCGACGATGCCGCTGACCCCGTGGCCGGCGTGGCTGGAGAACGACGCGACGGCCGGCCGGGCCGAGGCCGGCACCGCGGCCGCGACGGCGCGCGCGATCGGGTGCTCGGAGGCGTGCTCGACCGCGGCGGCGAGCCGCAGCGAGGACGGGTCGCCGTGGACCGACAGGACGGACATGCGGCCGGTGGTGACGGTGCCGGTCTTGTCGAGCAGGACGGTGTCGACGCGACGGGTCGACTCGAGGACCTCCGGGCCGCGGATCAGGATGCCCAGCTGGGCGCCGCGCCCGGTGCCGACGAGCAGGGCCGTCGGCGTCGCCAGGCCGAGCGCGCAGGGGCAGGCGATGATCAGCACCGCGACCGCCGCGGTGAACGCCGAGGCCGCCGAGCCGCCGGTGCCGAGCCAGAAGCCGAGCGTGCCCACGGCGAGGGCGATCACGATCGGCACGAACACGCCGGCGACCCGGTCGGCGAGGCGCTGCACGTCGGCCTTGCCGCTCTGCGCCTCCTCGACGAGCCGCGCCATCTGGGCCAGCTGCGTGTCGGCGCCGGTCCGGCTCACCCGCACGACCAGGCGCCCGGACGTGTTGACGCAGCCGCCGACGACCGGGTCGCCCGGGCCGAGGTCGACGGGCATCGGCTCGCCGGTGAGCATGCTGACGTCGACCGCGGACGTGCCGTCGAGCACGACCCCGTCGGCGGCGACCTTCTCGCCGGGCCGGACGAGGATCGTGTCGCCGACGGCCAGCCGGTCGACGGGCGCACGGTGCTCGGTGCCGTCGGCCGCCAGTACCGCGGCATCCTTGGCACCGAGGGAGAGCAGCGCGCGCAGTGCGGCCCCGGCCCGGCGCTTGGCGCGCGCCTCGAAGTAGCGGCCGGCCAGGATGAACACCGTCACCCCGGCGGCGACCTCCAGGTAGATCGCGTCGGCACCGGCCGAGCGGGAGACCGTGAGCTCGAACGGGTGCCGCATGTCGGGCCGGCCCGCGTCGCCGAGGAACAGCGCGTAGAGCGACCAGAGGAACGCCGCCGCGGTGCCGACCGACACGAGCGTGTCCATCGTCGCCGCGCCGTGCCGCAGGTTGCGCAGCGCCGCCCGGTGAAACGGCCAGGCGCCCCACACGACGACCGGCGCCGCGAGCGTCAGCGACGCCCACTGCCACGACTCGAACTGCCACGCCGGCACCATCGCGAGCAGGATCACCGGCACCGCGAGCGCCGCGCTGACCAGCAGCCGCTGCCGCGCCTCGGCGAGCGGGTCGGTTTCTTGTGAGGGCGCCGGCGCCGCAGGAACAGCGGCCGTGTAGCCGGTCTGCTCGACCGTGGCGATCAGGTCCGCCACCACCAGCGTCGGCGGGAAGACGACCCGGGCCTTCTCGGTGGCGTAGTTGACGCTCGCCGACACGCCGTCGAGCCGGTTCAGCTTCTTCTCGATCCGCGCCGCGCACGCCGCGCACGTCATGCCGCCGATGGTGAGCTCAGTTGTGGGCATGCCCACCCCCGATCGCGGTCACGGTGAACTCCGCGGTGTGCACCGCGCCGCCGTGCTGGAACTGGAAGTACAGCCGGTGGGTCCCCGAAGCGGCGCCCTCGACCGCGAACCTGACCTCCGGTCCGCCGCCCGCCGGGCCGGTGGGGTGGACGTGCAGGTAGGCGAGGTCCCGCTCGGCGATCGCCACGAGGTGCCCGGCCGCCCCGAGATACGGCTGCAGGTCGGTGACCGGCCGCCCGTCCCGCTCGACCCGCAGGGCGACGCCGTCGTGGGTGTCGATGCGGACCGTGTACCCGTCGACGGCCGCGCTCGCGGAAGGCGGCGGCAGCGGCTCCGAGTGCGGCGCGCCGGGCACGTCGAGATCCGCCGTCAGGACGGTCGCCGCCGCGCCGGTCTCGGTGAAGTCGAAGTACGCCCGCCACGGCCCGCCGTCAGGCAGCGCCAGCGCCGCCCGCCAGGTCCCGTCCGCGTCCATGACCGGGTGCACGTGCTGGAACCCGGAGAGGTCCCGGCGCACCACGATCAGGTGCAGCGGCTTCTCGTGCACCGTCTCGAACCCGGTGACCGTCCGGCCCCCGGCTCCAGCGATCTTGAAGCCGATGCCGCCGCTGTACGGGTCGACCGCCACCGAATAGCCATGAGCGGCGGGACCGGACCGACCGGTGGCGGTCGGCGTTGCGGCCGGTCCGCCATGGCCACCGTGCCCGGCACCCGGATCGCCACCGGCCTCCGGATGCGCCATGTCACCGGCCGGCTCGGCGACGGCGTCGGGCCCGGCCAGCCGGCCCACCCCGAACGCCGCCCCGAACACCACCGCCAGGACCGCGCCGAACGCGGCGAGCCGGGCAGGCGTGTTCATGCCCTGAGCCCGACCACTTCGTAGCCGGCCTCGTCGACGGCGGCGCGGACGGCCTGCTCGTCGGCGGGTCCGTCGCTGGTCACCGTCACGGCACCGGCCTCCAGGTCGACCCGGACGTCCGTGACCCCGGGCACCTTCCCGACCTCGGTGCTGACCGCCTGCACGCAGTGCCCGCAGGTCATCCCCTTGACGGCGTAGGTCGTGGTGCTCATGTCGGCTCCTCCTGGTACGGATCGGGATACCCCCCACGGGTACCTGGCAAACGTAGCATACCCCCAGGGGGTGTGCGCTAGGATGGGTGACATGACCACCGCCACGCCTCGCGGGTACACCGCCACGAAGGACCAGCTCCAGGGCCGGCTGCGCCGCATCGAGGGCCAGGTCCGCGGCGTGGGGAAGATGGTCGACGAGGACCGCTACTGCATCGATGTGCTGACGCAGATCAGCGCCATCCAGGCGGCCCTCGACAAGGTCGCCCTCGGCCTGCTCGACGACCACGCCCGCCACTGCATGCAGCACGGCGCCGAGGAGGGCAAGGGCGAGGAGATGGCCACCGAGATGATGGCGGCCGTCGGCCGCCTCCTCCGCCGTGGCTGAGCGCTCCCGCGCCGCTTCTGTTTCATCCATGCGTTACATCGGGTAGCCAACCTGCCGATCTCACGGCCCGCGCCGAACGCGTCAAGCGCTTGAACTGCTCTTGACAATCGGTGCGGGCCGATGCTGTGCTGTCCTCCGCTTAGTTACATTGATGTTTCATTTGTTACATCGGTAGCTCCGGGAGAGACACGATGCCACGACAGGTGTTACGGCTGGTGGCGGCCGGTGCCGCCGTCGCCGTCGGACTGACAGGATTCACGCAGGCGCAGGCCGGTGAGGCCGCTCCGTCGGCGCGGGTGTGGGTGACGACCGTCGACCAGACGGAGCTCATGCACGAGCGGGCCCCGATCGCCTTCACGAAGGCGGCAGCCGGCAACCCGAACGTCACGATCACCGTGGACCCCAGCCGCGAGTACCAGACCATGGACGGCTTCGGGGCGTCGATCACCGACTCCTCGGCCGCCGTGCTGTACCGGCTGAGCGCCACCGAACGCGACAAGGCCATTCGCGCCCTGTTCGACCCGGCCAAGGGCGACGGCGTGAGCTTCCTGCGCCAGCCGATCGGCTCGTCGGACTTCACCGCCGCGAGCAGCCACTACTCGCTCGACGACGTGCCGGCCGGGCAGAAGGACTGGACGCTGTCGAAGTTCAGCATCGCCCGCGACCAGGCGCAGATCCTGCCGCTGCTGCGCCGGGCGAAGCAGCTCAACCCCCAGCTGAAGATCATGGCGACGCCGTGGAGCCCGCCGGCCTGGATGAAGGCCAACGACTCGCTCGTCGGCGGTTCGCTCATCGACGACCCGAAGATCTACGCCGTGTACGCCGCGTATCTGACCCGCTTCGTCCTCGCGTACACCGCCGCCGGGGTGCCGATCGACTACATCACGGTGCAGAACGAGCCGCAGAACGGCGGCGTCAACGGCTACCCGACGACCGCCATGCGGGTCGCCCAGGAGGCCAAGGTCATCGAGATCCTCGGCCCGCTGCTGCGGCTCTTCAGCCCGCGGACGAAGATCATCGGGTACGACCACAACTGGGCCACCCACCCCAACGACGTCGTCAACGTCCCGCCGGGGCAGGACCCCGAGACGGACTACCCGTACCAGCTGCTGCGCAGCCCCGCCGCGAAGTGGCTCGCCGGCACCGCGTACCACTGCTACTACGGCGAACCGGCCGCGCAGACCGCGCTGCACGACGCGTTCCCGACCAAGGGCATCTGGTTCACCGAGTGCTCCGGCTCGCACGGCGCGAACGACACGCCGGCGCAGTTCTTCCGCGACACGCTCAAGTGGCACGCCCGGACGATCGCCATCGGCACCACCCGCAACTGGGCGAAGTCCGCGGTCAACTGGAACATCGCGCTCGACTCGACCAACGGCCCGCACCTCGGCGGCTGCGACACGTGCACCGGCCTGATCACCGTCCAGCCGGACGGCACGTTCACCACCAACGCCGAGTACTACACGATCGGGCACCTGTCCCGCTTCGTGAAGCCCGGCGCCGTGCGGATCGCCAGCACCTCGTTCGGCACCACCGGCTGGAACGGCCAGATCATGGACGTCGCGTTCCGCAACCCCGACGGCTCCACGGCGCTGGTCGTGCACAACGAGAACGACGACCCGCGCACGTTCACCGTCGCGGCGGGCGACCGCACGTTCGACTACACGCTGCCCGGCGGCTCGCTCGCCACGTTCACCTGGCCGCGCAGCCGGGTGTTCGACGACGGCCTGCGGCTGCTGCCGCTGAAGGGCGCCACCGCCACGTCGCTGCCCGCCTCGGCCTCGGCTGACGCGAAGCTGGCCGTGGACGAGGACGCCTCGACCCGTTGGTCCGCCGGCCAGGCGCAGGAGCCGGGCCAGTACCTGCAGGTCGACCTGGGCGGCAAGACCAGCTTCCGCCGGGTCGCCATCGACAGCGGCGGCAGCGTCGGCGACTACGCCCGCTCGTGGGAGCTCTCCGTCAGCGACGACGGCACCTCCTGGCGCGTCGTCGCCTCCGGAACGGGCACCGGCCAGCTCACCAACGTGGACGTGCAGGCCCGCGCCCGCTACGTGCGGGTGACGAACACGGGCAGCAGCGGCAGCTGGTGGAGCCTCGCCGACATCCGCCTGTACGCGTAACAGCCGGACCGGGGCGGGGCCCCGCCCGCCCCACCCCGGTCTTCCCAACCCCCAGAAGGGACCCGCCATGTCCTCTCGGAAACGGCTCCTGGCGACGTGCGCCGCCGGCGCGCTGCTCGCCACCGGCGCCGCGCTCGTGGTCACCCAGGCGTCGCCCGCCCTCGCCGCCACCAACGCGAGCGTCTGGCTCACCACGCCGGACCGCGCCAACCAGCTCACGAAGAAGGCCGACGTCGCGTTCGGTACCGCGGGCAGCGGCTCGACGATCACCGTCAACGCCGGCACGACGTACCAGTCGATGGTCGGCTTCGGCGCGTCGTTCACCGACTCGTCCGCCAACCTGATCTACAACTCCTCGGCCCGCAACAGCATCATGAACGCGCTGTTCAACCCGTCGAGCGGGATCGGCCTGAGCTTCCTGCGCCAGCCGCTCGGCGCGTCGGACTTCTCGCTGAACTTCTACACGTACGACGACGGCAGCGCCGACCCGAGCCTGTCGCGGTTCTCGATCGCGCACGACCAGGCGTACATCCTCCCGCTGCTCACCCAGGCCCGTTCGCTGAACCCGCAGCTGTCCACGATGGTCGTGCCGTGGAGCGCGCCGGCCTGGATGAAGACCAACAACAACCTGGTCGGCGGGTCGCTGAGCACCAACTACGAGGGCACCTTCGCCGACTACCTGGTGAAGTCCGTCCAGGCGTACCAGGCGGCGGGCGTACCGGTGCAGTACCTCAGCGTGCAGAACGAGCCGCAGTTCTCCCCGCCCGGCTACCCCGGCATGCTGATGTCGGCGTCGCAGCAGGCCGCGATCATCAACAACCTCGCGCCGAAGCTGTCCTCGGCCGGCCTCGGCACGAAGATTCTCGCCTGGGACCACAACTGGGACAACAC
This sequence comes from Dactylosporangium sp. NPDC006015, assembly GCF_040614215.1. Taxonomy (NCBI): domain Bacteria; kingdom Bacillati; phylum Actinomycetota; class Actinomycetes; order Micromonosporales; family Micromonosporaceae; genus Dactylosporangium; species Dactylosporangium sp. NPDC006015. Next base: position 37,645 of record NZ_JBEXUD010000028.1, read on the forward strand.
GTCCTTCCCGCAGCAGGTCCTCGCCGCGACCGGCAACAACACCGCCGGCACCGCCTGGCACTGCTACGGCGGCAACCCCAGCGGGCAGAGCACCGTGCGCAACGCCTACCCGAACAAGGACATCTTCTTCACCGAGTGCTCCGGCACCGAGTCGGGCAACACGGCCAACACGTTCGCCGACTCGCTGCTGTGGCAGGGGCGCAACCTCGCCATCGGCGCCACCCGCAACTGGGCGAAGACCGTGACCATGTGGAACATGGCGCTCAACCCGTCGCACGGTCCCGTCATCGGCAGCTGCACCAACTGCATGGGCGTCGTCACCGTCAACGGCGGGAGCGTCACGTACAACGCCGAGTACTACGTGCTGGGGCACCTGGCGAAGTTCGTCAAGCCCGGCGCGGTCCGCGTCGACTCGACCAACTACGGCCAGGGTGGCATCGAGAACGTCGCCTTCCGCAACCCCGACGGCTCCATCGTGCTCGTCGCGGTGAACTCCGGCGGCGCCCAGAACTTCCAGGTCTCCTACGGCGGCGCGTCCTTCGGCTACAACCTGCCCGCCGGCTCCATGGCGACGTTCACCTGGCCCGGCGGCCCGGTCACCCCGACCTCGCAGCCGCCGACCTCGCAGCCGCCGGCCACCTCGATCGACCCCACCAAGTGGTACCAGGTGATCAACACCAACAGCGGCAAGTGCCTCGACGATGCCGGCTGGGGCACCGCCAACGGCACCGCCCTGCAGCAGTGGGCGTGCGGCGCGGCCGGCGCGACCAACCAGCAGTGGCAGTTCCGGCCCACCAGCAACGGCTACTACCAGGTCGTCAACCGTTACGCGCCGAGCCTGGTCTGGGACGTCAGCGGCGGCACCGGCTCCACGGGCGACGGCACGCAGGTGCACCTGTGGTCCTACGGCGGCGCCACCAACCAGCAGTGGCTGCCGGCGTCGCTCGGCGGTGGGAACTTCCGCTTCACCGCCCGCAACAGCGGCAAGTGCCTCGACGTCCGTGACGTCTCCACCGCCGACGGCGCGCTGCTGCAGCAGTGGTCGTGCACCGGCGGCGCGGCGCAGTCGTTCCGCCTGGTCGCCCAGGCCTGACCCCGTCCGATCCGGGTGGTCGTCGCCGCTTCTCCGGGCGGCGACCACCCCGGCTAGGTGTCCGGGTCGCCGGGTGTGATCAGGCCGCTCTCGTACGCCACGACCACCGCCTGCGCCCGGTCGCGCAGCGCCAGCTTGGTGAAGATCCTCGCCACGTGGGTCTTGACGGTCGCCTCGGCGAGGAACAGGGCCGCGGCCAGCTCGGCGTTGGACATGCCGCGCCCGATCAGCGTCAGGACCTCGCGCTCGCGCGGCGTCAGCCCGGTGATCGTGGCGTCGGTCTTCGGCGCGACGTCTTCCTGGTTGGCGAAGCGCTCCACCAGCCGCCGCGTGATGGACGGGGCGAGCAGCGCGTCACCGGTGCCGACGAGCCGGACCGCGTTGGCGAGATGGTCGGCGGTCACGTCCTTCAGCAGGAACCCGCTGGCACCGATCCGCAGGGCGGCGTACACGTACCGGTCGAGGTCGAACGTCGTCAGCATCAGCACGCGGCACTCCGGCCGGCGCTCCAGGATCCGCCGGGTCGCCTCCAGCCCGTCCATACCGGGCATGCGGATGTCCATCAGCACGACATCCGGCTCCAGCGCCGCGGCGACCTGCACCGCCTCCGCCCCGTCGGCGGCCTCCCCGACGACGTCGATGCCCCGGGCGGTCAGGATGAGCCGGAACCCGGTGCGGATCAGCTCCTGGTCATCCACCACGAGCACCCGCGGGTGTCCTGCGCTCTTGGAAGGCCCTGCGTTCACGGGGGGTTCGGCGCTTGCGGGGGGTTCTGCGTTCACGGGGGGTCCAACGGGATGCGGGCCCGGACGCGGTAGCCGCCGCCGAGCCGCCTGCGGGCGTCGAGGTCGCCGCCGTACACCGCCACCCTGGCCCGCAGCCCGGTCAGGCCACGCCCGGTGGTCTTGGCGGGTTTCTCGGCAGGACCCGCCTTCAGCACGCTCGGGCCGGTGTTGAGGACCTCCACCCGCAGCGAACGGTCCGCATACCGCACCGTCACCTCCGCCTTGCCGCCGTCACCGTACTTCAGCGCGTTCGTCAGGCCCTCCTGCACGATCCGGTACGCGGTCAGGTCCACTCCTGCCGGCAGTGGCCGCGGCTCGCCCGAGATGCGGACCTCGACCGGCAGCCCGGCGAACGCGACCCGGTCCACCAGCGCCGACAGCCGACTCAGGCTCGGCTGCGGCTCCAGGTCGTGGCCTCTGGTGCCGTACTGGTCCATGACGCCGTTCTGGCTCTTGGCACTGCCCTGGCTCGCGGCGCTGTTCTGGCTTTTTGCGTTGTTCTGGCCCGCGGCGCCCTTCTGGCTCGTGGTGCTGCTCTGGCTCGTGGTGCTGTTCTGGCTAGTGGCGCCGTGCTGGTCGTGGGTGCTCGCCTGGCTCGTGGCGCCGTGCTGGTCGTGGGTGCTCGCCTGGCTCGCGGCGCTGTGCTGGTCGTGGGTGCTCGCCTGGCTCATGGCGCCGTCCTGGCCGTCGGCGTCGGGTGCGAGCAGGCCCAACAGGTGGCGCAGCTCGGTCAGGGCGCCGCGGCCGGCGTCCTGCACGGCCCGCAGCGCGGTCGCCGCCTCATCGGGCATCGTGTCGAGCACCTCCCTGGCCGCGGACGCCTGCACGACCATGACGCTGACCGTGTGGCTGACGATGTCGTGCAGCTCCCTGGCGATCCTGGCCCGCTCGGCGCCGACCGCGGCCCGCGCGGCCGCCTCCCGCTCCCGCTCCAGCAGCCAGCCCCGCTCGCCGAGCGCCGCCGCGAGCCGCTTCCTGGTCCTCAGCAGCGCCGTCAGCAGGACCGCGGCTATGGCGCACGCGCACACCAGCGCGATGCCGAGCCAGGTCGCCGCTGAGGTCCACACCCGCCCACCTTGGCAGACGCGGCGCTCGTGCCGCATCGGCCAGGTGACCTACGCCCACGGTATGACCGCCCGCGCGGTGGGTGGACCCGTGGAAGGACGCGCCACGGCCGTGCCCGCTCTACGTTGCTTGGCATGAGTGGTGATGGGGACCGGGTCGTGGTGCGGCTCGACGGCGTGCGCAAGGAGTATGGCGACACGACCGCGCTCGACGGGGTGACGCTGGAGATCCGGGCGGGCGAGGCCGTCGCAGTCATGGGCCCGTCCGGCTGCGGCAAGTCCACGCTGCTCAACATGATCGCCGGGCTGGACCGCCCGACGGCCGGCGGCGTCACCGTCCACGACGAGGACCTGGGCCGGCTCACCGAGACGGGGCTCGCGCTCTTCCGCCGCAAGCGCATCGGCATGGTCTTCCAGTTCTTCAACCTGCTCGACGACCTGCCCGCGCTGGAGAATGTGGCCCTCGCCGCCCAGCTCACCGGGGTGTCCGCGAGGCAGGCCCGGCGGCGCGCGCTGGAGCTGTTCGACGAGCTCGGCATCGCCGACCGCCGCAATGCCTACCCTGCCGTGCTCAGTGGCGGCGAGCGGCAGCGGGTGGCGGTGGCCCGCGCCTTGATGAACCGGCCGGCCCTCCTGCTCGCCGACGAGCCCACGGGCGCCCTCGACAGCCACGCCGGCGAGCAGGTGATGGACCTGCTGCTCGACCTCAACCAGATCGGCCAGACCCTCCTGCTCGTCACCCACGACGAGCGGATGGCCGAGCGCTGCGCCAGCCGGGTCGTCTCCCTCGCCGATGGCCGCGTCGTCGGCGAGCGCAGCCTGTCCCTCGACGGCCGCGGACTGGAGCGCACCCCGTGACCGCCCCGAAGCGCAACGGAGAGGCACGAGCCGGAATCGCAGCCGCCGACTCGGCCCGGCGCCCGATCGTGGTTGCCGGCTCGCCTCGGCGCCGGATCGTAGTCGCCGGTTCGGGCCAGCACCGGATCGCAGTTGCCGGCTCGCGTCGGCGCCCGACCGGAGTTGCCGGCTCGCCTCGGCGCCGGATCGTGTTTGCCGGCTCGGGTCGGCGCCGGATCGTGGTTGCGGGCTCGCGTCGGCGCCGGATCGTGGCGGAGGTGACGGCATGAGCGCCGTCTGGCGGGCCGCGCGGGCCGCGGTGCGCCGGCGCCGGCTGCAGACGTTCGTCATCGGCGTCGTCGTGCTGTTCTCCGCCGCTACCCTCGTGGTCGCGCTGCGACTGCTGGACGCGTCGACGGCACCGTTCGAGCGGGTCTTCGCCGACCAGGCCGGTGCCCACGTCGTCGCCGTCTACGAGCCCGGCTCCGCCGGCGCCACGCCCACCGCACCGCCGGCCGGCACCACGGCGGCCGCCGGGCCGTTCGAGCAGGCGGTGCTGGCCGCGCCGACCGACGGCGCCCCGTTACACCTGCCCGACTCGATCACCGTCGTCGGCCGGGCCGACCCCGCCGGGCCGGTCGACCGGGTCGAGCTGTGGGACGGCCGCTGGGCGACCGCACCCGGCGAGATCGTGGTGGCGGACCTCCCGCCGGCGGCCGGTTACCACCCGCCGTCGCTGGTCGGGTCCGTGATCCAGCTGCGGGGCGCGCCGCCGCTCACGGTCGTCGGTTTCGGTTACAGCGTCAGCCGCACCGCCGACGCGTGGGTCGCCCCCGCGCAGATGGCGCAACTGCACCCGACCGCCGTCCAGATGCTGTACCGGCTGCCCGGCGAGCCGACCGAGCCGGCCGTCGACGCGTTCACCGCCGCGCTGCCGTCCGACGGCCTGCTCGCCACCAGCTCCTACCTGGTGATCAAGGAAGCGGTGAAGGCAGGTCCGGGTGCCTACGTGCCGTTCCTGATCGTCTTCGGGCTCCTCGGGCTGTTCGTCGCCATCCTGGTCGTCGCCAACGTCGTCAGCGGTGCGGTCGTTTCCGGATACCGGCACATCGGAGTCCTCAAGGCCATCGGCTTCACCCCGGCGCAGGTCGTCGGCGTGTATCTGACGATGGTGTCCGTGCCGGCGGTGGTCGGCGGCGGGCTCGGCATCATCGGGGGCGAGTTCGCCGCACGGCCACTGCTGACGAACGCCTTCCAGGGCCTCGGCTTCCACGGCGACGTGGGCAACGGGCTGCGCGTGCAGATCGCCGCGCTCGCCGGGATCCTCCTCGTGGTGCTGCTCGCCGCGCTGCTGCCGGCGTTGCGGGCCCGGCGGCTCCCGGCCGCCGAGGCGATCAGCGCCGGCAGCGCTCCCCGCACCGGCCGGGGGCTGCGGGTGCAGCGGTGGCTGAGCGGGGTCCGGCTGCCGCGCTCGGTGAGCCTCGGGCTGGGCCTGCCCTTCGCCCGGCCGGCCCGCACCGCCCTGACCGTCGCCGCGGTCGTGCTCGGCGTGACGACCGTGACGTTCGCGAGTGGTCTCGCCACCACCGTCTCGAGGTATTCGAGCATCGCCGACCGCAACGAGACGGCCCCGATCGCGGTCCGGCCAGGCAACCCGCGGTTTCAGCAGGCGACGACTACCCGCTCCGACGAGGACATCGAGCGGCTGCTGCGGTCGCTGCCCGGCACCCGGCACGTGACCGCCATGCTCGGGATCGACGTCACCGTCGCCGGGCAGACCCAGGCGGTCCCGGTGGACTTCCTGCGCGGCGACCACGACGAGGTGGGGTTGAAGGAGGCCATCGTCGCCGGACGGTGGCTGCGCGCACCCGGCGAGATCGTCGTGCCCTCGGCGCTGCTGCACGAGCGCGGCATCCACCTCGGCGACCGGCTCACGCTCGAGCTCGACGGCCACCGCACCGAGGTGACCGTCGTCGGCGAGACCATGAGCGCCGCCGTCGGCGGCCCCGCCCTGATCACGACCTGGGAGACCCTGCAGCGGCTCGGCCCGCAGCAGCCGATCCCCAACCACGAGGTCATGTACGAGATCTCGCTCCTGCCGGGCACCGACATCCCCGTGTACCTCGCCTCCGTCCGCGCCGCCGACCCCGGCCTCGCCGCGTGGAGCAACGTGGGCATCAACTCGTTCACGGTCTCGATGATCAGCCTGTCGACCGCGCTGTCGCTGATGCTCGGCGTCGTGGCCGCCTTGAGCGTCCTCAACACCGTCCTGCTCAACGTCCGTGAACGCCGCCGCGACCTCGGCATGCTCAAGTCCATCGGCATGACCCCCCGCCAGGTGGTCGTGATGACGGTGACGTCCATGGCCGGCCTCGGCCTCCTCGGCGGGCTCGTCGGCGTCCCCACCGGCGTCCTTGCCCACCGTCTCGTCGTCCCCATGGCAACCCGCGCCGCGAAGGTGGACATCCCACTGGCCCTGCTCAACGTCTGGCAGCCGGGCACCCTGCTGCTCCTGGCCCTCGCCGGCGCCGCGATCGCCGTCCTCGGCGCCCTCGTCCCGGCCCGCGCCGCCGCCCGCCTCACCATCTCCGAGGTCCTCCACACTGAATAACACCCGCCCACCCCGCTTCCACCTCCGCTCGTTCTCCCCGCCACGTTGCCCGCCTCCGCGGCTGTCGGTGTCTGTCTCAGCCGCGGGAGGAGAGGGCGGCGGCGGGGACGGTGAGGTGCTTCGACAGCCGGTACGACGGCAACGGGCTCCTCGTCACCAACTCCTTGTAGACGACGGCGGCGCGACCCTTGAGGAACCAGCGCCGCGGGGTGTCGTCGGGCCGGGTGAACTGGATGACGGCGTCCCTGCGGCCGAGGGACACCGGCTGGTGGATGTACCCGAACCGGAACGGCTTGGCCGGCTTCCCGGCGAGCACCCGCGCGATGCTGTCCGCCGCGTGCGCTCCGCTGGGGATGCCGCTCTGGCAGGTGCCGTGGATCGTGCCCCACCGCTGCGTGATCGCCGCGGCGTCACCGATCGCGACGATGTCCGGGTGCGACACGGACCGCAACGTCGCGTCCACCACGATCCGCCCGCGCCCGTCCACGGCGATCCCCGCCTCCGCGGCGAGCGGCGACGCAGTGAACCCGGTCGTCCAGAGCGTCGCGTCGGCACCGACGACCTCACCGCCGGCGAACTCGACCCCGTCCGGCAGGACCTTCGTGACCTCGACCCCGGTCCGCACACCGACACCGAGCCGCCGCAGCGCCCGGTCGAGATGCGCCCGCGCCCGCGCCGACATCATCGAGCCGGGCACGTCACGGCTGAGCAGCAGCACGCGGGCCGCCGGGTGCCGCTCGGCGATCTCCGTGGCAGCCTCGACGCCGGTGAGCCCACCGCCCACCACCGCGACCGTCGCGCCCGTCCGCGCGGCGAGCAGGTCCGCCAGCCGCGCCGCCGATTCGACGGAGTTCAGCGTGTACGCGTGAGCCTCCGCCCCAGGCACCGTCCCGGTCTGCGCCACACTGCCGATCGCGTAGACGAGCGTGTCGTAGCCCACGACCCGCCCACCGACGCTCACCTCCCGCCGCCCGGGATCGACCCGCTCCGCCCACCCCTGCACGAACTCGATGCCAGTGCCCCGCAACAGCTCCGGAATCCCCACCTCCCGAACGACCTGCCCACTGGCGACCTGATGCATCCGCAACCGCTCGGCGAACCGCTCCGACGGATTCACCACCGTGACGACGACCCCGAGCCGCCGCGCCCTGCGCGCCACACGAATAGCGGCGATCATCCCGGTGTACCCGCCGCCGAGGACAACGATCCGGTGCATGCCCGGCTCCCTTCTGGCTTTCGCGCGCCCGCCGTGCCGGCCGCGCATCACCCCCAGGACGAGCCACTCCACCGATCCGTGAGCCGCCCCGACAGTGACGCCGCTCACCCACCCCACCCACCGCCGGACCGGACTGTCCAAGGCCCGCCTCACCGGCATCCGCGCCCGGCACCCGGCTCAACACAGCGGAGCGTCCCCATGCCACTCGCGAACCGACACCGGGCCGGCCATCACCGGCACCGGCAGCCCACCCAACGCACGCCGCACCACCCCCGCCGCGCCGCCATCGGGCGCGGTCGCAACCACCTCACCACCGCTGCCGGGCCACCGCTGCCGGGCCACCGCCAGGTGCGGTCGTCACGCCGCGCCGTCATCGGGCGCGGTCGCCGCTGCGGCACTGCCCCTGCCACGCTGCCACCAGGTGCGGTCGTCACCGCCGCGCCGTCACCAGGTGCGGTCGTCACCGCCGCGCCGTCACTAGGCGCGGTCGCCGCTGCCGCACCGACCCTGCCAAGCCGTCATCGGGCGCGGTCGCCGCTGCGGCACCGCCCCTGCCGCACCGCCACCACGCGCGTCACCTCCACCGCACCAACCCGATCGCGCCGTCATCAGGCGCGGTCGCCTCCGCCGCGCCATCCAGCGCGACGACACCCACTCACCGCTCTCCGTCTCGCCTGCGCCACTGCCGAAGCACTGCATGACCCGGTTCTCGTTGCGATGCGTCACACGGCACCGGTGTCACCTCGCAACGTCCGTCGTTCGTCGGGCGCGCAGGATCGCCTCCGAACGTGCCGGGGCCTTCCCGCAACGGCGCGGACTGGCTCCTCATGTCGCTGACGGCAGTGGTGGGATGCCGGAGAGCTTCTCGGGGTTGCTGACCAGGTGGATCGAGTGGACCAGGCCGTCGACCAGGTGCAGGAACACGGCCACGGCCGGCGTCCCGGCGGAATACACGACGATGGCGGGGCCGCCGTTGAGCTCCTCGACGGCGATGCTCGGCGCCTCGGGCAGGCGGCCGGCGAACGTCAACAGCGCCCCCGCCACCAGCTCCAGCCCCGCGATCACCTTGCGCGGCGCAGGTGCCAGGCCGCCGCCGTCGCTGACCAGCTCGACGCCGGGGGCGAGCACCTCGACCAGCCTGCGCAGGTCGCCGCCGGCGCAGGCGGCCAGGAACCGCTGCGTGACCTCGGTCCTCGTCGCCAGATCGGTGTCATACCTGACGCGATGCTCCTCGACGTGGGCGCGGGCCCGCGCCGCGGTCTGGCGGACGGAGACCTCGCTCCGCCCGACGAACGAGGCGATCTCCGCGTGCGAATAGCCGAACGCCTCGCGCAACACGAACACCGCCCGCTCCAACGGCGACAGCGACTCCAGCACCAGCAGCATCGCCGTGGACACCGAGTCGGCCAGGGCGACCCGCTCCGCGACGTCGGGGCTGGTCAGCATCGGCTCGGGCAGCCACGGCCCGACATACTGCTCCCGGCGCGCCTGGGCGCTGCGCAACCGGTCGATCGCCAGCCGGGTCGTCACCCGGACCAGATACGCCTCGGGGTCGTCGACCGTCGCCGGGTCGACGGTGCTCCACCGCAGCCACGCGTCCTGCACGACGTCCTCGACGTCGCCGACCCGGCCGAGCACCCGGTAGGCGACGGCCTTGAGCCGGCCGCGGTGCTCGTCGAAGACGTCTGCCGGGATCATGGCGTCACTGCTGCAGCACGGACAGGATGTTGCCGGCCGGGTCGCGGAACCACGCGATCAGCGGGCCGCCGGCACGATGGATGCCCTTGGCGTCGGTGGTCTCATACTGCTCGAACGTCACGCCCCGCCGGATCAGCTCGTCGACTGCGGCCTCGATGTCCTCGACAGGGAAGTTGAGCACGGTGAACGTCGCCGGCTGATGATCGGGCTTCGGATAGATCAGCACGTCCTTGTCCCCGGCGAGGCGCAGGTGCAGCATGCCGTGCTCCTCGTCGACCGTGAGGCCGAGGGTCTCGCTGTAGAACCGCTTGGCGGCCGGGATGTCGCCCGTCGAGAACCCGCTGAACGCCTTCGAATCCGTGAGCATCGTTGCCCCTTCCGTCTCGATGCCTTGTTCCTACCACGCGGGTACGACGGTTTCCGTCCAACGTTGATCAGCGGGCGGGCAGTTTTGTCGGTGGTCGTGGTTAGTGTGACGCCGTGACCAGATGGACCACGCCCCAGGCGTCCTCAGCCCCGCTGGAGTGGACCCCGCCGCAGCCGCCGCCGCTCGTGTGGCGCGACGGGATCGCGGTCAGTCCCTGGCTGCGGTCGGTCCTGCATCCGCGCCGCGGCGGCATCGCGACGGACATCAGACCGCTCGCCACCGTGAAGGAGGCATGGGCGGGGCTGCGCCGCGGCGTGTGGTCGGAGGACGCCGCGATCCGCGAGCGCGGCAATCCGTCCAGGGTCTGGGAGCTCGTCACCTCCTCGGAGGCGCAGGAGCGGGCGACAGGGCACCGGCTGCTGGACCACGAGCACCGGGTCGGCACCGCCGCCGAGGACCGCGCGCTCGTGGAGGCGTGCCGGGCCAGGTTCGAGTATCTGTCCGGCCCGGTTCACGACTGGCTCGCCGACTTCCTCGTCGCGGCGCACGGCCTGGTCGAGGGCTGCCGTCGGATCCTCGGTGGGCTGCACGTCGAGCTGCCCTATGTCGGTGTCGGGGTCTTCGGGCGGCTGCGTGAGCTGCTGGTCCTCGCCGACGAGCCGACCTATGCGCAGGCCCGTGACGCGCTGCTGGAGGTCCGCGACAAGAAGGCCGCCGAGCACACCGGCAGCATCCGCGCCGACCTGTTCTGGGCCACCTCGTTCCTGCTGCCGCTGGGCCCCCAAGCCGGCGAGGAGGAGCGCGGTGCGCATCGCGACGCTTTGCGGTATAGCGGCAGATTCGGCAACGTGGACGTCCATGCGTCCGGGCTCGCCGCCGGCGACCTCGGCACGCTGAAGACGCTCCTCGCCGCCAACGACAAGGCTCGGTGGGAGTTCTTCAGCACGGGCGGCGGCCGGGCCTATCTCGCGAGCGTCCTCGACATCGCCGGCGCCGCCGCGGGTCCCGTCATGGCCACGATGAAGCCGGCGTATCCGTTCGAGGACCACGCCCATCACAACGGTATGTGGTGCAGCCTGCTGGCCCACATCGACGACGACGCGGCGCGCGAGGCACTGCGGCGGGAGCGGGAGGCCGGGCACCCGTGGGCGACGCTCGGCCCGCTCACCGACCCCGGCGCGTTCGAGCCCGGCCGCGATCCGGCGACCGAGATGGTGGTGCCCGACGGCGTCCCCTGCGACTACCGGCCGCCCGCCGCGGCGCATCCGGTCTGGTTGGAGCCCGCGGTGCCGGTCGAGCCCGAGCTGCGCTGGCGTGACGAGGAGCTGGAGGCGGCCGAGGGCCTGGGCGGCGACGACGGCTCGGTGCGGTGGGACGGAGTGTCGATCAGCCGGTGTGACACGGCCCAGGTGACGGCGTGGCTGGAGCATCGGGAGCACTGGGCGCTGCCGACGACGCTGCCCATGCTCACGCTCGCTCCACTGTGGACACATGAGCGGCTGATGGCGCTCGGCTTCGCGCAGCACTACTACCACGTGCGGTTCACGCTGCCGTTGCTGCTGGCCCGGCACGGCGTCAGCCACGTCGCCCCGCTGCTCGCCGCGTTCTCCGACCGGGCCAGTGTGGAGCACGCATTGGAGGCCGCGCAGCCAGTCGGGCACGTCGCGTTGATCGCGCCGGTCGTGCAGGCGTTCGCCGGCAAGAAGCTGCGCCGCCCCGCCCGGTCCTGGCTGCTGCGCCATCCCCGGCACGCCGCGGCAGGCGCAGTCGCGCTGTGGTCGGCGACGCCGGCGGACACCGCGGTCGGGCGGGTCCTGCGGTATCTCGACGCGCAGGGCCACCGTCCGCTGCTGCTCGCGCAGGCGGGGGAGCGGGCCGGCGACCTCGTCGCGCTGCTCGACAAGGACCCGGTCACGTCGGTGAAGCTGCCGCAGTACGTGACAGCCACGCCGCTGCCGTCCCTGATCGCCACTCTCGACGGCGCCGTCGCCGACCCTGACACGGTCGAGCACCTGCTGGCCAGGCTCTCCGTCTGCAACGCCGACGAGGTGCATCCCGCGGTCCTCGCCGCCCGTGACGCGTGGACGGCGGGGTCGCGGGCGGCGTTCGCGCAGGAGCTGTTCGAGCGGTGGCTCACCGCGGGTGCGCCCGCTCCCGACGGCTGGTGCATGCAGGCCGTCGGGCTCATCGGCGACGACGCGGGCGCGCGCCGCATCGCCGCGCTCGCCAAGCACTGGCCGGGGCAGGACGCGAGCGCCCGCGCGCAGGCCGCCCTCGACGCGCTGCGGCACCGCGGCACCGACGCGGCGCTCATCGAGCTCAACCTGCTCGCCGAGAAGTCCAGGTTTCCCGTGTTCAAGAGCGTCGCCCGCCAGCACATCGAGGCGATCGCCGACCTGCGCGGGCTCACCTCCGACGAGCTCGCCGACCGGCTCGTGCCCACCCTCGGCCTCGACGACGACGGCGACACGGTCGAGACCGACGCCGGCACGTTCCGGATCGTCTTCGACCACCAGCTGCTGCCCGTCGTCCGTGACTCGACCGGCCGGATCCATGCCGAGCTGCCCAAGCCGGCCCGCGGTGAGGACAAGCAGCGACACAAGAAGGCCAAGGACCGCATCACCGCGCTGCGCAAGGAGGCCCGCGCGTCGGCGTCGCTGCACGTGTCGCGGCTGGAGCGCGCCGTGTGCACCGGCCGCCGCATCCCGGCCGCCATCTTCCTCGACCGCTTCGCCACCCACCCGTGGATGAGCCACCTCGCCCGGCGGCTGGTCTGGGGAGTGTTCGAGGACCCGATGCCGACCGCGCCGGCGGGGGAGGAGCGCGGTGGGCTTGTCACGACCGTCCGGGTCGCCGAGGACGGCACCCTTGCCGGCGTCGACGACGAGCCCGTGCTCCTGCCGGCCGGTGCGGCGCTCGGTGTGCTGCATCCGCTGCAGTTCCCCGAGGGCGGGCTGGCGGCGTGGGGTGAGGTGTTCGCCGATTACGAGCTGCTGCAGCCGTTCGAGCAGTTGGGGCGGCCGGCGTACCGCGTGACGGACGAGGAGCGGGGCGCGCGGGCGATCGATCGCTTCGAGGGGCGGAAGGTGACGGTCGCGGTGCTGCGTGGTCTTGAGCGGCACGGCTGGACCCGCTGGTATGACGCCGTCGTGCAGATGGCCAAGCCGATCGGCGGGGGCGTCTACGCGGTGCTCGACACCGAGCCCGGCTGGCACGCCTCCGACACGGTCGACTCCGCACCGCCGCAGACGGTCGCCGACCTGGTCTTAGTTCGCGCCGACGGCAGGACGTTCGGGGACCTGCCGCCGGTCGTCTTCTCGGAGCTGATCCACGACCTGCGGGTGGTGACCTGACCGGTCGGTGGCTGGCGGCGACGGGTTGACGGCACGACCCTGCGGGGTGACCTGGCCGGTCGGTGGTCGGCGGTGGCGACTCGAGCAAGACGGCCTGCGGGTGGCGACCTGGTCGTTGGTGGCCGGTGGCGATGGGTTGAGCGGCACGAAGTCCGGGTGGTGACCTGTCTGGTGAGCGGCCGGTGGCGACTTGAGCAACATGGCCTGCGGGTGATCTGGCCGGTTGGTGGTCGGTGGCGACGGGTTGAGCGATAGGACCCTGCGGTGGCGACCTGACCGGTCGGTGGCCGCCGGGTGGCGACTTGAGCGACACGACCTGCGGTGAGTGGCCGGCGGTGGCGACTTGAGTGATCGGCCGCGCGGGGCGGACTACCCTGACCGGGCCCGGTTCGAAGAACGGATGGGGAGCTGAGAGATGGCTGACGAGGTCGTCGAGAGGATCACCGTCGGCGTGGCGCCGGAGGTGGTGTTCCGGGCGGTGGCGGATGTGCGGCGGATGGCGAGGCACAGTCCCGAGTGCTTCGGCACCTGGGTGCTGACGCGGTCGCCGGGGCGGGTGCCGCGGCGGTTCGTCGGGTTCAACCGGCGCGGGGCGTATGTCTGGTTCACCACGTGCAAGGTGGTGGCGGCGGAGCCGGGGGTGGAGTTCGCGTTCGACGTGACGACGTTCGGGATGCCGGTCGCCCGGTGGGGGTTCCGGCTCGCGGGGGTCGAGGGCGGGACCGAGGTCACCCAGTACTGGATCGACCAGCGGGTTCGCGGGGCGATGATCCTCGGCAGGATCTTCACCGGGAAGGCCGCGAAGACGAGGCCCGAGGACAACCGGGAGGGCATGCGGATCACCCTGACCCGGTTGCGGCAGGAGTTAACCGACGGGGCCGGCGGCGACGCGGCGTGAGACCCACAGCAGGTACTCCTTGCGGTTCAGCGGGTTGTGGTCGGAGCGGGGCCTGACGGGCGGCGTTCCGTGGACGGGACGGTGGTGGTCGAAGGCGTACTCCAGGACTCCGAGGCCGTGGCTGATGCCGGGCAGGCGGCGTTCCAGATCGCGGATGCGCGCCGCTGGGATGGTGCCGGTCACCTCGCACCAGTCGCGGCGCTGGTCCTGCGACGACGGCACGGCGCCGAGCTTCGACAGCAGGCCGAGCACCACGCCCGTGGTGGAGGCCGGGATCTCGAGATGGAAGCGGTGGACCGGCTCGCAGATCCGCGTGCCGGCCTGGCGCAGCGCGCGCATGAGCACCAGGGGGGTCAGCTTGCGGTAGTCGGCGGCGGAGCTGCCGGGCGCCTGGTAGCCGGACGTGGTCATCGTGACCCTGGCGCCGGTGACGTTCCAGCCGTGCAGGCCCTGGCGGAGGGTGTCGCGCACGTACGAGGACATCGCGGCCTCGAAGTCGGCGGCCCTGTTGTAGACGTACATCGGCATGGACTCGACGGGCACGTCCAGGTGGAACTCGACACCGCGGTCGGAGGGTTCGACGCGCAGGCCGACCGTGGCGAGGAACGGGTTGTCCGGCGCGCCGAGCAGCTCCACGGCGGAGCCGGTGCCGGCGACCTGCTCGACGTAGACGATCGTCGACTCGCGGAAGTCGACCAGCACGCCGTACTCCGCGGCGAGCGTCGCCTCGATGACCTCCTTCTGGACCTCGCCGTACAACGAGACGGCCAGCGAGACGCCCGGCGAACCCGCCGCCGAACCCGACGGCGAACCGGCCCCCGAACCCGACGCCGAGCCCGACGCAGAGCCGGACGGTGCGTCGGACGGTGCGTCGGACGGTGTGTCGGACAGGCGCAGGTCGATCAGGGGGTCCTGCTCCGCGAGTTGGGCGAGCGCCGCGTGCAGGCGGGCGCGGTCGCGCGGGTTCCGGGGCACGACGACCGTCTCCAGCGTGGGAGGCGCGAAGAGCTGGGCCGCGCCCGCGCGCGGCGGGTCCGCGCCGATGGTGTCGCCGATCCGGACGGTCCTGAGGCCCCACAGCTTGCCGATCTGGCCCGCGGCGACCGACCCCACGGGCACCGCGGTGCCGCCCGAGGGGATGCCGATCGCGGTGACCTTGCCGGCCGGGAGCTGGTCGCGGACGTGGATCGTGCCGGCGAAGAGGCGGACGTACGCGATCTTCTCGCCGGCCGGGCCGCGCTCGACCTTGAACACCGTCGCGGACAGCGGGGCGCCGGGGTCGCCGGTCGCCGCGGGCAGGATCGTAGCGAGACCGGAGACCAGCGCGTCGACCCCCGCGCCGGTCGTCGCCGAGCCGAAGTACACCGGATGGACCAGCCCCGCCGCGGTCTGCCGGGCGAGCTCGGGCTCCAGCCGTACATCGGCCGCATCGTGCACAAAAGCGGCCATGGCCTGCTCGTCGTGCTCGGCCAGGGCCTCCGCCAGGCGGGCGGTGCCGGGCTCGAAGGCGGCGCCGGGCGTGCCCAGGCCGGTGGGGCGGCCCATCGGGGCGAGCGCGGGCGTCAGCATGGCCGCGAGGTCGGCGAGGAGGTCCTCGTGCCGGGCGCCGCGCCGATCGATCTTGTTGACGAAGATCAGCGTCGGTACGCGCAGCCGCCGCAGTGTCCGCATCAGGATCCGGGTCTGCGCCTGGACGCCCTCGACCGCGGAGACGACGAGGACGGCGCCGTCCAGGACGCGGAGCGCGCGCTCCACCTCGGCGATGAAGTCGGGGTGCCCGGGCGTGTCGATCAGGTTGACCGTGACGCCGCCGACGGGGAACGACGCCACCGCGGACTTGATGGTGATGCCCCGCTGCCGTTCGAGGGCGAGCGAGTCGGTCTGCGTGCTGCCGTCGTCGACGCTGCCGATCCGGTCGATGACGCCGGCGCGGAACAGCAGCCGCTCGGTCAGGCTGGTCTTACCGGCGTCGACATGCGCGACGATGCCGAGGTTGAGGATGGTCATGCAGGGTCAGGCCTCCAGCGTCGATGACTCCCTTCCGGATGGACGTGATCCCTGCGCGCATGTCCGCTCCTCGAGTCCTCGACGTGGTCCTCGCCCCATACTGGCTCAACCGGCCGGCGCACGCACCGGCATTTCCGCCGCCTGCGGCGCGGCTTGACCTTGCCCCTTGGGCAGGGCCGACCCTGAATCGCGCCGGGCGGTCCGCCCGGCCCGGAAGGAGCGCAGGTGGACGAGGAGCTGCTCACCATCGGGGTGTTCGCACGGCGGTCGTGGCTCTCCCCGAAGGCGTTGCGGCTGTACGAACGGCAGGGCCTGCTCCTGCCCGCCGCCGTCGACGAGCACAACGGCTACCGCTGGTATCGCGAGGAGCAGCTGGAGACGGCCAGGCTGATCGCCCGGCTCCGCCGCCTCGACATGCCCCTCGCGACCGTCGCCGCGATCGTCGCCGCCCCCGACCCGCGGACGCGGGCCGGCCTCCTCGGTGACTACTGGGCCGCCCAGGAGCACGCGACGGCCTTCCGCCGTGAGCTCGTCACCCACCTGCGCAGCCGGCTGCTCGACGACCGGGAGAGACTCACCATGTACGAAGTGCAGGTCCGCGACGTGCCCCGACAGACGGTGCTGACCGAACAGCGGCACGTGAACGCCCAGGAGCTGCAGGCCTGGATCGACGAGGCCATCGGCCGCCTGCTCAAGGCCGCCACCGGTCACGGCGACGGCATGACCGGCCCCTGCTTCATCGTGTACCACGGCGAGGTCAACGAGGACAGCGACGGCCCCGTCGAGATCTGCCTGCCGGTCGACCCGTCCGGCCCCCTGGACAGCGCCGTCCGCGTCGAGCCCGCCCACCGCGAGGCGTTCACCCGCATCATCAAGGCCCAGGTCGCGTACCCGCAGATCCTGTCCGCCTTCGACGCGGTCGCGCAGTGGGTCGCCGCCCAGGGCCTGCCGGTCAGCTCCTCACCCCGCGAGGTCTACTTCGCCGACTTCGGCGCCGCTGCCCCGTCGGACGAGGTCTGCGACGTCGCCTTCCCCCTCGTTTGATCCGCCTGTACGGAGGTTGATCCGCCTGTACGGATGAGGTGTCCACTACGGGCGGTGGTGGGCACCTGTCGGCCAGTGATCGATGGCCCATCGGTTGCACGTGATCCGCTCTTCAGCGATGTTTGCGCATGCGTGGTTCCGTCGTGGCAATTCGCTGCTCGATACTGCCGGGATGGACGCCCGGAGCATCACCAAAGGCGCGAATCTCGAACTTCCCACCGACACGACTGGATTGCAGATCGTCGTCGGATGGCAGGATTTCGAGAACGAGCGAGCAATCGACGCATCCGCATTGTTGCTGGCCGGTAGGAAGGTCCGCTCGGACGCTGATCTCGTCTTCTACAACCAGCCGACCTCGGCGGACGGGTCGGTGCGGCATCTCGGTGCGAGCGTCACCGAGGGCGGTGTGGAGGAGCGGATCGCGGTCGACCTCGAGTCGGTGCCCGGGGATGTCGACACCATTGCGATTGCCGCGAGTCTCGACCGGGGCTCGTTCGGTGAATTGAGCGGAATGCATCTCGTGGCGCTGGACGACGGGGGAGCGCCGATCGTCCGGTACGACATCACCGACGCCACGGTCGAGACGGCATTCGTGTTCGGTGAGGTGTACCGGCGCAACGGTGCCTGGAAGTTGCGTGCGGTCGGTCAGGGCTGGGACACCGGCCTCGCCGGCCTCGCGACCGACTTCGGCGTCAGCGTCGACGACGAGCCGGCGCCGGACGCCGCGGACCTGC
This sequence comes from Dactylosporangium sp. NPDC006015, assembly GCF_040614215.1. NCBI lineage: Bacteria > Bacillati > Actinomycetota > Actinomycetes > Micromonosporales > Micromonosporaceae > Dactylosporangium > Dactylosporangium sp. NPDC006015. Next base: position 55,352 of record NZ_JBEXUD010000028.1, read on the forward strand.
CGGCCCCGATCCTGGACGAGACGACGTCCGTGCTCGAGGAGACCGGGACGGAGCTGCTGGACGCGCCCGGCGCGGACGACATGGACGCGGAGCTGCTGGACGAGACGACGTCCGTGCTGGAAGAAGCCGTGGACGTCGGGGACTTCGTGGACGACGCCGGCGCGGACGCGGCGGTGTCCGGCGAGCCGGAGCCGGCGCTCGACGAACCGGCGCCTGCGGCCGTGGTGTCCGCCGGTGCCGCTCCGGCGGCCAGCCGGGCGAAGACGGTGCGCACCAGACAACCCCGGACCACCAGGATCATGCCGCCGGTGCCCGCCCTGGCCGGCGGCACGAACTGGCCGGCGGCCCGGCTCTTCTCGGTCGCCGGCGTCGGCGCGGCCGAGGAGCAGGAGAAGCGGGCCACGTCGGCGCTGCTGGCGACCATGTACGCCGTCCGCCCGTTCGCCCGCGGCATCGTCGCCCGGCTCGGCGCCCCCGCCGGCACCGTGGAGACGTTCGCCGAGGTGCAGTTCGAGCTCGCCGACCGCAAGGTCATCCCGGACGGCGTGATCAGGGTCGCCCGCGGCAGCCGCCTGTGGACGTGCCTGCTCGAGGTCAAGACCGGCACCTCCCAGCTGCGCCGCGACCAGGTCGAGAAGTACCTCGACGTCGCCCGGATCCGTGGCTACGACGTGGTCGTCACGCTGTCCAACGAGATCGCGCCCGGCGCCGGCGAGCACCCCGTCGACGTGGACAAGCGCAAGATCCGCAAGGTCGGGATGCTGCACCTGTCGTGGGCCGAGGTCCTGCAGGAGGCCAGGATGGTGCTCACGCACCGCGGCGTCGAGACGCCGGTCCAGGCGTGGATCCTGGCCGAGTTCATCAAGTACCTGGAGCACCCCCGCTCGGGCGCGTCCGGGTTCGACGACATGGGCGCCGCGTGGGCGACCGTCCGGGACGCGGCGGTCGCCGGCACGCTGCGGGCCGCCGACCGTAAGGTGCCCGCGGTCGCCGACGCGTGGCTGCGGCTGGTGCGGTTCCTCTGCCTGCACCTCACCGCCGAGCTCGGGGTCACCGTCACCAGCCCGCTGCCCCGCCGGCTCGCCGTGGACCCGGCCGCCCGGCAGGCCGCGGTCGTCTCGAAGCTCGCCGTCGACGGCGTCCTCGACGCGACCTTGAAGATCCCGGGCGCGGCCGGGCTGGTCACCCTCGCCGCCGATGTCGGGCGCGGGCAGGTCAAGGTGTCGGTCCAGGTCGCCGCCCCGAAGGAAGGCAGCTCGCAGCGGCGGGTGTCCTGGCTGCTCAGGCAGCTCGACAAGGCCCCCAACGACGTCGTGGTCGAGGTCGGCTTCACCGGCCGCACCGAGACCACCTGCGAGCGGCTCGGCGACGCCCGGGCCAGACCGGCAGTCCTGATCGTCGACCGGGCGCTGGACATCACCACCTTCAAGCTCAGCCGGAGCACCCCGATGGGCGCCAGGCGGTCCGGCGTCAGAGGGGCCTTCGTGCACAGCGTCATCACGGCGCTCGACGCCTTCTACGGCACCGTCGTGCAGGGCCTCAAGCCGTGGCCGTCGCCGGCGCCGCAGCTGCCGGAGGAGACCGTGTCGGAGGCGGCGGCACTCGACGACCTCACGTGAGGCGCCGCGACCGCGTGGCTGAGTGTGACGCGGTCGCGACAGCGCGAATTGTCGGGCCCGCGCGGACCGTACCGGCGACACAATGGTCTATGGCAGGCTGATGCCGACCGTGTGGGGGGAGGAGCGCGCATGGCCGTCGCTGACGGGCTGCTCAACGGCACCGGGGCGCTGCTCTTCATCGCCGCCGCGATCGGGTTCGGCCTGGTGTGCGTCATCGCGTGGGAGTCGCGGGCGCTGTTCCTCACGCCGCTGGGCTGGGTGCTGCTGCCGATCGTGGTGGCCGCCTGGTTCGGCGGCGCCGCCGTCATCGGCCTGCCCGCCGACGTGCTGCTCGGCCACAGCGACGCCGGCGCGATCTGGCCTGGGCTGGTCGCGTCGCCGGTCGTGGCCCTCGTGCTCGGCCGCCGCTTCCGCACGCCCGGCGGAAACAGCGCGGGCCAGATCTTCGTCCGCGCCGGCATCCTGCTCGCGGGCTGCGTCGCCGCCAAGTGCGTCGCCTACGCGCTCGGCTTCCGGGTCTTCGACTTCTGGACCGGCGGCGCCGTGACCCTGGGCGCGCTGGTGGTGTGCATCGCCGTCTGGCAGTTCGCGGACATCGACGGCGTCGTGCACCTGTTCGTGCGGGCTGGGGTGGTGCTCGCGGCCGCCGGCCTGGTCGGGGCGTGGGCCGCCGTCAACCACGTGCCCGTCGCCGGCAACCCCCGCACCGCCTCCACCACCACGGTGGCGATCATGCTGCTGACCCTGCCGCTGCTCGCCCTCGCCGCCGCCGTCCTGACCATCGCGGTGCTGCGCCGCTTCCGTCCCGACGTGGCTCCGCGGCCGGCCCGCGACCCGGCCGTCCGCGTGCCCAAGACGCACGAGGTGTGGAACGCGTTCGTGACCTTCGAGGAGGACGACGAAGGCAAGGACCGCCCGGTGCTGGTGCTGAGCGCCGACACCGGCGGCGCCGACGTGCTCAAGATCACCAGCCAGGACAAGTCGCGCTTCGACGACTACTTACCCCTGCCACTGGATCGGTGCCGCGGCGTGCTGAGCAAGGAGAGCTGGCTGGAGCTGCGGCCGACCCGGGTGCCGCTGGAGGAGTTCCGCAGCTACCGGGGGCTGTGCCCGCCGTGGATCTGGGCCGAGCTGCGCACCCGCGGCCTGATCACCGCGCCCTCGTCCACCGTCAAACGGCCGGCCGCCGTCAAACGGCCCGCGGCCGTCGTGGGTCAGCGGCCGGCGCCCCGCTCGTTCCTCGCCCGTCTGCGCAACCGGTGAAAGGCCGTCCATGGTGACCGACGCCGATCTGGAGGACTGGGCCGCCGGCTCGCGGAAGAACTTCGCCGGGGTCGCCGAGCTAGTCGGTGCCCCCGCGGACGAAGCCGAGCGCGACCCGGTCTCCGTCGTGCCGTTGCTGCAGGTGTACGTGAACCGGCTGCCTCTGACGGAGTTCCAGACCGACGACTGGGTCACCCTGCACGCCGACCTCGTGTCGTTCGTCGCGCGCGTCATGGCGGCCCGCCTCGGCGCGGCCTGGGAGGTCCGGCCCGCACCGAACGCGCCGCGCGGCTACCGGTATGTGCTGAGCGCCACCGACGCGCAGAGCGCCGTCCACGTCGTCGACCCGTTCCAGGTCGTGGCGATGGAGTTCCGGCAGCCGCGGATCGAGATCGCCCGCATGCTCGCCACCGCCGAGCTGAACCTCGGCGTGCCGGACCGTTAGCCGAAGGTCACCAAGCCCGACAGCATCTCCTTCACGTATCCGCCCGCGGCGTCCGGCTCGCCGCCGGTGAAGACGAACCCGACCGTCAGCTGATCCGCGAACCAGAGGCAGGCCGACGAACCGGCGCCGCTGCCCGTGATGGCCACGCAGTACGCCTGCCCGCCGATCAGCCCCGGGTCGACCGGCGACGTCGTCCCGGGCGTGCCCGGGGTGATCGTCAGGGCGCCCTTGACGAACGCCGTGAACAGCTCCTGCGCCGAGTCGAACCGGATGTCCTTGCCGGTCCCGCCCCAGATCGCCGCGGTGATGCCGCCGTTGTCGTACTGGGCCGCGAACGGCTCGTCGATGAGGGTGACGGTGCCGGCGGCGCTCAGCTTGTCGGCGAGCTCCTGACTGCTCGCCTTCTTCCACGACCCGACGGTCGCCGGCGCCGTCAGGCGCAGCCGCTTCTCGCCGCCGCCACCACCGGCCGTGCTCGCCGCGGAGGCGGTCGCAGCCGGCTCGTCGTCGCGCGTGAGCTTGTACGCGACCGTCACCGCCGCCGCGAACAGCAGGACGACGGCGACTGCGACGATGCTCACAATCAGCGCCGTACGGTTCTTGGCGGGCGGCGGTGTCCACTGTGGCTGGTGGAATTGCGCCGGTCCGTATTGCGGTTGTGGCTGACCGTACTGGGCCTGCTGCGGTTGACCGTATTGCGGTTGCCCGTAAGGCGTCTGCCCGGATTGCGGCGGCTGTGGCTGCCCGAATTGCGGCTGCTCGTACACCTGCTGCGGCGGCAACGGTGAAGGCGCGGCCGGCGGGTAGGGAGGCTGCTGGGGCAGGGACTGGGATGGATCGGACATGCTGCGCTCCTAGGCCGGACGTCGGGCGAAGCATACGGTCAGGATCAAACCGCCGGGGATCCTCGCCGCCTGGCTAACACACGGCTAGTCCCTTCGTCCGATCTTCACGACATGAACACCCGAACGGGGTGGCCGAGAACGGGGTAGTCCACTTAGTCTCTCCATATTCCGATCACCCTTCTGGCGTGAACCGTCGATGTCCGCCGGGTGATCCTCATGGGGAGGGAATAACCATCAACACAAAGGGCAAGGAAAGGGCTGCGTATGGACGGCTCGTAAGCCGGCCGCGGCGCTGGGCGATGGTGGGCGTCTCGACGCTCGCCGCCGCGGGCGTGGTGCTCGTCTCGGGCACGCCGGCATCGGCGGAGGTGGTCAATCCTCCGCGGGGCGAGGTTCTCGGCGACGCGAACCAGAGCCTGGCCGGTGGCTACATCGTTCAGCTGAAGGGCAACGCCTTCAGTGGTCTGAACACGTCCCAGGCGAAGGCCAACGTCTCCAGCTTGGCCAAGGCGCTGTCGTCGCGCCACGGCGGCAAGGTCACCAGCGAGTACAGCGTCACGCTGAAGGGCTACGCGGTCAGCGGTCTCTCCGAGGACCAGGCCGCGCGTCTGGCGGCAGACCCGTCGGTGGCGTCCGTCTCGCGCGACGTGCTGCTGCACAAGGCGGACACCCAGAACAACCCGGTCTGGAACCTCGACCGGATCGACAGCCGCGGCCTGACGAGGAACTACCAGTACACCTACCCGAACACGGCGTCGTCGGTGACGGCGTACGTGATCGACACGGGCCTGTACAAGGAGCACGACGAGTTCGGCGGCCGGGCTTCGTGGGGCAGGAACTTCGTCGACCGGGCGGTAAGGAAGATCGCGAACACGCCGGCGAACACGCCCGAGCACGACGCGCCGGACAACGCCTCAGACTGTGACGGGCACGGCACGCACGTGGCCGGCACGCTCGGCGGCACCACGTACGGTGTGGCCAAGCAGGTGAAGATCGTCGCGGTTCGCGTGCTGGACTGCTACGGCTACGGCTTCAACTCCGAGGTCCTCAACGGCGTCGAGTGGGTCACCGCGAACGCGGTCAAGCCCGCCGTGGTCAACATGAGCATCGGTGCCTCGGGCATCGTTGCGACGCAGGACGAGGCCGTCGCCCGGTCGATCGCGTCCGGGCTGACCTACGCGGTCGCCGCCGGTAACGGCGACGACGAAGGCAACCCGCTCAACGCCTGCAACTACTCGCCGTCGCGGGTTCCGGCGGCGCTGACGGTCGGCGGTTCGTTCGTGTATTCCGGTAACGGGCGCGAGTACCCGATCGTCTGGTCGAACTACGGACCGTGCGTGGACATCTTCGCGCCGGGCTACGACATCACGTCGGCCTGGATCTACGCGCCGAGCTCCACGAACACGATCGGCGGCACGTCGATGGCGTCTCCGCACGTCGCCGGCGCGGCTGCCCTGATCCTGCAGGCACATCCGGACTACACCCCGTCGCAGGTGCGTCAGGCGCTCATCCAGAGCGCCACGAACGGTGCCCTGGACATGTACGGCAACTACCCGCCCTACGCTGCGAGCAGCACGGCGAACCGGTTGCTGTACATCCGTCAGAACGACCCGCCGAGGATCGCGTCGAAGCCCGTTGGCATCAACAACCAGCGTTTCGGCACGACCGAGGTGTACGGGCGCACGACCGACAACAAGATCGTGTACGCGTACCGGGCCGGCAGTGAATGGTCGGACTGGTCTGACCTGGGTGGCGACACGCAGGGTGACCCGGCTGTGCTGTACAACCCGACGTACGGCACCACTGAGGTGTACGCGCGTCTGGCGAACAACCACCTTGCCTACCGTTACTACTCCAACGGTTGGTCCGGGTGGAACGACCTCGGGGGCGAGCTGGCGGGTAACCCGTCCATCTTGTACAACCCGAAGTACGGCACGACCGAGATCTATGCCCGGTTCGCTGACGGGACGCTGAAGTACAAGTACTACGCCAACGGCTGGTCCGGGTGGTCCGACCTCGGTGGTCAGATCGCCAGTGACCCGGCGTTGCTGTACAACCCGAAGTACGGCACGACTGAGGTGTACGTCCGTACCACGGACAACAAGCTGAAGTACAAGTACTACAACAACGGCTGGTCCGGCTGGGTCAGCCTCGAAGGGAACGTCTCCGGGAACCCGGGCGTCATCTACAACCCGACCTACGGCACCACCGAGGTCTACACCCGCACGTCGACCAACACGCTCGCCTACCGGTACTACTACAACGGCTGGGCGGACTGGATCGACCTCAAGGGCAGCCTCGCCAGCGACCCGGGCGTGATCTACAACCCGCGCTACGGCACGACCGAGGCGTACGCCGCGACCGCTGGTGGCCAGACCCAGTACGTGTACTACTACAAGGGCTGGTCCGGCTGGAACAACATCGGCGGCGCCGCTGTCTCCGCGCCTTCGGTGCTGTTCAACGTGTCGAACCGTTCGACGCAGGTCTACACCCGCTCCGCGGACAACCACGCGAACTTCGCGGAGTACAACAACAGCTGGGCCTCGTTCATCGACATCTCGGCCTAGCCCACACAGCACCAAAACCGCCCGGCACCCCCGGTGGAAGGGGGGCCGGGCGGTTCCTTTTCACCGGTCACTCCTGCATCGTCGCCCACCGGCAGCCGCGCGACTCCGCCTGCGCCGTCGTGGCGTACTCGACGTTGAAGCGCCGGGTCGGCGGCGCCGCGTCACCGGGCCCGTCGCGGAACAGCACCACCAGCCCCCGCAGCGAACCGTCACCGCTGACCCGGATGCAGCGCTCGGTGTCCTTCAGGAACTCCAGCGACAGCCACCGCGAGATCGCCGAGATCCTCACGCAGCAGACCGGCGGCACGGGAGTCGGAATCGGCATGGTGGCGTAGTCCGCGACCAGGAACACCCCACCCGGCGTGTCGGCCGAGATGATGAGGTCCTGCCCGATCTGCGTCTGCAGGTCGTAGATCGTGCCGAGCATCGCGTACCCCTTGGCATTCGTGCTCGCCGCGACGAACCGCGCCGGCGAATTGAACGGATGCGGCGTGATGGTCCCCGCCGACTGCCGGAAAATGATCTGGTACGCCGGACTGCCGCTGTAGGTCGTCGTGTTGGCGGTGTACGCACCCAGCGGCAGGTAATGGTTGTTGAGCGCGATGAAGTCCATCCGGGCGCCGGCCTGCTCACTGACCTGCGTCGACCCCGTCTGCGCCAGCCGCACCCCGGCCCGCGTGATGCTCAGGTCCTCATCACCCCCTTGGTACGGATGCACAAAGACCACATTCCACCGCGGCACCGTCACGTTGAAGCTCCACGTCCACGGGCTGAAGGTGTTGTTGGGAACATCTGGAGTCAGCGCCAGCGCGGCCTGCGCCCCTGAGGGCGTGGCCCCCACAACGAGCAAGGAGCAGAACCCAGCGAGCAGCACCCGCCCAAGCCATCGACCCTTGAACGACATCGATCCTCCTCGAAGCTTTTGGGGCCTCAAGCGGACCACGCATCCATCCGGCATGACAGGTCACTCGGCGATACAAAAACCGGTCAGTTCCCGAGCCCCCGCTCAGCGTTCGATGCTCCGGCGGGCGCGTCGAAGGCCTCGACGAGGCGCTACCGGTGCTGTGGTCAGGGCTCAAGGAGGGCCTTGATGGCCCACGGCCCGGTAGCCCTCGATTGTGGACATCCGATCAGCGCCCGCTCTTCAGTGCCCGCCACGTTCGCAGAACGTGTGGGCCAGCTACGAAGAGAGCCCGCTCCAGGTCGTCGCTGCGCACGCCAACCTCCGCCGCCCAACTCGTCGCCGTCTCGACATATCGCCTGTACAGGTCGGCAGACGCGCGGATGTCCCAACTTCCGGCAAGAGCCCAGAATGACCACGCGGTCCACCGGTCGGCGATGAGCGGCCCACAACCTTCAGTGCGGTCGTACCCGGCGAAGTAGGCGATCTTGGTACCGAAGGCTGGGCCGAGCCCGCGCAGGCCCTGACTGCCCCTCAGTACCGTCCAGGTTCGCTCGGGTGAGCCGGCGGACTCCTGAAGTTCGCCGACCAACCTGGGTATCTGCGCACTGCCATCTCGGCCGAACAATGCGCGAGTGCGATACCAGCCGTAGCCGCTCAACCCGTAACCCCACGCCATCGAAGCTACGAAGAGGTCGATTGGCCGGTCCCTGACCGAGAAGACATGCTCGCGCGTGATCAGAGTTCGATCGGACAGGAGCGTCAGCCCGTCCGCGACGCGCTCGACTGCGCCGACCAACGGTGTCCCAGCCAGGCCGTCCCGCCACGCCGCTGCGTCCCACCAAACACCATGCTGGTCGGTGGCCTCTACCCAATGCCCGACGATCTCCGTGAGGATCCCGGGTATTGCCGATGGCGCCGGCTGTTGAGAAGCCGCGCGCCTGCGAACAACGTCAGCCAGGCTCGCCGTCCACGTAGGTTCTGCCACAGCATCGAATTGTGCCGCCGATGAGACTCGCCGCCAGCCGTCGAGTCGCAGGTATGCCTCGTTGAATGGTTTCCGGCCCAACGTGGAATTGATGGCGTCCGGCACCGGCGTACAAGCGGGCGCAGATCGCCGCGTTCGGACCGTCGCCGACAAGTCCGGCGGCAGAGTGGCCGTCACCGCGTTCCTCGTTTCCGTTCGTCTATGGCTTCGCTTTGGCTGGTCACTCGCGCTTTGCGCTGTGTGCCCCCGGCTAGAGACAAACCTGCACGGCTTGACCGTGACGTTGCCTGGGTTGAGCTGCGCCGATGCGCGGGCTGACCTCGTGTCTGCCAGCAGTGCGCACCGATGAGGTTTTCGCGCAGCGCCCGTCTGTATGTAGAAGATCGACTTTCGAGAGGCTGCATGATGCGGAAACTGACCTTCGGCATGAATGTGACCCTGGACGGCTACATCGCCGCGCCCGGCGACGACCTCGGCTGGAGTGGCGGTGAGGGACCGGACTCGTCGCCGAGCGACGAGCTGTTCCAGTGGTGGTCCGACCGGGTGGGGGCGACGGGCCTGGCGCTGTATGGGCGCAAGCTGTGGGAGGCGATGAGTTCCCACTGGCCGACCGCCGACCAGCGGCCCGGCGCCACACAGGCGGAAATCGAGTACGCCCGCCGCTGGCGGGACATGCCGAAGGTGGTGTTCTCCTCGACGACCAGCACGGTCGACTGGAACACCCGCCTGGTCACCGGCGACGCGGTCACCGAGATCACCCGGCTCAAGACAGAGGACGCCGGCCCGATGGACATCGGCGGCGCGACGCTCGCCGGGGCGGCCATGCGGGCCGGGCTGATCGACGAGTACATGCTGGTCACCGTGCCGGTCCTGGTGGGCGGCGGCACGCCGTTCTTCACCGCGCTGGACAGCTGGGTGAACCTGAATCTCGTGGAGACGCGGACATTTCCCGGCGGCGTCCTGCTGACCCGATACGAGACGAGGCGATGAGCACGGGCCAGCGGCTCGGCTCGTGGGGCCGGGTTCGTCGGGCATCGAGATGCTCCGCCGGCAACGCCGGCGGGGACTTGTCTGATCACAGTGTCGGGGGCAGGTCCAGCCATGGTTTGTCGGTGGCGTCGAATCCGGTGAGCTCGGCGATCTTCCCGTCGACGACGTGCAGGACCGCGATGGCGAACAGCCGGTACTCCGGGTCGTCAGGGGTGCGGAGGTACAGTGCGGCGGCGGGCATGCGGTTGACCGTCGTGGCGATGCAGCGCCAGTCGTCGTGGCCGGGCTGGAAGAGCCCACCGGAGACCCAGCCGTCCACCGCGTCCTTGGCCGTGACGACCGAGGTGCCCGCCTCGGGCAGCATCACGAAGCGCAGGTCGTCGCGCAGCAGGGACATCAACCCGTCGAGATCGTTGCGCTCATGGGCGTCGATGTACGACTTCACCACGCCGCGCTCGTCATTCGACAGCTCGTGGGCGGCGGGGCTCCGCCAGTCGAGGCGGCGATCGGGCAGCTGCTCGCGCATCGTCACGCGTGCCCGCTGCAGCGCGCTGGTCACCGATGCGATGGTCAGATCGAGGGCGTCGGCGGCCTTCGACGCCGGCCAGCCGACGACGTCGCGCAGAATGAACACCGCCCGCTGTCGCGGCGGCAGGTGCTGGACGGCGACGATGAACGCCAGCTCGATCGTCTCCCGCGCCACCACCGATTCCTGCGGGTCCTCGGGGAGCATCCGGTCGGGGTACGGCTGCAGGTACAGCACCTCGGAGCCGACGTCCGCCAGCCCGGACGGCACGGGTGTGCGATCGTTGCGCTTCTCCAGGAAGTCAAGGCAGACGTTCGTCGCGATCCGGTACAGCCAGGTCCGCAGCGCAGCGTGGCCCTTGAACGACTCCCGCTTGTTCCACGCTCGCAGGAACGTCTCCTGCGTCATGTCCTGGGCGTCCTCGTAGTTCGCAAGCATCCGGTAGCAGTGCACCTGCAGCTCACGCCGGTGGCGCTCCGTGATGAGCGCGAACCGCGCCGTATCGCCTGAGCGAGCCACCGCGATGAACGAGGCCTCGTCAGCGCCCAGCGGTCTAGCGTCGGTCATGGTCACCAATCCTTCCACCGGTGCGGTGCGAGAGGGCTACCAGAACCGACGACGTGGCGGAGGAATTCTGATCGGTGAAGCCGCTGACACCGGGCCGTTCGCCAGGGCGGATGGGTCGGGCCGATCCAGGGTAGGTGCTCCAGGTCAGACACAGGCCGCCGTAGTACCCGATGACCAGTGGATTCGCCTGCCTCCGGCGTAGGTCCCTGCCCCTGGCCCTCGGGGGCGTATTGGGGCGGACCGTCGATCATGGCGGGAATTAGCCGGTGACAGCCGGACAAATGAGCGAAGCCCTTGACCGCAGAACTGCTGGTCAAGGGCTTCGTTTCTTGGCTGGTCACTCGCGCTTTTGCGCTGTGTGCCCCCGGCAGGATTCGAACCTGCGCCCCCGCCTCCGGAGGGCGGTGCTCTATCCCCTGAGCTACGGGGGCCTTGCGGCCTCGCAAAGGATAACAGACCGCCTGTGGCTCCTGAGTCAGGAGGGGAGGGGTTGCGCTCCCAGGTCTTGGAGTTTTTCGGTGAGGGCGGTGATGTCGTACTGCTGAGAGACGCGGATCTTCTCGGCGGCGTCGCGGACCTCGGTGGTGGAGGCCTTCTTGGCGGCGGTTTCCGACATGTGGATGCCGCCCAGGTGGTGGCGGAGCATGAGCTGGCACCAGAGGGTGTCGAAGTCCTTGCCGGTGGAGGACTTGAGCTTCTTGAGCTCGTCGTCGGAGGCCATGCCGGGCATGCGGCCGTCCGGCTGGAGGGCGTTCTTGCCGTCGGGCATCCAGGCCATGGGGGCCTTGTCGCTGTTGGTGGACAGGTGCCACTCGTTGAGCCAGGTCTGCATCTGGCCGATCTGCCACTGCTGGCTGAGGGCCATGTCGTAGCCGAGGGTGCGGATGTCGTCGGTGGAGCCGAGGCGGTACGCGAACATCGCCATCTCGACGGCCTGGGTGTGGTGGAGGCTCATGTCGCGGGCGAAGCCGGCGTCCACGGAGTCGTCGCCGGGGCCGCGCAGCGTCGGGATGAGGAACCCGACGCTGACGCCCACGACGAGGAGGAGGACGGCGCCGAGCACGCCCAGGGTCAGGCGTGCTCGGGCCGTGAGTTGTGCGAACAGGTCAGCCGCCCGAGGTCATTCCGGTGCCGCCGCCGTCCTTGCCCAGGTCGCGCGGGGTCGTGCCGGTTTCGGTGATGATGTCGCCCTGGGAGCACGGGGTGCCGGGCTCGAGGCTGGCGTTCTGCCGCAGGGCCTTGATGAACTCGTCGATGCGGCCGTCGCTGGCCTTGTCGACCTGGAGCTGGAAGCCCCACGCCTGCAGGGAGATCGGCTTGGCCTGGCCCTCGTAGGGGCTCATGAGCAGGTAGTCCTTGCCCTTGACCTTCTTGGCCAGGGCCTCGACCTGGTCGGCCGGCAGGTTCGGCTGGTACGTGATCCAGACGGCGCCGTGCTCCAGGGCGTGCAGGGCGTGCTCAGTGGCGATCGGCGCCGCGTAGACGTCGCCGAGGCAGCGCTGCCAGTTCTGGTTGTGGTTGCCGGAGACCGGGGGGTTCGCGATCGACAGGTCGTACTTCTGCGGGCCCCACACGTGGTTCCGCTGCTCGGTGTACTCTTTGTTGATCTTGAAGTAGTCCTTGATGCCGTCGATCCGGTCGGCGCGCTCGCGGACGGTCAGCCCGTTCTCATTGACCTGGTAGACGGCGAAGCCCACGATGCCGAGGGCCAGCAGGCCGACCACGGAGAAGAGGATGATCGGGCCCCAGGCGGCACCCTGCTTCACCTTCACCGGGGCGACCTTCTTGGCCACCGGGCGCTTGCCGGTGGGGGCCGTCTTGCGCGGCGGGGCGGACTTGCGTGGGCTCGCCTTCTGCTTGCCGGAAGCCGACGTCGTGGTCGACTCCTTGCCGAGCGAGACCGGCGCGTCCTCCTCCGAAGCGGCGGCGGCCGCCTCGTCGAGGTCGTCCTCGATGGCCTCGTCGCCGCCCTGCTTCGGCTTGGCGCCGGCAACGGGCCTGGTCGACGGCTTGCGGTTGCCGCCGCCGTGCTGGGTGCTCATGCTCATGTCGTCGCCTCGCAACGCTCAGCGTGGTGCTCGCTCATCGGGCCTCGTCTGGTCAACGGTCGGGGGTCGGGCGGGACGCGCGGTCGGTCAATACCGCCGGAGCGGCCGTCCCGCATTGTGACCAGCAGAACGGGCCTCCGCCAAGTACCGGAGTCTACCCCCGATAGCATTTGTCGGTGACTCCCGCTGAACTCGCCGTAGCAGTCCTCGAAGCCGCCCGGGCGGCGCTTACCGAGCGTGACCTCGACGCGTCCGTTCTTCCTGCGACGACCAGCGTGGAGCGACCGCGAAACCCGGAGCATGGTGACTATGCGTCGAATGTCGCCCTGCAGTTGGGCAAGAAGGTCGGGCTGAGCCCGCGCGACCTGGCCGCCGCCGTCGCGAAAAACTTGCAGGAAACTCCCGGGATCGATGCCGTGGAGATCGCCGGACCGGGTTTTCTCAATATCCGGTTGTCGGCGGCCGCCGCCGGTGAGCTGGCGCGGATCGTGGTGGAGGCGGGCCGCTCGTACGGGCGCGGCGAGACCCTCACGAAGGAGAAGATCAATCTCGAGTTCGTGTCGGCGAACCCCACCGGGCCGGTCCACCTGGGCCACACCCGCTGGGCCGCGGTCGGCGACGCGCTCGGCAGGATCCTGTCCGCGGCCGGCGCGGACGTGACCCGCGAGCACTACATCAACGACGCGGGCGTGCAGATGGCCAGGTTCGGCGAGTCGGTGCAGGCCGCGGCCAACGGCCAGCCGACGCCGCCCGACGGCTACCCCGGCGAGTACATTCAGGACATCGCACGGCAAATCGTCCGGGAAAATCCGGACATCCTCGACAAGGACCAGGCGGAGCAGGCCGCAGCCTTCCAGCAGGAGGGCTACACGGCGATGCTCAAGGAGATGCAGGACAGCCTGGAGCGCTTCGGCGTGCACTTCGACGTCTGGTTCTCCGAGAAGACCCTGCACGACGGCGGCGCGGTCGAGCACGCCCTCGACGAGCTGCGCAAGCAGGGGCACATCTTCGAGGCCGACGGCGCGATCTGGCTGCGCACCACGGACTTCGGCGACGACAAGGACCGGGTGCTCATCCGGTCCAACGGCGAGAAGACCTACTTCGCCGCCGACGCCGCGTACTACATCAACAAGCGCGAGCGGGGCTTCGACCGCTGCATCTACATGCTGGGCGCGGACCACCACGGGTACATCGGGCGGCTCAAGGCGATCGCGGCGTGCGCCGGCGACGACCCGGAGCGCAACATCGAGGTGCTGATCGGCCAGCTGGTCAGCCTGCTGCGCGGCGGTGAGCCGGTGCGCCTGAGCAAGCGCGCCGGGACGCTGATCACGCTCGACGAGCTGATCGAGGTCGTGGGTGTCGACGCCGCGCGGTACTCCCTCGCGCGCTCCTCGACCGACTCGCCGCTGACCTTGGACATCGAGGTCATCACGCGGCAGAAGAACGACAACCCGGTCTTCTACGTCCAGTACGTCGGCGCCCGCACCGCCTCCGTCGCCCGGAACGCCGCCGACCTCGGGCTGCACCGGACCGACACGTACGACCCGGCGCTGCTCGTGCACGAGAAGGAGCTCGACCTGCTCAAGGCGCTCGGCGACTTCCCGGCCGTGGTCGCGACCGCGGCCGAGCTGCGGGAGCCGCACCGCGTGGCACGCTATTTGGAGGAGCTCGCGGGCGCCTACCACCGCTTCTACGACAACTGCCGGGTGCTGCCGCAGGGCGACGAGCCGATCTCCGAGACCAACCGGGCCCGGTTGTGGCTCAACGACGCGACGCGTCAGGTCATCGTCAACGGGCTCGACCTGCTCGGCGTCTCTGCACCGGAACGGATGTAAGCCAATGCGCGCACATGAAGCCGGAGCGCTGCACGGGGAACTGGGCTTCAGCGGCCCGTCCTGGCTGCGCACCCCCGACGACGTCAACGCCCTCGTCCCGCAGTTGTGGCCGAAAACGGTCAAGCGAACGCAGGACGGCGCGATCGAGGTCGGATCGGTAGATATCCGAAAGATCGCCGACGAGCACGGCACCCCCGCGTACATCTTCGACGAGGCCGACTTCCGCGAACGCTGCCGGAAGTTCAAGGAGGCCTTCGGCGGCGCCGAGGTCTTCTATGCCGGCAAGGCGTTCATCGCCACCCACATCGTCCGGATCCTTGTCGAGGAGGGCCTCTCGCTCGACGTCTGCACCGGCGGCGAGCTCGCGGTGGCGCTCAGGGGCGGCATGCCGCCGGAGCGCATCGGCCTGCACGGCAACAACAAGTCCGTCGCCGAGCTGACCAGGGCCGTCGAGGCCGGGGTGGGCCGGATCATCGTCGACTCGTTCGACGAGATCGAGCGTCTGAGCGCCATCGCCAAGCGCACGGGCACCCGGCCGAAGGTCATGGTCCGGGTCACCGTCGGCGTCGAGGCCCACACCCACGAGTACATCGCCACGGCGCACGAGGACCAGAAGTTCGGCTTCTCGCTGTCCGGCGGCGCCGCCGCCGGCGCCGTCGACAAGATCCTTGCCGAGGACAGCCTCGACCTGCGCGGCCTGCACTCGCACATCGGCTCGCAGATCTTCGACACGTCGGGGTTCGAGGTCGCCGCCCGGCGGCTGCTGTCGCTGCAGGCGCAGATCAACGAGCAGCACGGCGTCGAGCTGCCCGAGCTGGACCTCGGCGGTGGGTTCGGCATCGCGTACACCACCCAGGACACGCCGGCGGAGCCCGCCGACCTCGCGGCGAACCTGATGCGCATCGTCAAGCAGGAGTGCGCGGCGCTGCACCTCAGCGTGCCCCACCTGTCGATCGAGCCGGGCCGGGCGATCGTCGGACCGGCGATGTTCACCCTCTACGAGGTCGGCACGGTCAAGGACGTCGACGGGATCCGCGCGTACGTGAGCGTCGACGGCGGCATGAGCGACAACATCCGCACGGCGCTCTACGACGCGGCATACTCCGCGACCGTGGCGGGCCGGTCCTCCGCCGAACCGCCGATTCTCGCCCGCGTGGTGGGAAAACATTGCGAGGCCGGGGACATCATCGTGAAGGATGAGTTCCTGCCGGCAGACGTTCAGGCCGGAGATCTTCTTGCGGTGCCGGGCACAGGGGCCTATTGCCGCAGCATGGCGAGCAACTACAACCACGTCCCCCGTCCACCGGTCGTGGCGGTGGTTGACGGGGAATCGCGGGTGATCGTCCGCCGGGAGACCGAGGACGACCTGCTCAACTTGGACGTGGGGTGACCATGAGTGTGAAGGTGGCGCTGCTTGGCTGCGGGACGGTCGGCGCGGAGGTCGTCCGGCTCCTCCACGAGCACGAGCGGGACCTGACGGCCCGCATCGGCGCGCCGCTGGAGCTCGTCGGGGTCGCCGTGCGGCGCGCCGGCCGGGCCCGCGACCTGCCGATCGACCCGTCGCTGTTCACCACCGACGCGCTCGGCCTGGTGAAGCGCGACGACGTCGACGTGGTCGTCGAGGTCGTCGGCGGCATCGAGCCGGCCCGCACGTGGCTGCTGGAGGCGCTGCACGGCGGCAAGAGCGTCGTGACGGCCAACAAGGCGCTGCTCGGCGAGGACGGCGCGACCCTGCACAAGGCGGCCGCCGAGGCCGGCACCGACCTGTACTACGAGGCGTCCGTCGCCGGCGCGATCCCGCTGCTGCGCCCGCTGCGCGACTCGCTGCACGGCGACCGCATCACCCGCGTCACCGGCATCGTCAACGGCACCACCAACTTCATCCTGTCCTCCATGGACAGCACCGGTGCCGGCTTTGCCGAGGCCCTCGAGGAGGCGACCGCGCTCGGGTACGCCGAGGCCGACCCGACCGCCGACGTCGAAGGCTTCGACGCCGCCGCGAAGGCCGCGATCCTCGCGTCGATGGCGTTCCACACCCGGGTCACCGCCGCCGACGTGCACCGCGAGGGCATCACCGAGGTCACCGCCGCCGACATGGCCAGCGCGAAGGCGATGGGCTGCACGATCAAGCTGCTGTGCATCGCCACCAAGCTCGACGACGCCGTCTCCGTGCGCGTCCACCCGGCGATGATCCCGCGGACCCACCCCCTCGCCGGCGTCGGCGACGCGTTCAACGCCGTCTTCGTCGAGGCCGAGGCCGCCGGCCAGCTCATGTTCTACGGCCGCGGCGCCGGCGGCGCGCCCACCGCGAGCGCCGTCCTCGGCGATCTGGTGGCCGTGTCGCGCAACCGGCTCGCCGGCACCCACGCCGCCTCCGAAAGCGCGTATGCCGACCTTCCGGTCCGTCCGATCGGCGACGCGCTCACCAGGTATCACATCTCGCTGGACGTCGCGGACAAGGCAGGCGTCCTCGCCGCCGTCGCGGGCGTCTTCGCCAAACACGGGGTCAGCATCGCGACCGTCAACCAGTCGGGCCGCGGCAACCAGGCCGTGCTGGTCATCGTCACGCACGCCGCCGCGGACCGCGCCCTCGCGGCCACCGTCGCCGAACTGCGGGCCCTGGACATCGTTCGCGCCGTGGCGAGCGTCCTGCGTGTCGAAGGGGAGTAGCGCCATGTGGCGTGGATTGATCGAAGAGTTCCGCGACCGGTTACCGGTCGGACCACAGACTCCGGTGGTGACCCTGCACGAGGGCAACACGCCCCTGCTGCCCGCGCCGGAGCTGTCGTCGCGGACCGGCTGCGACGTGTTCCTCAAGGTCGAGGGCGCCAACCCGACCGGCTCCTTCAAGGACCGGGGCATGACGGTGGCGGTCTCCAAGGCCGTCGAGGAAGGTGCGAAGGCGATCATCTGCGCCTCCACCGGCAACACGTCGGCGTCCGCGGCCGCGTACGCCGCCCGCGCCGGCATCACCTGCGCCGTCCTCGTCCCCACCGGCAAGATCGCCCTCGGCAAGCTCGCCCAGGCCCTCGTGCACGGCGCCCGCCTCCTGCAGGTCTCCGGCAACTTCGACGACTGCCTGGCGCTCGCCTCGAAGCTCTCCCTCGACTTCCCGGTCTCCCTGGTCAACTCGGTCAACCCCGACCGCCTCCAGGGCCAGAAGACCGCGGCGTTCGAGATCGTCGCCGGCCTCGGCGACGCCCCGCACATCCACTGCCTGCCCGTCGGCAACGCCGGCAACATCAGCGCCTACTGGATGGGCTACCAGGAGGACCACGCGGCGGGCAACGCCAGCCGCCGCCCGCGCATGTTCGGCTTCCAGGCTTCGGGCGCCGCCCCGATCGTCAACGGCGCCGTCGTCCGCGAGCCGTCGACGATCGCCACCGCGATCCGCATCGGCAACCCCGCCTCCTGGACCAAGGCCGTCGACGCCCGCGACGAGTCCAACGGCGTCATCCAGGCCGTCACCGACCGCGACATCCTGCAGGCCTACCGCCTGCTGGCCCGCTCGGTCGGCGTCTTCGTCGAGCTCGGCAGCGCCGCCTCCGTCGCCGGCCTGCTGCAGGCCAGCGCCCAGGGCCTGATCGAGCAGGGCCAGACGATCGTCTGCACCGTCACCGGCCACGGCCTGAAGGACCCCGAGTGGGCCATCTCGACCGCCCCGGCCCCCACGACGATCCCCGCCGACGCCCTCGCCGCCGCGAAGGCCCTCGACCTCGCCTGATCCTTCTTCATGGCCAAGGTCCGCGGTGGTGCGGACCGCGGCTCCCGCGGTCTCCGGGCCGGGGCCCAGCTTGCGCCGGGCCCTGGCCCTCTCCGTCCGCGTCCACTTCCCTCATGATCCGGAAGACCTTGTGCACCCCTGGCTACACGGACTCTTCCGGATCATGGGAAACGGCGTCGGTGTCGTCGCCGGGAGCGGGGGAGGAGCGGGGCGGCCGGCCGGCCTGGCGCAGGGCCAGGCGCAGGGCGAACTCGATCTGCGCGTTGACGCTGCGCAGATCGTCCGACGCCCAGCGGGCCACGGCGTCGTAGACCTGCGGGTCGAGGCGCAGGAGCAGCTTCTTGCGTTCGGCCACGAGCGGGGACCTCAGCTGTACAGCGAGCCGGTGTTCACGACCGGCTGGACGTTGCGGTCGCCGCAGAGGACGACGAGCAGGTTGGCCACCATCTGGGCCTTGCGCTCCTCGTCCAGCTCGACGACCTCCAGCTCGCGCAGGCGGTCCAGGGCGCTCTGCACCATGCCGACCGCGCCCTCGACGATTTTGAAGCGGGCGCCGACGATGGCGCTGGCCTGCTGGCGGGCGAGCATGGCCTGGGCGATCTCCGGGGCGTACGCCAGGTGGGTGATGCGCGACTCGAGCACCTCGACGCCGGCGAGGGCGGCCCGCTCGCTCAGCTCGACCGTGAGCTCCTCGCTGACCGCGGTGCCCTCGCGGAGGCTGGTGCGGCCGTCGTCGTGCGTCTCGTACGGGTAGCTTGTCGCCAGATGCCGGACGGCGGCCTCGGCCTGGACGGCGACGTACGAGATGTGGTCGTCGACGCCGAAGGACGCCTTGAACGTGTCGACGACGCGCCAGACGACGACGGCGGCGATCTCGACGGGGTTGCCGTCGGCGTCGGAGACCTTCAGGCGGGCGGTCTCGAAGTTGCGCACCCGGAGCGAGACGCTGCGCTTCGAGCTCAGCGGGACGGTCCAGTGGAAGCCGGCGGTGCGGATCGTGCCGACGTAGCGGCCGAAGAACTGCACGACCCGCGACTGGTTCGGGTTGACGACGGTGAAGCCCGTCATGAGCAGCACGGCGGCCGTGGCCGCGACGGCGACCAGCACGCCGGTGTGGTCGACCGCGGCCGCGGCGCCGACCGCGGCGACCAGCACGAGCAGGATCAGGAACCCGGACACGCGGAACGCACGTCGCTCCATGACAGCCTCCCAGCTATCGAAGTGATATCACTACGATACCGCAAAGCGGAGCCGCCTGGTGACCACCGTCCAGCCGGCCGCGTAGACGAGCGTCACGGCGCCGCAGATGGCGGCGAGCAGGCGAGGATCGGCCCGGTCGATGAACGCGCCGACGATCAGCTGCGACGCAGCGACCGACAGCAGCGCGAGCATGACGTCGGTGGCGAAGATGCGGCCCCGCAGCGCGTCGGGGATCTCGGCCTGCAGCGCGAAGTTGGACATCGTCCAGTTGCCGCCGCCGGCCAGGTGCGCGAGGGTGACGCAGGCGAGGACCAGCGCGAACCAGGGTGCGGCGCCGACGGCGAGGTACATCAGCCCGAAGAGCGACATCGACACCGCCATGCCCGGCAGCAGCCACGAGGGGTGGCTGAGCACCCGCCGCAGCACGAACGGGCCGACGAGCGCGCCGAGGCCGCGCGCCGCGAAGAGCAGCCCCACGCCCGTCGAGCCGAACCCGTGCGCCGCGGCGAGCAGCGGGAAGGTGGTCAGCACGCCGTTGCCGAGGCCGGCCGCCGCCTTGACCGTCACCAGCGAGGCCACCCGCGGGCGTTTGCGGATGTACCGCAGCGCCTCCCCGATCTCCGGCTTCGCCGTCGCGACGGTGACCTGCAGCGGCCGGTGGACGCGGACGATCTGGACGGCCGACAGGAAGCACAGGGCGCTGGAGAGGGCGAAGCACCAGTACGGGCCGACGACGGCCGACGCGATGCCGCCCAGCGACGCGCCGACGACGAGCGTGGTGCCCCAGGCGGCGCCGGACAGCGCGTTGGCGGTGGGCAGGTCGTCGGCGTCGACGACGTTGGGCAGGGCGGCCGAGGCGGCCGGGACGAAGAACGCCTTCGCCACCGCGATGACGCCGATGAACAGCACCGCCAGCCACGCCGCCGCCGCGGTGCGCACCAGCAGCAGCGCGAGCGTGGCGACGGCCATCGCGATCTCCGCAGCGATGAGGATCCTGCGGCGGTCGAACCGGTCGGCGATGACCCCCGCGTACGGCTGCAGCAGCGCGATCACGCCGACGTCGGCGGCCAGCACGAGCGCGCCCCACAACCCGGAGCCGGTCAGCTGCAGCAGCAGGGTGAGCAGCGGGATCTGCACGAACCAGTCGGCGCCGAGGCCGATCAGGTCCGCCGTGAACAGGCGGCGGAAGTCGCGGTTGCGGACCAGGATCGACAATGTGGGCGGCACCGGCCCACCCTAGGGGGTGCCGCGACGGGCGTGATCTCATTATTGGTATGGCCCTGCTGTCCACTCCGGTCACCGTCCGCGTGCCCGCGACGAGCGCGAACCTGGGACCCGGCTTCGACGCGCTCGGGTTGGCCCTGTCGCTGCACGACGAGGTCGAGGCGCGGGTGACCGGCCACGGGGTGACCGTCGAGGTGATCGGCGAGGGCGCCGGTGAGCTGCCCGGCGACGAGACGCACCTGGTCGTGCGGGCCATGCGGCGGGTGTTCGACGAGCTGGGGGAGCGGCCGGCCGGGCTGGCGCTGCGCTGCAACAACCGCATCCCGCAGGCCCGCGGCATGGGCTCGTCGTCGGCCGCGATCGTGGCCGGGGTGGTCCTCGCCCGGGCGCTGGTCAGCGACGGCGCGGAGCGGCTCGACGAGCAGGGCCTGCTGCGCATCGCCGCCGAGCTCGAAGGGCACCCGGACAACGTGGCGCCGTGCCTGCTCGGCGGGGTGACGATCGCCTGGACCGAGGATGCCGGTGCCGCCGCCGTACGGGTGGATCCCGCCGCGCCGGTCCGGCCGTTCGTCTTCGTGCCGGAGTCGCGCGGGCTGACCGAGGTGGCCCGGGCCGCGCTGCCGGCGACCGTGCCGCACGCCGACGCCGCGCTCAACGCCGGACGGGCCGCGCTGCTCGTTCATGCGATCACCGTCGATCCGTCGCACCTGTTCGCGGCCACGGAGGACCGGCTGCACCAGGGATATCGGGCGCCGTCCATGCCCGGCAGTGCGGACCTGGTCGCGTCGCTGCGGGCCGAGGGCGTCGCGGCCGTCATCTCGGGTGCGGGGCCGAGCGTCCTGGCGCTGACCGGCGACAACTGGACGCCCTCCGCGGTGCCCGGCTGGCGGGTGCTGCCGCTCGATGTCGATCTGGTGGGTGCCCTCGTCGGTGTTGACCTGGTATGGGGTACGCTGGAACACGCCGATCGGGACCCTGTTGCCGCTGGCTAGCCGAGTTGTTTACTCTCTAGTCCTACAGCAGCCGCTCCGTGCGGCGATCTCATGCGGGGCGGCGTGCTCCGATTTCCGTGGCACCCCTTTGCGCACGCCCGGCCGCCAACCCGCGTTTCCAGTGATCGCGCGCGCACGGCTGGGTCAGGCCGCAGATGGTGGCGCCCGGCTCACCGCACAGCGCTGCAACACCTCCCGCACCGCTGCCAGGCAGCGAGGTGGGAGCCCCCGGGCCGCCCGGCCACCGTGTCTCGTCTCCGGGCATCCCGGCCTAACGAGGGAAGGAATCCATTGAGCGACACCACCGACGTCACGTCGGATGTCTCGAGTGACCGCGCCGCGGTCGAGACCGACGGCGCCGAAACCGGGGCGACGCGTCGGCGCCGCTCTGGCACCGGGTTGTCCGGCATGCTGCTGCCTGAGCTGCAGAGCCTGGCCGCCTCGTTGGGCATCTCCGGCACCGCGCGGATGCGCAAGGGTGAGCTGGTGACGGCCATCCAGGAGCGTCAGTCCGGCGAGTCCCGCCCGGCGCCCGCCGCCGCGGCTGCCGAGCAGGCCGCTCCCGCCGTCACCGGTCGGGTCCGTGCCGGGGCGCGTGCCGCGGCGCGCGCCGCCGAGCCGTCGGAGCAGGACTGGCCGTCCGCCACCCAGGGCGCGGCCGAGGCACCCGTCACGCGTTCCCCTCGCCGGGCCACCCGGGCCGCCGGCCCGCCGGAGCCGCGCGCGACCGCCGCCACCGAGGCCCCCGCGACCGCCGCCGAGCAGGCTCCGGCCGCGGTGGAGAAGGCCGCCGAGCCGGCTGCCGAGACCACCGAGCGCCCGGCTCGCACCCGTTCGCGCGCCGCCGCCTCTGCCACGGCCGCCGAGCGCACGGAGCGCACGGAGCGCACGGAGCGCACGGAGCGGGCCGACCGCACCGAGCGGGCCGAGCGCGGTGACCGGACCGAGCGCGCCGAGCGCACGGACCGCGCCGAGCGGGCCGAGCGGAGCGAGCGCACCGACCGCGCCGAGCGCACCGACCGCGCCGAGCGCACCGAGCGCGGCGACCGGACGGAGCGGGGTGAGCGGACCGAGCGCACCGAGCGGGCCGAGCGCAACGACCGCGGCGACCGCACCGAGCGCGCTGACCGCAACAGCGGCGCCGACCGCAGCGGTGGCGAGCGCACCGACCGCGCCGGCGGCGACCGCAACCAGCGCGGCAGCTTCAACGACGAGGACGGCGACGACGACGGCACCGGCCGCCGCGGCCGCCGCAGCCGCTTCCGGGACCGCCGCCGCGGCCGTGACCGCGACGGCGAGGTGCAGCCGACCGGCGCCGCGGGCGCCCGCGGTGGCAACGAGCCGCAGGTCAGCGACGACGACGTGCTCGTGCCGGTCGCCGGCATCCTCGACGTGCTCGACAACTACGCGTTCGTGCGGACCACCGGCTACCTGTCCGGCTCCAACGACGTGTATGTCGCGATGTCGCAGGTCAAGCGCTACGGGCTGCGCCGCGGCGACGCCGTGACCGGTGCCGTGCGCCAGCCCCGCGACGGCGAGCAGCGGCGCGACAAGTACAACCCGCTCGTGCGCCTCGACACGGTCAACGGGATGGACCCGGAGGAGGCCAAGCGCCGCCCCGAGTTCTACAAGCTGACCCCGCTCTACCCGCAGGACCGCCTGCGGCTGGAGACCGAGCCGCACATCCTCACCACCCGCGTCATCGACCTCGTCATGCCGATCGGCAAGGGTCAGCGGGCGCTCATCGTGTCGCCGCCGAAGGCCGGCAAGACGATGGTGCTGCAGTCGATCGCCAACGCGATCACCCGCAACAACCCGGAGTGCCACCTGATGGTGGTCCTGGTCGACGAGCGGCCCGAAGAGGTCACCGACATGCAGCGGTCGGTGAAGGGCGAGGTCATCGCCTCGACGTTCGACCGGCCGCCGACGGACCACGCCACGGTCGCCGAGCTGTCGATCGAGCGGGCGAAGCGCCTCGTCGAGCTGGGCCACGACGTCGTCGTGCTGCTCGACTCGATCACCCGGCTCGGCCGCGCATACAACAACGCGTCGCCGGCGAGCGGCCGCATCCTGTCCGGTGGTATCGACTCGACGGCGCTCTACCCGCCGAAGCGGTTCCTCGGCGCGGCCCGCAACATCGAGAACGGCGGCTCGCTGACGATCATCGCCACCGCGCTGGTGGAGACCGGCTCGACCGGTGACACGGTCATCTTCGAGGAGTTCAAGGGCACGGGCAACGCCGAGCTCAAGCTCGACCGGAAGATCGCCGACCGGCGCATCTTCCCGGCGATCGACATCGACCCGTCCGGCACCCGCAAGGAAGAGATCCTGCTGGCGCCCGACGAACTCGCGATCGTCATCAAGCTGCGCAAGGTGCTGCACGCGCTCGACTCGCAGGAGGCGCTCAACCTGCTGCTGGACCGGCTGAAGAAGACCCGGACCAACGTCGAGTTCCTCATGCAGATCGCCCAGACCACACCGGGCGAGTAAGGCGACCATTCGAAAGCCCCCGTGGACGTGATCCACGGGGGCTTTCGGGTACCTGTACACCATGAAACGAGGCGACAAGGTGCGCTGGCGGTCGCACGGCAAGACCGTCAACGGCACCGTCATCCGCAGGGTCACCGGCCGCACGCAGGCCGCCGGCCGGACCGTCGCCGCTTCCGAGCGCGAGCCGCAGTTCGTGGTGCGGAGCGACAAGACCGGGCGCGAGGCCGTACACAAGCCGGAAGCGCTGAACTAGAAGTTGCCCTCCGCGACCTGGAAGACGGTCAGGCCCAGGGCCCGCCACATCCGGACCACCTGCTGACGGTCGTCGAAGACGCCGACCACGTGATACCGGCTGCGGATCTCCTTGTCGAAGATCTCCTGCTTCACGATGCTGTCGCGCCGCTGGTCGCCGGTGACACGCATGAACAGGCCCGCGTACGGGACGCCGACGTGCTCGTCCAGCCACGCCGCCGTGTCGTCGCGGCAGTCGTCGGTGCGGCCGCTGCAGTACACGATCTCGTGCCCCGCCGCGTGCATCGCCCGGACCGCCGCGATCACGGGCGCGTTGGGCAGGTCGGTGCGGACCCGGCTGACGTCGTACGGGCTGCGGTCGGCGATCAGCGCGACCGTGCCGTCGATGTCGACCAGCACCACCCGCGGCGCGTCCGGCGGCGGCTCGTACGTCACACCGGGGTCGGTGTCGAGCACCGGCAGCGACAAGGGCAGGGCGCGGCCCGCCAGGTACCGCTGATGCATGGACCGGATCGCCTCCTCACCGACGTGACCGGGGCCCTCGCGCAGGGCGTCGCGCCGGACGCACTCGTCGACGGGCACGTCGGTGAAGTCGCGCACGGTGAAGGCCGCGCCGTGCTTCGCCGCCAGCTCCGCCAGCTCGCGCACGACCCGGGACCGCAGGTTGGTGTCGTCGCACACGACGTCGGCGCCGCCGAGCAGCAGCGCGTCGATCGCGGCGTGGTGCGCCTGCGTGACCTCCTTCTCGGCCCGGCCGCGCAGCGTGTCGTCGGCGACCCGGCCGCCGTGCATCATCGCGCGGAGGTCGTCGCGGTTCACGCGGACCAGCCCCGCCTGCTCACGCGCCCAGGTGGTCTTGCCCGAGGCGGGCAGCCCCCGGGTGATGGTCAGCGACGCCATCAGCTCTCCTCCGTCACCATGGGCCGGACCCGCTGCCAGAGCAGGCCCCGGTAGTCCTTGTCGTCGAGGCGCAGGAACAGGCAGCTGCGCGCCGGGTGCTTCGCGACCGCGAGCGCGAACTCCTTGCGCCCCCAGCCGTCGGGCAGCGTAGCGACGGTCGCCTCGTACGCCGACTCGACCTCGGCCGCGAGCGCCGCCGCCTCCTCGCGCAGCCCGTCGGCGATTCTCGTGGCCCACCCGTGGAACTCGTCGGGCAGCGGCTCCAGCAGCGCGTCGAGCGTGCCGGCGCCGGCGGCCTCCCACACGACCCGCGCGTTGAGCCCGGTCACGATGCGGTGCAGCCGCACGTACTCCGAATACTTGATCTTCAGTCTGGTGTCGGTGCCGGTGAAATGCACGACGAGGCCCTCGCGGTTGTCGCGCGGCGGCGCGGCGAGCGCGTCGGCGAGCGTCGCGTGGTCGAACGTGTCGACGACCGGGCCCGGCCAGCCGGGCACCACCTCCGGGCCGTGGCTGCGGCCCGTGGCGATCTCGACCGCGCCGAGGAGCACGAGGTCGTCGAGGCCGTCGTAGTCGAGCACGATCCGGTTCGACGGGTAGATGATCTCCACCAGCACTGTGAGGCCCTCCGGCGGCGTGAAGCGGCCGGCGTACCGCCGGCGGAACAGCGCCGTCGCGTGCCGCGCCTGCTCCGAGTCGAACGAGCCGCGGGTCGCGAACGCCCAGCCGTCCGGGGTCGGGTACATGATGCCCAGCGAGCCGTCGGCCTTGTCGGTGACGCGCACCGGACCGTCGAAGTCCATCTCGGGCACGCCCGGCTGGCCGTGGTTGAAGAACTTCGTGAACGGCCGCGCCAGGACCATGCCGGTCTCGGCGTGCGCGACGAGGCCCCGGCACGCGAGCGTGGCCGCGTTCCAGACGTTCTCGTACTGCGCCTTCTCGGTGTAGTTGTGGATCAGCAGGGGCAGCGAGGGGTGGCGCTGGGTGCGCACGAAGCCGCCGCCGGCCATCTCGGCCAGCAGCGCCGGGTCACACAGTGCGTCGATGTGAAGGCTCATAGCACGGGCCAGGGTAGGTGAGCCGTGCTCGCCTTATTCGCGTGTACTTGGGTGCAGCGCGGTTACCATGCTTCGCTCGCTTCGGCGGCGGGAATGCCGGCGGGGGGAGTGGCGTTACAGACACCGGTTGAGGTGCCGTGACCCGGTCATGGCAGACTTGACCGACGGCCAGACCAGGTTCCGGTTCACGCCATACGGCGACCCGGCGACCACGACGAAAGGACGGCGGCCATGAAGCCGGACATCCACCCGCAGTATGCGACCACTGAGGTCACCTGTTCCTGCGGCAACGCTTTCACCACCCGCAGCACCGCCAAGGGCGGCACGATCCACGTGGAGACGTGCTCCGTCTGCCACCCGTTCTACACGGGCAAGCAGCGTGTGCTCGACACGGCCGGCCGGGTCGCGAAGTTCCAGCAGAAGTACGCGAAGGTCCAGGCCAAGAAGGCCTAGCTGCGCCTCCGGCGCCCGCACCACCTCTGTCTGGCACGGGGGTCGGTGCGGGCGCCGACTTCGTCTTTGGCCGTTTTCCCCTCGTGGGATTCTCTTGTGGGGCGCGAGACAATGAGCACCGACACCTCTTCAGGGCAGCGACTGCAGGCGCTTCTCGCCGAATACCAGGAGCTCGAGCAGAAGCTCGCCGACCCGAGCATCCACGCCGACCAGGGCTTGGCCCGCAAGACCGGCCGGCGCTTCGCCGAGCTGTCGCCGATCGCGAAGACCTCCGGCGAGCTCGACGCGGCCCGCGAGGACCTCGCGGCGGCCCGCGAGCTGGCCGCCGAGGACCCGGCGTTCGGCGGTGAGGCCGACGAGCTGGAGGCGCGCATCCCGCACATCGAGGAGCGCCTGGCCGAGCTGCTCGCCCCGCGCGACCCCAACGACGCCAAGGACATCATCCTGGAGGTCAAGGCGGGCGAGGGCGGCGAGGAGTCCGCCCTGTTCGCCGGCGACCTGCTGCGGATGTACATGCGCTACGCCGAGCGCCACGGCTGGCAGACCGAGGTCCTCGACTCGCAGGAGTCCGACCTGGGCGGCTTCAAGGACGTCGCCGTGTCCATCAAGACCCGCGGCATCCCCGAGGCCGGCAACGGCGTCTGGTCCAGGCTCAAGTGGGAGGGCGGCGTCCACCGCGTCCAGCGCGTGCCGGCCACCGAGTCGCAGGGCCGCATCCACACCAGCGCCGCCGGTGTCCTCGTCACCCCCGAGATCGAGGAGGCGGGCGAGATCGAGGTCGACGCCAACGACCTGCGCATCGACGTCTTCCGCTCCTCGGGCCCCGGCGGCCAGAGCGTCAACACCACCGACTCCGCCGTCCGCATCACGCACCTGCCGACCGGCATCGTCGTCTCCTGCCAGAACGAGCGCTCCCAGCTGCAGAACAAGGACCGCGCGATGCGCATGCTCAAGGTCAAGCTGGCCGCCCTCGCCGAGGAGCAGGCCGCCGCAGCGGCAGGCGACGCCCGCCGCTCCCAGGTGCGCACCGTCGACCGCTCCGAGCGCATCCGCACCTACAACTACCCGCAGAACCGCATCTCCGACCACCGCATCGGTTACACGGCGTACAACCTGGACCTGGCCATGGCCGGTGACCTCGACGGCGTCCTGGACGCCCTGGCCGACGCCGACCGCAAGGCCCGCCTCGCAGGTGACGACCAGCTCAGCCGAGGGTGATGCGGGTCTAACGCAGACGTCACATTGCGGAAACGGTGCAGGGGCAGCCTGGAGTCAGGTAGCGTTTCGAGCCGGACGACCTTACCGATCGTGATCACGCTGCCGAGCCGAGCCTCCGGAGGGACGCCATGCCATCGTCGCCCGTCGACCTGTCCACAGCCCCACGCGTAGTGGTCGGCACCGCTGCCGACCTGATCTACAAGGTGGGTCTGTCGATGCTCGGCGCCGACCGCATGCCCACCGCCAAGGCCAACGCCTGGGCCGCCGTCTGCGCCGACCAGGAGCGCGCCCGCATCCGCGAGGAAAACGCCCGCATCCTGCACGCCGTCCGCTGACCCGCTCCTAACTCCTTTCCTCACGCTGCCGCCCCCTCCCAATCCCGAAATATCCGGCACGCAGGGGAACTGTCGGCACCCCCGACACCTCGCCAGCATCCCACCTGGCCTCTCGCGCAGCGCATCTTCCGGATCATGTGGAACCGCTCCGGTACCGCCCGGTCAAGCAGGCGATGTTCATCACTACCTCATGATCCCGTGCGGTTCTGGTGGTCAGGACTGCCGAACTGATTCGAGACTGCCCGGAGTTTCCGTGATCCGGTAGAGATTGTGTAGTCAGGGGTGCACAAGGTCTTCCTGATCATGGGGATTGGCCTGGTACCGCCCGGTCTAGCGAGCGATGTTCGCCACTACCTCATGATCTCGTGCGGTTCTGGTAGCCAGGGCTACTGAAACCATTCGGGATCACGGGGAGAGGCGGCCTCGGGTGCGGCTTCACAGGCTGGGGACTCGCATCGGATCAGGCATGCCGCCGGATAATTCGGGTTTGTGGCGGACTGGGGGCGGTGCTTGAGCGCGGCCGGGCCGTCAGACGCTCGCCGCTCGTGATCCCGTTCGGTTCTGGTAGTCAGGGCTACCGAACCATTCGGATCATGAGAGAGCAGACCCCGGCCACCGCGGTGGGTGGCCACCGGATGCGGCGCGTATGCGCCGCTTGGCCTGTCTCGCGTCTCGGCGCGGGCAGTGCGGCGCGGAGCGGCGCATTGGGGTGCGGGTGAGAATCCCCGCCGGGACCCGCCGCGCAGCGGTGGGGCGGAAGCACGGCTCAGCTGGCGGCGCGGGGGCGGGGGGTTTTGGCGCGCAGCATGGCGTGGTCGGCGGCTTCGAAGGCTTCGGCGACCGACTCGAAGTCCTCGCCCGACAGACCCGCCCAGCCGATGGTGACGCCGACGGGGGTGCCCGGGACGAGGGCGTGCCAGTCCTCGGCGGCGACGGCGGCGACGATGCGGCGCTGGATCTCGCGGGCCTCGGCGGCCGAGGTGGTGGGCAGGACGACGACGAACTCGTCGCCGCCGTAGCGGGCCACGAAGTCGCCCTTGCGCATGACGCGGTTGAGCACGCCGGCGACGCGTTGCAGGACGAGGTCGCCGGAGAGGTGGCCGTGGCGGGTGTTCACCTGCTTGAAGCCGTCCAGGTCGCAGACGCCCAGGACGGCGTGGCCGCCGGTGGCGACGAGCTTGGTGACGTGCTCCTCGAGGTAGCGGCGGTTGGGCAGGCCGGTGAGGGGGTCGGTCTGGGCCTCGCCGCGGTGGAAGTCGACGCGGCGGACCAGGTCCTCGTGGTCCAGGAGCGCGGCGATGCCTTCCACGAAGAGGTCGCGGAGCCGGTCGGGCTGCACGTTGGCGACGTGGAAGGCGTGGCGGTCGGCGTGGTATGCCGAGCGGTAGTCGCCGGTGCCCAGATGAGCCAGGGCGCGGAGGCGGTGCTGCTCGGCGGCGCCCAGGGACTCGTCGCTGACGTGGGCGGTCTCCAGGCGGGCGACGGCCTCGATCGGGCGGCGCTCGGCGATGGCCTTGCAGACGGCGCCGAGGGTGCGCAGGTCGCGGGCGCGGGTGGACATCCCGGCGGACTCCAGCAGCGGCCACGGGTCGACGTCGGTGACGAGGCCCTGGATGCCGAGGGTGCCCAGGCGCAGGACCGCGTAGCCGAGCGCGCCGCGGGCGATGGGGCGCAGCTTGTCGAGGTCGTTGTCCTTGTGCTTGCGCTCGAGGTCGCTCACGACGTCGCGCAGTATGCGCTGGCAGCCCTCGCTGTCGCCGAGGTGGTCCAGCTCGACGGCGTGCAGGAGGCGGATCTGCGGGGTGGCGAAGTCGGTGTTGGCGGTGGCGACCCCGACCTCGGCGGCGACCTCGCGGGCCTTCTCCATGGCGGCGTTCGCGTGCTCGTGGAAGCCGGTGTACGAGTAGGCCATCGCCAGGTTGTGCCAGCCCCACGCGGTGGTCTCGTCGGTGAGCTCGACGGCGCCGAGGGCCCGCGAGCCGTGCACGAGCGCGCGGACGCAGCGGTCCAGCGAGCCCGCCCGCAGGGCGACGATCGCGGCGAGGGCCTGCAGCTCACCGTACTGCGCCGGGTCCTGCACCTGGCGGGCGGCGGCGAGGCCGGCGTCGAGGGCGGCCGGGTAGTCCTCGGCGCTGCCCATGTTGATCAGGGCGATGAGCCGCAGGGTGAGCGCCTCGACGCGGTCGTGCGGGGGCTGGTCGCCGGCCAGGATGCGGTCGATGACCGTCATCGCCTCGCCGAGGTGGTCGTCGAAGATCAGGCGCCGGG
Organism: Dactylosporangium sp. NPDC006015; assembly: GCF_040614215.1. NCBI lineage: Bacteria > Bacillati > Actinomycetota > Actinomycetes > Micromonosporales > Micromonosporaceae > Dactylosporangium > Dactylosporangium sp. NPDC006015. The sequence continues at coordinate 86,060 of NZ_JBEXUD010000028.1, forward strand.
CGCGGGTCAGCTCCGACGTGCGGTCTGCCACCGCCATCGGACCCTCCTTTCGCGCGCCCCATGATTATGGGGTGCACAGCACCGAAGATGACATGCCGGACGGCGAAACCGCCACGCTTTCCGTGGTGATCGCGGCCGCCACCCGCGCGCTGGACCTCGCGGGGGTGGCGTCGCCGCGGGTCGACGCGGAGCTGATCGCCGCCCACGTGCTGGGAATCTCCAGGTCGCGGCTGCTGACCGAACCCTTGCCGGACGCGGGACAACGGGCGCGGATCAGCGACCTCGTCGGCCGGAGGAGCGCGCGGGTTCCGTTGCAGCACCTGACCGGCACGGCGCCGTTCTACGGGCACGAGCTCGCGGTCGGCGAGGGCGTCTTCATCCCACGGTTCGAGACGGAGCTGCTGGTGGAGTGGGCGCAGAAGGCGCGGCGGCAGCTCGTACAGACGCCGAAAACGACAATCGTGGACCTCTGTGGCGGGTCGGGAGCCATCGCCATCGCGATGCGGGACGCGGGCACCGACGTGTGGTGCGTGGAGCGGAGCCCCGCCGCGCTGCGGTGGCTGCGACGCAACGTGGCGAGCCTGGCGCCGGACGTCCACGTGGTCGAGGGCGACGTGACCGACCCGGCCACCCTGCGCGAGCTCGACGGCACGGTCGACCTGGTGTTGAGCAACCCGCCCTACGTCCCGGAAGGCGCGCCGGTCGACGTGGAGGTTTCGGTGTACGACCCGCACGACGCCGTGTTCGCGGGCGGCGACGGCCTGGCGCTCATGCCGGGGCTCGTCGACCGGGCGGCCGGGCTGCTGCGGCCCGGCGGACGGCTGGGGATCGAGCACGACGACAGCCACGGCGAGACGCTGCCGGCGCTGATCCGCGCGACCGGGCGCTTCGACGAGGTGACGGACCACCGCGATCTCGCCGGACGCCCGCGCTTCGTCACCGCCCGGCGGGTGGCAGACTAGCCGCGTGATGCTCTACGACTGCAGCCAGCTTGCCGAGCGCGACCGTGGGATCGCCGCCGCGATCGAGGCGGTGGGCCGCGGCGACCTGGTCGTCATGCCGACCGACACGGTTTACGGCATCGGCGCCGACGCGTTCAAGTCCTGGTCGGTCACCGCGCTCAACAACGCCAAGGGCAGCTCCGCGCCGGTGCCGGTGCTCGTCGGCTCCCGGCACACCCTCGACGGGCTCGTCTTCGGGCTGCCGCAGGCGGCGCGCGACCTCGTCGACGCGTTCTGGCCGGGCGCGCTCACGATCGTCGTGGAGCACGCGCCGAGCCTGCAGTGGGACCTCGGCGGCGACGGCACGGTCGCGGTGCGCATGCCGCTGCACCCGATCGCGCTGGAGGTGCTGCGCGAGACCGGACCGATGGCGGTCTCGTCGGCCAACAAGCAGGGCCAGCCGGCGGCGGAGACCGCGGCGGAGGCCCGCGACCAGCTGGGCTATTCGGTGAGCGTCTACCTGGAGGGCGGCCCGTGCCCCGAGCCGGTCGCCAGCACGATCATCTCGGTGACCAACAGCGAGCACCGGGTGCTGCGGGCCGGCGCGATCCCGATCGAGAAGCTGCGCGAGGTCGTGCCGACCCTGATCGGCCTGGAGGACTGAGGCCGCATGGCGCCGTTCAGCGTCCTGTGCGTGTGCATGGGCAACATCTGCCGGTCGCCGATGGCCGAGCGGCTGCTGGTCGCCGACCTCGCCGCCCTCGGCGCGCCGCCTGACCTGGTCTATGTCCACGGCGCGGGCACCGGCGGATGGCACGCGGGGGAGCCGATGGACCCGCAGGCGGCCCGGCAGGTGCTCGCCCGGGGCGGCGACACCGCGGGCTTCCGCGCCCGCAAGCTGCTGGCCGAGCACGTCGACGCCTCGGATCTGGTACTGACCGCGACGGCCGAACAGGTCGACTTCGTGGTGTCCCTGCGGCCGGACGCGGCGAGCCGGACGTTCGTGTGGGGGCAGTTCGCGCGCCTGCTGCCGGCGGTGGTGGCGGACCTGCCCGCGACCGCCGACGTGTACGACCGTGGCGTGGCGCTCGTCGACCTGGTGGACAAGGCCCGCGACGAGGTGCGTGACGAGGACGACCTGGCCGATCCGTGGGGCCGCCCCGACGACTTCTTCGGCATCGTCGCCGACCAGGTCCAGGCGCTGACCCGCCCCCTCGCGGCGGCGCTGCTCAGCCGCTGACCGCGTGCCGACGAACGGCGGCGCTGCTCAACCGCTGACCGCGTGCCGACGAACGGCGGCGCTGCTCAACCGCTGACCGCGTGCCGGCGCACGGGGAAGCTGGTCAACCGCTGACGTCCGCGGTCTCGGTCAAGGGCAGGCGCTCGGCCGAGCGGGCGATGTTGCGCGCCATGCCGCCGAAGACGACCGCGTGGAAGGGCGCGACGGCGAGCCAGTACAGGTGGCCGGCAAGTCCGCGCGGCAGGAAGACGGCGCGCTGCTCGTACACCAGCCGCCCCCGCTGATCGAGCGCCACGCGCATCTCGAGCCAGGCCTGACCCGGAAGCTTCATCTCCGCGCGCAGCCGCAGCAGCTCGCCCGGCACGATCTCCTCGACGCGCCAGAAGTCCAGCGCCTCGCCGACGTAGAGGCGGTGCGGGTCGCGGCGGCCGCGGCGCAGCCCGACCCCGCCCACGAGCCGGTCCAGCCAGCCGCGGACCGACCAGGCGAGCGGGAAGGAGTGCCAGCCGTTCTGCCCGCCGATCGCCTCGATGACGCGCCACAGCTGGTCCGGCGCGGCCTCGACGGTCCGGCTGCGTTCGTCGCGGTACACCGTGCCGCCGGACCACGCGGGATCCGACGGCAGCGGGTCGCTCGGCGCGCCCGGGAGCGCCGCGTTGGCCCAGCGGGTCTCCACGTCCGCGTCGCGGATCCTGCGCAGCGCGAGCCGGACGGCGAGGTCGAAGCCGGTGAGCCCGTCGTGCGGGTCGGGCACGAACGCGGCGATGTCGTGCTCGCGGCAGACCGCCTCGTGGATGAGGCTGCCGACGAGCGGGCGGGCGATCCGGTTGGGCACCGGCGTGACCAGGCCGACCCAGTGCGACGACAGCCAGGGAGTGAGCGCCCGGACCGGCAGCACGGTCCGCGGCGGGAGGCCCGCGACGACGGCGTACCGCCGCATCATCTCGGCGTAGGTGAGCACGTCGGGACCGCCGATGTCGAACGCCCGGTTGAGCGGCACGGGGAAGACGGTGGCGGCGGCGACGAGGTAGCGCAGGACGTCGCGGATCGCGATCGGCTGGATCCGGTTGTGCACCCAGCGAGGAGTGATCATGACGGGCAGCCGCTCGGTGAGGTACCGCAGCATCTCGAACGACGCCGAGCCGGAGCCGATGATGACGGCCGCGCGCAGCACGACGGTCGGCACGCCGCTGCGCAGGAAGATGTCGGCGACCTCGCCGCGCGAGCGCAGGTGCGGCGAGGCGATCTTCTCGCTCGGCGCCGGCCCGCCCAGGTAGACGATCCGCTGCACGCCGGCGTCGACCGCGGCGACGGCGAGGTTGAGCGCGCTGAGCCGGTCGACGTCCTCGAACGCCGCCTGCCCGAGCGCGTGGACCAGGTAGTAGACGACGTCGACGTCGCGCATGGCGTCGGTGAGGCGCTCGTCCTGCTCCTCCACCAGGTCGCCCTGCACGATCTCGACCCGATCCGCCCACGGTACGTCCCGCAGCCGCCGCGGGTCGCGGGTCAGGCAGCGCACCTCGTGGCCCGCGGCGAGGAGACGGGGGACCAGCCGGCCGCCGACATAGCCGGTCGCACCGGTCACGAGGCATCGCATGACTTCATGCTTACCCTGCGCTCATGCGCCCTAGACTCGTTTTCATGGGCGACACCTACTGGGGGCCGGACTTCGACGCGCTCCGCGAGACGGACCCGCAGATCGCCGACGTCGTCCTCGACGAGCTGCAACGCCTGCGCGGCGGCCTGCAGCTCATCGCGAGCGAAAACTTCACCTCGCCCGCGGTCCTGGCCGCGCTGGGTTCGACGCTGACCAACAAGTACGCGGAGGGCTACCCGGGCCGCCGCTACTACGGCGGTTGCGCGGCCGTCGACCGGGCCGAGGAGCTCGCGATCGAGCGGGCCAAGGCGCTGTTCGGCGCCGAGCACGCCAACGTCCAGCCGCACAGCGGCGCGAGCGCCAACCTCGCGGCGTACGCGGCGCTGCTGATGCCCGGCGACACCGTCCTGGCGATGGAGCTGCCGCACGGCGGGCACCTCACCCACGGCAGCAAGGTCAACTTCTCCGGCAAGTGGTTCAACACGGTCGGGTACCCGGTGCGCCGCGAGGACGAGCTGATCGACTACGACGAGGTGCGCGACCTCGCCCTCAGCCACCGTCCCGCGATGATCATCTGCGGGGCCACCGCCTATCCGCGGCTGATCGACTTCGCCCGCTTCCGCGCGATCGCCGACGAGGTCGGCGCCTACCTGATGGTCGACGCGGCGCACTTCATCGGCCTCGTCGCAGGCAAGGCGATCCCGTCGCCGGTCGAACACGCCGACGTGGTCAGCTGCACGACGCACAAGGTGCTGCGCGGCCCGCGCGGCGGCATGCTGCTGTGCCGGGAGTCCCTCGCGCAGCGCATCGACAAGGCGGTCTTCCCGTTCACGCAGGGCGGGCCGCTCATGCACGCGGTCGCGGCGAAGGCGGTCGCGCTGCACGAGGCGGCGCAGCCGGCGTTCGCGGACTACGCGGCCCAGGTCGTGCGCAACGCGCGGGCGCTCGCCGCCGGGCTCGAGGCGCAGGGGATGCGGCCGGTGTCCGGCGGCACCGACACCCACCTGGCCCTCATCGACCTGCGCGGGCTCGGGATCACCGGGCGCGACGCCGAGGAGCGCTGCGACGCCGCGGGGATCACGCTGAACAAGAACGCCATCCCGTACGACCCGGAGAAGCCGATGACCGCCTCCGGGGTGCGGGTCGGCACGCCGTCGGTGACGACGCAGGGGATGGGCGAGGCGGAGATGGCCGAGATCGCCGAGCTGATCGGCGGCGCGATCCGCGGCGAGCAGGTCGGCGACCGGGTGACCGAGCTGGTCGGGCGGTTCCCGGCGTATCCTGCTCCACTGTGAGGAAGCGACTGCAGCACCTGCCGACCGCGTTGATCGCGATGGGCGGCCTGCTCGTGGCCGCCGCGCCGCTCGCCTGGTGGCGTGACGGCGGCACTGGCGCGCTCGGCGCCCTCGCCGGTGTGGCGCTCGTCATGCTGAGCTACACCGTGTCGAGCCTGACCATCGCGGTGACCGACCTGCGGGCCCGGCACCTGCTGATGCCGGTGGCGCTCGGCACGTACATCCTGAAGTTCGCGATCATCGGCGTCGTCATGTGGATCGTGGCGGAGACCGGCTGGGGCGGCCTGCCGTGGCTGGGCGCGCTGGTGATCGCCGGGACGCTGATCTGGGTCGCCGCCCAGGCGGTCTGGGTGTGGCGGGCGAAGATCCCCTACGTGGAGATCGAGCCCTCCTAGCAGCGCCGTCAGCAGGGGTTGCGGCGCTCGCCGCTGGCGTTCGACAGACCGGAGTTGCGCCGGTTGTCGTACACGTTGGCCTCCACGTGGGTGCGGAAGGTGCCGGCCGCGCAGGCGGTGCCGACCTGCCGGGTCCTGGCCGCCGCGGAGTGCTCGCGGGTCGTGTAGGCCGCGTTGGTGACGAACGTGTCCTGGGCCACCGTGACCCAGGTGCCGCCGTCGTTGCGCTGCAGGCGGACGGTGACGGTCAGCCCGTCGGGACCGGGGGGGTCGCAGCGGAACTGCGCGGCGGCGACGATCCTGCCGCCCTTCTCCGCGGGTCGCTGCGGTGAAACCGAACACACGACCCGCTGGCCGCCGCCGCTCGACGCCGCCGGCGACCTGTCGCCGGGGTCGGTCTTGGTGATCACGATGGCGGTCAGAATGACGAAAAACGCGATGACGGCGTTGCGCAAGGTCATCACCCCCATACGCATTGTTATCCTTGACCTTCAGCTAACCCCCTGGGAGTGACCGTGCGCAACATTCACTCACGCATCAGTCGTGTAGTTGACGTTCGCCTGGCGTTAGGCGTAGTAACGTTGACGGCCGTCGGTTGATGGCATCCGGCCCTAGAGCAACCCCCGCGCGACGAGCACGCGGGGGTCGATGCACGGGTGCTCCCGGCAGGCTGATATGGTCACCGCGTCATGGCCGGTAACCAGACACCCAAGCAGTCCGGATCGAGTGGTGCCAACGAAGGTTGGGCCGCCGTCGGATACCTCATCTCGGGCATCGCCGTGTGGGGCTTCGTCGGCTGGCTGATCGATGAGTGGCTCAACGCCGGAGGCATCATCACGGCGATCGGGTGCGTGCTCGGCGCCGCTGGTGGCATCTACCTGGTCGTCAAGCGCCTCGGCGCCTGACGCATCGGTTGAATCGATAACGAGAGGGACGTGGTGAGCGGTCTGGTTTTGGCGGAGACGCCTTTCCCGCCCAGCGTGGAAGACATCTTCCCCCCCCACCTGTTCGGGGTGGAGTGGCTGACCAAGTTCAGCCTGTTCCTGTGGCTGGCCGTGGCCCTGGTGCTCATCTACTTCCTGGTCTCCTACCGCGACCCCAAGATCGTCCCGACCAAGAAGCAGTGGCTCGCCGAGTCGATCTACGGCTTCGTGCGGGAAGGTGTCGCGAAGGACGTCATCGGCCACGAGGGGCTGCGGTTCGCGCCATACCTCGCGTCGTTGTTCGTCTTCATCCTGGTCGGCAACATCTTCTCGATCATCCCGTTCATCCAGGTCTCGCCGATGGCGCACATCGCATTCCCGGCCGGCCTGGCGATCTGCACCTATGTGCTGTACCTGTACCAGGGCATCAAGAAGCACGGCTTCGCCGGTTACATCAAGCACGCCGTCTACCTGCCCGCCCCGTGGTACATGCAGTTCCTGCTGATCCCGATCGAGTTCCTGCAGGCATTCATCCTCCAGCCGGTCACGCTCGCCCTGCGTCTGTTCGCCAACATGTTCGCCGGGCACATGCTGCTGCTGGTCTTCACGCTCGGCGGCTTCGCGCTGCTCAACGCGGAGAGCTTCTTCCTCAAGCCGATCTCGCTGGTCTCGTGGGCGATGACGATCGGCCTCACCTTCTTCGAGCTGCTGATCGCGGCGCTGCAGGCCTATGTCTTCACGCTGCTGACCGCCAACTACCTGGCCGGCGTTCTCGCCGACGAGCACTGAGCCGCCTTTCCCCCGCTTTCGATAGCGAACGGCACCACCTTTTTCAGTTGTCCCGCGTGAGCGTCACGCGAGATCTCAGGAGGAATTCCACATGGACCACCTGGCAGCAGTCAACGGCAGCCTCAGCGCCATCGGCTACGGCCTCGCCGCCATCGGCCCCGGCATCGGTGTCGGCATCATCTTCGCGTCGTACATCCAGTCGACCGCCCGTCAGCCCGAGTCGGCCGGCCTGACCCGTACGTACATGTTCCTCGGCTTCGCCGTGGTCGAGGCGCTCGCCCTGCTGGGTATCGCCTTCGGCTTCGTCTTCAAGTAAGCCCCCCGCCTCCACCAACATTTAGAGCGGGAGGTTTCCCATGCTGCCTTTCCTCGCTGAAGGGGAAGCTGCACACAACCCGATCATCCCGATCTGGCAGGAGATCGTCGTCGGCCTGATCGCCTTCGGCATCCTGTGCTTCGTGCTGATGAAGTTCGTCTTCCCGCGCATGGAGGAGACCTTCCGCGCACGGGTCGACGCGATCGAGGGTGGCATCAAGCGCGCCGAGGAGGCGCAGGCCGAGGCCAACCGGCTGCTGGAGCAGTACAAGCAGCAGCTCGCCGAGGCTCGCACCGAGGCGGCCAGCATCCGTGACGAGGCGCGCGCCGACGCCACGGGCATCCGTGAGGACATCCTCGCGAAGGCCCGTGAGGAGAGCGACCGCATCATCGCGGCCGGCCGCGAGGCCCTGCAGACCGAGCGGCAGACCATCGTCCGTCAGCTGCGCGCCGAGATCGGCTCGCTCGCGGTCGACCTCGCCGGCCGGATCGTCGGGGAGTCGCTGGAGGAGGAAGCCCGCCGCCGTGGCACGGTCGAGCGGTTCCTCGACGAGATCGGTGACAGTCCTGCCGGCACCGCAGGGCGGCGTTGATGGACACCATCAACCGGGAGTCCTACGGAGCCGCCGCCGACAAGCTCGCCGCATTCGCGGCGAGCGCTGACGTTCAGCGGATCGGTGCCGTCGGCGAGGAGATCCTCGCCGTGGCCGGTCTGCTCGGGCGTGAGCGGCCGCTGCGCCGGGCCCTGGCCGACCCGGGTCGCGCCGGTGAGGACCACGCCGCGCTCCTGCGCTCCGTCCTGGAGGGCAAGGTCAGCGACGAGGCACTCGACATCCTCGCGACCCTGGTCACGGGCCGTTGGTCCGGCCCCGGTGCGCTCCTGGACGGCGTCGAGCTGCTCGGGGTCACCACGCTGCTGTCCGGCGTCGACCGCGCCGGTGAGCTCGGCGACGTCGAGGACGAGCTGTTCCGGTTCGGGCAGGTCGTCTCCGGCGACTCCCGTCTCGCCGCGGCGCTCGCCGACGCCTCGTCGCCGCTGGAGGCGCGGGTCCAGCTGATCCAGGACCTGCTCGGTAGCAAGGTCAAGCCGGCCACCGCCCGGCTCGCGGAGCTGGCGGTCACCGGGTTCGGTGGCCGGGGCTTCGAGAGCTCGCTGACCCGCCTCGTCGAGCTGGCCGCGAAGCAGCGCGACCACTCGGTGGCCTACGTCACGACCGCGGCCCCCCTGACCGAGGCTGACGAGCAGCGCCTGGCCGGTCGTCTTGCTGAGCTGTACGGTCGAGAGGTCTCCCTCAAGATCGACGTTGATCCACGCATCATCGGTGGCATGCGGGTCAAGGTCGGTTCGGACCTGTACGACGGCACGGTGTCGCGGCGTCTCGCCGAGGCCAAGACGGCACTCGCCAACTAATCCCCGAAGCTTGATTCACTTCCAGATAGAAGGTTGAGGAATGGCCGAGCTGACCATCTCCTCGGACGACATTCGGGGCGCACTCGAGCGCTACGTGTCGTCCGTTGATTCACGGATCTCCCGCGAGGAGGTCGGCGTCGTCTCGTACGCCGGCGACGGTATCGCCCAGGTCGAGGGTCTGCCCTCGACGATGGCCAACGAGCTGCTCGAGTTCGAGGACGGCACGCTCGGCGTCTCGCTCAACCTTGACGTGCGCGAGATCGGTGTCGTCGTCCTCGGCAACTTCGAGCGCATCGAAGAGGGTCAGCAGGTCAAGCGGACCGGCCGGGTGCTCTCGGTCCCGGTCGGCGACGCCTTCCTGGGCCGCGTGGTCAACCCGCTTGGCGAGCCGATCGACGACCGCGGCGAGATCACCAACGAGGGCCTCCGCGAGCTGGAGCTCCAGGCGCCCAACGTCATGGCCCGCCAGCCTGTCAAGGAGCCCCTGCAGACCGGCATCAAGGCGATCGACGCCATGACCGCCATCGGCCGGGGCCAGCGCCAGCTGATCATCGGTGACCGTAAGACGGGCAAGACCACGGTCGCGCTCGACACGATCATCAACCAGCGCGACAACTGGAAGTCCGGCGACCCGAAGAAGCAGGTCCGCTGCATCTACGTCGCCATCGGCCAGAAGGCCTCGACGATCGCCGCCACCCGCGGTGTCCTCGAGGAGCAGGGCGCGATGGAGTACACGACCATCGTCGCCTCCCCGGCGGACGACCCGGCCGGCTTCAAGTACCTCGCCCCCTACACCGGCTCGGCCATCGGCCAGCACTGGATGTACGGCGGCAAGCACGTCCTGATCGTCTTCGACGACCTGACGAAGCAGGCCGAGGCCTACCGCGCCGTGTCGCTGCTGCTGCGCCGCCCGCCGGGCCGTGAGGCCTACCCGGGTGACGTCTTCTACTTGCACTCCCGGCTGCTGGAGCGCTGCGCGAAGCTGTCCGACGAGCTCGGTGGCGGCTCGATGACCGGTCTGCCGATCATCGAGACCAAGGCCAACGACATCTCGGCCTACATCCCGACCAACGTCATCTCGATCACCGACGGTCAGGTCTTCCTCGAGTCCGACCTGTTCAACCAGGGTGTACGTCCCGCCATCAACGTCGGCACCTCGGTGTCCCGCGTCGGCGGCTCCGCCCAGGTCAAGGGCATGAAGGACGTCGCCGGCCGCCTGCGGCTGGACCTCGCGCAGTACCGCGAGCTGGAGGCCTTCTCGGCGTTCGCGTCCGACCTGGACAAGGCGTCGCGGGCCCAGCTGGACAAGGGCGCCCGCCTGGTCGAGCTGCTCAAGCAGCCGCAGTTCTCCCCGTTCGCGGTCGAGGACCAGATCGTCTCGGTGTGGGCCGGCACCACCGGCAAGCTCGACGACGTGCCGGTCGGCGAGATCCGCCGCTTCGAGGGCGAGTTCCTGCAGTACCTCCGCAGCAACCGCAAGGAGCTCATCGCCGCCATCGCGGAGTCGAAGAAGCTGCCGCAGGAGACGATCGACGGCCTGACCGACGCGATCGCCCACTTCAAGAAGACGTTCACGGCCAAGGGTTCCGAGGCGCCGATCAACGAGGCCCCGGCCAAGGCGCTGCAGGGTGAGCAGGATCGCGAGACCGTCACCCGCCAGGTCCGGAAGTCGGGCTGAGCCATGGCCGGTCAGGTACAGGCACTGCGCCGGAGGATCCGCACGGTCAAGTCGACCAAGAAGATCACCAAGGCGCAGGAGCTCGTCGCCACGAGCCGCATCGGTAAGGCGCAGGAGCGGGTCGCCGCGTCGCTGCCCTACGCCGAGGCGATCACGGGCGTGCTGACGGCACTGGCGACCAACACCAACGTCGACCACCCGCTGCTGGTGCCGCGCAGCCCGGTCCGCCGGGCCGGGGTGCTGCTGGTCACCAGCGACCGGGGGCTCTGCGGCGGCTACAACGCCAACGCGATCCGTCAGGCCGAGCAGCTCATCGCGCGGCTGCGCGCGGACGGCAAGCAGGTCGCGCTCTACGTCTCCGGGCGCAAGGGCGTGGCGTACTACCGGTTCCGCGGTCGCGAGATCGCGGGCAGCTGGACGGGCTTCTCCGAACTGCCGCGCTTCGAGAACGCGCGGGAGATCGGCGAGACCCTCATCCAGGCCTTCGTCAACGGCGCGGACGACACTGCGGACGGCCCCGGCCCGGACGGCATCTACGGTGTCGACGAGCTGTACATGGTCCACACCCAGTTCCGCTCGCTCATGACGCAGACCCCCGTGGCGCGCATCGTCGCTCCGATGGAGGTCGAGGAGCAGCAGGTCGCCGGCCCGCTGCCGGCGTACGAGTTCGAGCCGGAGGCCGAGGAACTGCTCGAGGCGCTCCTGCCGAAGTACATCAACACGCGGATCTTCGCGGCGTTGCTGGACTCGGCGGCGAGTGAGTCGGCGGCCCGCCGGCGGGCCATGAAGAGCGCCTCAGACAACGCCGACGACCTGCTGAAGCGGTACACGCGGGAGATGAACTCCGCGCGGCAGGCGGCGATCACCCAGGAGATCAGTGAGATCGTCGGCGGCGCCAACGCGCTGGCGGCGGCGGGAAGTGATGTGTGATGACTGCACCAGCCAAGACCGCGGTCGGCCGCGTCGTCCGGGTCATCGGCCCGGTCGTCGACGCCGAGTTCCCGCGCGACGCCATGCCCGCGATCTACAACGCGCTGCACGTCGAGGTGACCCTCTCCGAGGGCACCAAGAAGCTGACGCTCGAGGTTGCCCAGCACCTGGGTGACAACCAGGTCCGCGCCATCTCCATGCAGCCGACGGACGGTCTCGTCCGCGGCGCCGAGGTGCACGACACCGGCTCCGGCATCTCGGTGCCGGTCGGCGACATCACCAAGGGCCACGTGTTCAACGCCCTCGGCGAGGTGCTCAACGCCGACGAGTCGAAGCTCGAGATCAACGAGCGCTGGGAGATCCACCGCAAGGCTCCCGCGTTCGCCGAGCTCGAGCCGAAGACGGAGATGCTGGAGACCGGCATCAAGGTTCTCGACCTGCTCGCGCCGTACGTGCGCGGTGGCAAGATCGGCCTGTTCGGCGGTGCCGGCGTCGGCAAGACGGTGCTGATCCAGGAGATGATCATCCGGGTCGCCCGGAACTTCGGTGGCACCTCGGTGTTCGCCGGTGTCGGCGAGCGCACCCGTGAGGGCAACGACCTCATCCTGGAGATGGACGAGGGTGGCGTGCTCGACAAGACCGCCCTGGTCTTCGGTCAGATGGACGAGCCGCCCGGCACGCGTCTGCGGGTCGCCCTGTCCGCGCTGACCATGGCGGAGTACTTCCGTGACGTGCAGAACCAGGAGGTGCTGCTCTTCATCGACAACATCTTCCGGTTCACGCAGGCCGGCTCGGAGGTCTCGACGCTGCTCGGCCGTATGCCGAGCGCCGTCGGCTACCAGCCGACCCTGGCCGACGAGATGGGTCTGCTGCAGGAGCGCATCACCTCCGTGCGGGGCAAGGCCATCACCTCGCTCCAGGCGATCTACGTGCCCGCCGACGACTACACCGACCCGGCGCCGGCCACCACGTTCGCCCACCTGGACGCGACGACCAACCTCGAGCGGTCGATCTCGGACAAGGGCATCTACCCGGCCGTCGACCCGCTGGCGTCGTCCTCGCGCATTCTCGCGCCGGAGTACGTCGGCATCGAGCACTACACGGTCGCCCGCGAGGTGCAGCGGATCCTGCAGAAGTACAAGGACCTGCAGGACATCATCGCCATCCTCGGTATGGACGAGCTGTCCGAAGAGGACAAGGTCACGGTCGGCCGTGCCCGGCGCATCGAGCGGTTCCTGTCGCAGAACACCTACGCGGCGGAGCAGTTCACCAACGTCCCCGGTTCGACCGTCCCGCTCAAGGAGACGATCGAGTCGTTCAAGAAGATCTCCGAGGGTGAGTACGATCACTTCCCCGAGCAGGCCTTCTTCATGTGTGGCGGTCTCGAGGACCTCGAGCGCAACGCGCACGAGCTCATGAAGGACTGACATAGCCGTACGGCAAAGGGCGTCTCCCGCTTCGGGGGGCGCCCTTTTCTGCTTGGTTTTCAGGAAAACGCCACCATCGCGGCGTGACATACGTCACGCTCTGAAGTGTTGAGTGGTCATCTGCAGCGCGATTGCGGATCGCCGCTCCACCGGCATTTCAGGAGTTGTGCCAACGTGGCGAGGCCCACTGCTCGCCGCGTCGGATCATTGACTACACTCGGCAAAACCAATCGCGCACACGAGGAGTAACTAGCGTGGCGAGGCAGCTGCACGTCGAGCTCGTAGCCGTCGAGGAAAAAGTCTGGTCCGGTGACGCCGACATGGTCATGGCGCGCACGACGGAGGGCGAGCTCGGTGTGCTTCCCGGTCACGCGCCGCTCCTCGGTCAGCTGGCCGAGGAGGGCCAGGTGCGCATCAAGCACTCCGGTGGGCAGGAGATCGCCTTCGACGTCTCGGGCGGGTTCCTCTCCGTCACGGCGACCGGGGTGACGGTGCTGGCCGAGAGCTGCACCCCCGCCTCCGCGCAAGCCGCGCACTGACCGGCGGGCGGCGGTGGTGAGGATCGTCGAGGGAATCGGCATCGGGGTCCTCATCCTGCTCGCCGCTCTGGCGCTGCTCTTCCTGCGCCGCGTGGTCATCGCCCGGCAGGGCGGCACGATCGAGCTGGGTGTCCGGCTGAGCACCATGCTGCCCGGCCGGGGCTGGTCCGCGGGCCTGGCCCGCTTCGCCGGCGACGAGCTGAAGTGGTATCGCATCTTCAGTTTCTGGCCTGGCCCGCGCCGGGTGCTTTCCCGGCGTGGGCTCTCCGTCGACCGCCGTCGCACCCCTGACCCGGCCGAGCTGCTGGTGCTTCCGCCGGACTGGGTGATCGTGCGGTGCGTCAGCCGGCAGTCGCCGGTCGAGATCGCGATGGCGGAGCGGGCGCTGACCGGGTTCCTGTCCTGGGTAGAGGCGGCGCCTCCGGGTGAGTCGACCCCGGAGACCCGGCCGTACAGGTACCGCACAAACTAAGCAGAAATTGACGTTTCTCTTTCTCCTGGTGGAGACTGACGCCGTCTGAGAGCGCTCTCCCAGTGGCCGTCACCCCTAGGAGAATCACGTATGTCCAGATTGCTCGCTGCCGTGGTGATTTCCGCGGCAGTGCTGTTCGCGGTGCCCGCGCCCGCCGCCGCGATTGCCGCGACCTGCGGCACCACCAACATCGCGCTCAACCGGCCCGCCACCGCATCGTCGTCGGAGAACGGCAGCCTGCTGCCGGCGAAGGCGTTCGACGGAAATTCCGCCACCCGCTGGTCGAGCGCCTTCAGCGACCCGCAGTGGCTCCAGGTCGACCTCGGCGGTGCCCAGCAGCTGTGCCGGGTCGTGCTGCGGTGGGAGGCCGCCTACGCCCGCACGTTCACGCTGCAGGGCTCGCCGGACGGCACGTCGTGGTTCGACCTCGTGCCGGCGGCCACCGGTACCGGCGGGACGCAGACGCTGTCCGTCGCCGCCACGGCGGCCGCCCGGTACGTCCGCCTGACCGGCCTCACCCGCGCCACCCGCTACGGCTACTCGTTGTTCGAGGTCGAGGTGTACCCGGCGGTGGTGCCCCCGGCCGCTTCGGCGGCGTGGGGCACGTGGGGCGGCGGCGCCGGGCACGCGGGCGTCAACGCGGGGGAGCGGACACTCGGCGCCGCCAACGTGGGGACCCTGCACCGGCTGCGGCTGACCGGCGCCGACATCGAGGCGCCGGTCGTCGCCGACGGCATCGCCTACGGTCAGGCGAACACCTTGCAGTTCGCCGCCACCGACCTGGCGTCCGGCGCGGTGCGCTGGACCACGCCGCCGGCCACCGAGCCCGCGCTGCGCTACACCACCGGCGGGACCGTCGGCAACGGCCTCGTCTACGCCGGGACGCAGATCGGCTTCATCCACGCGTTCGACGCCATGACCGGGGTCGAGCGGTGGAACTTCCGCATCGACGGCAACCAGCTCTTCAACGCGCCGATCCTGGTCGGCGACACCCTCTACGCCAAGGGTGACGCGCAGGGCGACAACACGCTCGTGTACGCCTTCGACGCCGCGACCGGCGCGGTGCGCTGGACCTGTGAGCTCACCGGCTACACGACGGCGACGGTGGCGTACGACAGTAACCGGCTCTACGTCGCCGGCGGCAACGTCCAGACGCTGACCGCCATCGACGCGACCACGGGCGCGGTGCTGTGGTCGGTGCCCGCCGGCCAGTCGATGCTGACGCCGGTGGCCGCCTGGGGCCGGGTCTACCTCGGCTTCAACGGGCTGGTCGCCTACGACGGAGCCACCGGACGGACGCTGTGGACCCGCCCGGGCACCTTCGGCTTCCCCGCCGTGCAGGACACGACCCTCTACAGCGTCGACCTGGCCACCCCGCCGGTCCTGCACGCGATCGACCCGGCGACCGGCGCGGACCGCTGGACCTTCACGCAGGCCGGGCCGGCCCAGGTCAACTCGGTCGCCTCATCGTTCCCCGTCGTGGCCAACGGCGTCCTGTACGTCAACCTCGGCCGGGTCCTGGCGCTGAACCTCGCCAGCAGGGCCGTGCTGTGGACCGGCCCCTCTGGCGCCACCGCGGGGCCGATCGTGGCCGACGGCCGCCTGCTGGTGCACACCAGCGAGGGGCTGGGTGTCTACGGCACCTGACGGTTGGCCCCCGGGACCCACTTCACGTCGCCGTCCGGGTTCGCGATGCGGCCGAGGATGAACAGCAGGTCCGACAGCCGGTTCAGGTACTTCACCGCCAGCTCGTTCGTGTGCTCCGGGTCGAGCTCCATCAGCGCCCACGCGCTGCGCTCGGCCCGGCGCGTCACCGTCCTCGCCACGTTGAGCAGCGCCGCGCCGGGCGTGCCGCCGGGGAGGATGAACGAGTCGAGCTTCGGCAGGCGCTCGTTGAACTCGTCGCACCACGTCTCCAGCCGGGTCAGGTACTCCTCGGTGACCCGCAGCGGCGGATACTCGGGCTCCGCCGTGATCGGGTTGCACAGGTCGGCGCCCACGTCGAAGAGATCGTTCTGCACGACGGTCAGCACCGCCCGCAGCTCCTCGGTCAGCTCACCCATCGCGACCGCGACCCCGAGCGCGGCGTTGGCCTCGTCGACGTCGGCATACGCGCCGATGCGTGGATGGGTCTTCGGCACGCGGGAGAAGTCGCCCAATCCGGTCGTGCCGGTGTCACCGGTCTTCGTGTAGATGCGGGTGAGATGAATGGCCATGGGCTTCACCGTACGGAATGCACCTACGATGGCGGTCGTGGACGTGATCCGTGTGAAGGGCGGCGCCAGGCTCGCCGGTGACGTGTCGGTGGTCGGCGCCAAGAACTCCGCCTTGAAGCTCATGGCCGCCGCGCTGCTGGCGACCGGGCGTTCTGTGCTCACCAACGTGCCCCGTATCACCGACATCGCCATCATGGCGGAGGTGCTGCGCCGCCTCGGCTGCGAGGTCGAGCAGGACGAGGACCGCGTCATCATCGACGTGCCCGAGCGGCTCGGCACCGAGGCCGACTACGACCTCGTGCGCCGGCTGCGCGCCTCGATCTGCGTCCTCGGCCCGCTGCTGGCGCGCTGCGGGCACGTCCGCGTGGCGCACCCCGGCGGCGACGCGATCGGCTCGCGCGGCCTCGACATGCACGTCGAGGGCCTGCGCCGGATGGGCGCGGACATCTCCGGCGAGCACGGCTTCGTCATCGCCACCGCCCCCAAGCTGCACGGCGCCACCATCTGGCTCGACTTCCCGAGCGTCGGCGCCACCGAGAACCTGCTCATGGCCGCGGTACTGGCGAACGGCCGCACCGAGATCGACAACGCGGCCCGCGAGCCGGAGATCGTCGACATCTGCCGCATGCTCACCGACATGGGCGCCGACATCTCCGGCGCCGGCTCCTCCCGCCTCGTCATCGAGGGCGTCCCCGAGCTGCGCCCCGTCTCGCACCGCACCGTTGGCGACCGCATCGTCGCCGGCACCTGGGCCTTCGCCGCCGCCATGACCCGCGGCGACGTGACCGTGCACGGCATCGATCCGAGCTTCCTGGAGATCGCGCTGGACAAGGTCGCCACCGCGGGCGGCCAGGTCGACACCACCCCGGACTCCTTCCGCGTCCGCATGGCCGACCGCCCCCGCGCCGTCGACGTGGTCACCCTGCCGTTCCCCGGCTTCGCCACCGACCTGCTGCCCATGGCGGTCGGCCTGTCCTCCGTCAGCGAGGGCTCGTCCCTCATCACGGAGAACATCTTCGACGGCCGCTTCATGTTCATCAACGAGATGTCCCGCCTCGGTGCCGACATCCGCACCGACGGCCACCACGCGGTGGTCCGCGGCGTCGAACGCCTCTCCGGCGCCCCGGTCACCGCCACCGACATCCGCGCCGGCGCCGGCCTGGCCATCGCCGGCCTCTGCGCCGACGGCGTCACCGAGATCCGCCACGTGCACCACATCGACCGCGGCTACCCGAGCTTCGAGTCGGACCTGCGCGGCCTGGGCGTCGAGGTCGAACGCGCCGTCGCACCCCCCGACCAGTTCGACTTCTGAGCTGCTGCAATTCCCCCACCGCTGCCGCGGCGGGGCCCGGCGGGGATTCTCACCCGCACCCCAATGCGCCGCTCCGCGACGCACTGCCCGCGCCGAGACGCGAGGCAGGCCAAGCGGCTGCGCCGGTTTCCGTGATCCGGAAGACTTTGTGCTGCTATGACGACACAAAGTCTTCCGGATCATGAGGAACGGGGATTACTGCGCCAGGAGTAGGCGGGCGCGGTCGTACTCGTCGGCGAAGACGAGGACGCGGACCATGCCGTCGGAGCCGGTGGCGAGGGTGGCGCGCAGGCCGTTGCGGCGGAGGCGGTCGCGGACGTCGCGGGCGAAGGCCAGGTCGCCGATGAGCGAGACCGAGCGGAGCAGGCCGTAGTCGGGGGCGCTGCCGGGCTCTGGCAGGCGGACGCCGGACTGGCTCGGGCGCCGTTCGCCGAGGCGGAGCAGGCGGATGATCAGGATCAGGGTGGCGAGTGCGCCGGCGGACGCCGCCCATCCTGCGAGGTACATGAGGGGCACACTGACAGTCTGCCACTAGATGATCACCCTTCGGAGCCGGATAAGGTCAGCAGGTCAACGACGATGCGAGAGGGAGTCACATGGCGGGTCGACTGGCGGTCATCGGGGCGGGGCTGATGGGGTCTGGCATCGCCCAGGTCGCAGCGCAGGCCGGGTGGGAGGTGACGCTGCGGGACCTGACCGATGAGGCGACACGGCGCGGTGTGGACGGCATCGAGAAGTCGCTGACGAAGTTCGCGAGCAAGGGCGTGATCGCCGAGGACGACGTGCAGCAGGCCCTCGCCAGGATCACCACCACCACGGACCTGGACGCGGCGGCGGAGGCGGACATCGTCGTGGAGGCGGTGTTCGAGCGGCTGGACGTGAAGCAGGAGCTGTTCGCCACGCTGGACAAGATCTGCCGGGCGGACGCGGTGCTGGCGACGAACACGTCCGCGATCCCGGTGACGCAGATCGCGACCGCGACGCAGCGGCCCGAGCAGGTCGTCGGGACGCACTTCTTCAGCCCGGTGCCGGTCATGAAGCTGTGCGAGCTGGTGCGCGGCTACAAGACCAGCGACGAGACGCTGGCGACGGCGCGGGCGTTCGCCGAGGAGATCGGCAAGACGTGCATCGTGGTCAACCGGGACGTCGCCGGTTTCGTCACCACGCGGCTGATCGCCGCGCTGGTGGTCGAGGCGGTGCAGCTGGTCGAGAGCGGCGTGGTGAGCGCCGAGGACCTCGACCTGGCGTGCAAGCTCGGCTTCGGCCACGCGATGGGGCCGCTGGCGACGACCGACCTGACCGGCGTCGACGTGCTGTACCACGCGGCGAAGAACATCCACACCGACACCGCCGACCCGAAGTTCTTCCCGCCGGAGCTGCTGGCGCGGATGGTCGTCGCCGGGGACCTGGGGCGCAAGACCGGGCAGGGCTTCTACAAGTACGCCTGAGCGAGCTCCGCCGGGGCTTCCAGCGCGACGGGAGCCCCCGGCAGGGTGAAGCTGAAGCGGCTGCCGCCGCCGGGGTTGTCCACCACGGTGATCGAGCCGCCGTGCCGGTCGATCACGCGGCGGCAGATGGCCAGTCCGAGGCCGGTGCCGCCGTACGACTGGCCGGTGTGCGCCCGGTGGAAGGACTCGAAGACGTAGGGCTTGTCGGCGTCGGGCACGCCGATGCCCCGGTCCGCGACCTCGACCCTCACCCAGCCCGGTCCGGCCGGTGACGCGCTGACGTCGACCTTCGGGATGCGGCCGGGTTGGACGTACTTGAGGGCGTTGCCGATCAGGTTGTCCAGCACCTGCCGCAGCATCGCCGGGTCGGCGTCGACCCACGGCAGCGGTCCGACGTAGATGTCCGGGCGGACCGCGAGGTGGTTGACCCGTTCGGCGACGACCTCGGCGACGAGCCCGCCCAGGTCGAGCGGCCGCGGTTTCAGGGCCGCGTCGCGAGCCGTGGTGTAGGCGAGCAGGTCGTCGATCAGCCGCCGCATCCGCACCACCCCGGCACTGACCCGTTCGACGCTCGCGCCGGCGTCGCGAAGACCCGCGACGATCGCGTCCCGCGCGCCGGCGTCGCGGGAACCCGCGACCAGCGTGCCCCCGGCGCCGGCGTCGCGGAAACCCGCGACCAGCGCGTCCCAGGCGCCGTCGCCGAGCAGGGCCGAGGACGAGGACAGCAGCGCGTCGTGCGCCATCTCGGCGTGGGCGGCGATGACGGTCAGCGGGTTCTTCAGGTCGTGGGCGACGATGCCCGCGAAGGCGGTCAGGTCGCCCTCGCGCTCCCGTACCTCCGTGATGTCGTGGAAGACGGCGATGGCACCGCGCCGCCCGTCCACGTCGAGGGGCCGCCCGCTGACGGACAGCAGCGTCCCCTCCGGCCGGCCGGCGTTGCGGATGACCATCTCGACGCCGTCCGTCGACTCGCCGGCGAGGGCGCGCACCAGCGGCAGGTCCGCGGTCGGGAACTCGGTCCGGCCGTCGGGCCGGAAGATGCCGTAGTGCGACTGCCAGGAATCCATCCCTGTGGCGTCCGCGTCCATGCCGAGGATCGCCTTGGCGGCCGGGTTGTGGACCAGGAAGGTGCCGTGCTCGTCGACCACGCCGACGCCGTCGCTGATCCGGTCGAGAATGCCGTTGAGCAGCGCGACCTGCCGGCGGGCGGTGCGTTCGGCCTCGCGCAGCCCGGCGGTGGCGGACACGACCCGGGCCTCGGCACGGGCCCGGCCGCCGGCGAGGGCCCACAGCATGGCCACGACCAGCAGGGTCAGCATCGTGCCGCCGGCGCCGATCGCGAGCGGGGCGGTGTCGGCCGGGCCGGACAGCCCGGCGAGCCGGCCGGAGTCGGCGGCCAGGACGAGCCGCCAGCGCCGGTTCCCGACCGGGATCGCCACCTCGCGGCGCAGGTCGGTGCCGGGGATGCGGTGCAGGAACGCGACCCGGGTGTCCTGGCCGACGCCGTTGGCGGCCCACAGGTCCGCGTCGACCTTGCCCTGCGTGGCGGCGTCCAGCACGCCGCCGACGAAGTCCTGCCCGCGCAGGCCGAAGACGACCCAGCCCTTGAACGTCTTCGTGCCGGCGGGCGTCGGGTTGCCGAACACGGGCGCGGCGATCGCGAACGAGCGCTGCTGCTGCGCGACGGGCAGGGAGCGGTCGCGGAGCAGGATGTACGTGTCGGACACGGCGGGCGCGCCCGCGCGGCGGGACTCGTTGAGGGCGGCGGTCGGCTCGGCGGACTGCGACAGGTCGGTGCCGGGGAGGGTCGCGGGCGCCCCGTCCAGCGGCCGGGAGAAGATGACGAACAGGTGCTCCCGCCCGCTGCCCTTGGCGGTCAGGTCGAGTCCCGTGACGCCGCGGTCCCGCCAGTACGCCTGGACCTGCTCCAACTGGGAGTCCTCGGCGGCCACGACGAAGACCAGCGAGGTGGCTCCGGGCAGTCCGGCGTCGCGCAGCGGGGCGGTGGTCGTGGCGAAGTCGTCGAAGGTCAGCGTCTCGTGCGATCCGACGGCTGCGGCGACGGTGCGCAGCGTGTCGAGGTACCGGTGGACCTCGGTGCGCACGGCCGCCTCGGCGAGCGACGTGTCGCGGTCCATGACGGCGTTGGCCCGGGCCTGCTGGTTGCTCCGCAGGGAGGCGGCCGCGTTCCAGGACGCCGCCAGCCCGAGGGCGAGGACGAGCAGGATCGCCAGGATGCCGACAGCGCCGGCATGCCGGACCGCCGTGCCCAGCCGACCCATCACCCCGCACTGATCGGCAACCGGGTTGCAACCCTGAGCGAAACTATCCCCGGTCGGTCCAGCGGAACGTGAAGATGCACAGCGCCAGCCCGATCACGACCCAGGCGCCGAGCGCCACGGCCACGTGCCCGAGCGCCCAGGACCCGCCGACCTCCCGCGCCGCGAACGAGTCCGGCAGGAAGACCGAGCGCATGCCCTGGGTCATCCACTTCAGCGGGAACAGCGACGCGATGGAGCGCATCCAGTCGGGGAGGCTCGTGTACTGGAAGAACACGCCGGAGATGAACTGCAGCACCAACGCGACCGGGGTCACGATCGCCGGCGCGCCGCGTCCGGAGCGGGCGAGCGAGGAGAACGCGATCCCGCACAGCGTGCACGCGCTGATGCCGAGCACCGCGACCCAGGCGAACGTCGCCCACTTCGCCGCCGTCGCGGGCAGCGGCAGGTCGTAGAAGGCCGCCGCGGTCACGAGCAGCACCACGGTCTCCGCCGCACCGATGGCCAGGACCATGACGACCTTGCCGATGAAGTACGCGGTCCGCGGCATCGGCGTGCCCCGCAGCCGCTTGAGGATCCCCTTCTCGCGCTCCATCGGGATCTGGATGGCGAGGGACTGGAACCCGGTGGTCAGCAGCCCGGCGGCGATCATGCCGGCGGCGAAGTACTGCGTGAACGACACGCCCGGGGCGATCTCGGCGTCGAAGACCGAGCCGAAGATGACGAGGAGCAGCAGCGGGAAGAAGAGCGTGAAGATCACCGACTCCCGGCTGCGCAGGAACTGCTTGATCTCCAGCCCGCCGCGGGCCAGTCCGAGCCGCAACGTGGTCATTCGCCGGCGCCGATCATCCGCAGGTACACGTCCTCGAGGCTGGGTCTGGTCACGGTCAGGCCGGGGACCTCGCCGCCGAACCGCGCGGCGAGCCGGGTCACGACCGCGGTCGGGGTGTCGGTCTGCTCCTGGCGCGGGCCGTCCGGCTCGTCCCAGGTGACGGTCGTGGCGGAGTTGCCGCGGTTGCCGAGCCGGGCGGGGGTGTCGACGGCGATGAGCTTGCCGCCGACGAGCACGCCGACCCGGTCGGCGAGGTTCTCGGCCTCGTCCAGGTAGTGGGTGGTGAGCAGGATCGTGGTGCCGGCCGCGGCGAGCGCCCGGATCAGCCCCCAGAACTCGCGCCGCGCCTCGGGGTCGAAGCCGGTGGTCGGCTCGTCGAGGAACAGCAGTTCGGGCCGGCCGATGATGCCGAGCGCCACGTCGAGGCGGCGCTTCTGCCCGCCGGACAGGATCCGCGTCCGGGCGCCACGCTTGTCGGCGAGCCCGACCCGCTCGATGACGGCGTCCGGGTCGTCGGCGTTGCGGTAGTACAGCGCGAAGTGGTGCACGACCTCGCGCACGGTCAGGTCGTCGAACTCGCCGGTGCTCTGCAGCACGATGCCCACCCGCTGCCGCCACGCCGCGTCGCCGTCGTGCGGGTCCACGCCCAGCACGGTCGCCTCGCCACTCGTACGCCGGCGGAACCCCTCGAGAATCTCGACCGTCGTCGTCTTGCCCGCGCCGTTGGGGCCCAGCAGCGCGAAGACCTCACCGCGGTGCACGTCGAGGTCGACGCCGTCGACGGCGACATGTCCCCGGTACCGCTTGTGTAGCCCACGCACGGTGATCGCATCCGTCACGGCGTTCACTATAGGCACGAGGCTCCGGTGAGGATTTTCACCAGCCTCACCAAATTACCGTTCAGTAAGGTGCTTGTATGGCGAAGCTCCCCGAGCGCGACCGCCCGTGGGTCATGCGCACCTATGCCGGCCACTCGTCAGCGGCCGCTTCCAACGCGCTGTTCCGGCGCAACCTCGGCAAGGGTCAGACGGGCCTGTCGGTCGCGTTCGACCTGCCCACACAGACCGGCTACGACCCCGACGCCGAGCTGGCGCGCGGCGAGGTCGGCCGGGTCGGCGTGCCGGTCGCGCACCTCGGCGACATGCGCACGCTCTTCGACGGCATCGACCTCGGTCTCGCGAACACCTCGATGACCATCAACGCCACCGCGATGTGGCTGCTCAGCCTGTACGTGACGGTGGCGCGCGAGCAGGGGGCGCCGCTCGCCTCGCTCGCGGGCACGACCCAGAACGACATCGTCAAGGAGTACCTGTCCCGCGGCACGCACATCTTCCCGCCGGGGCCGTCGCTGCGCCTGACCACCGACACCATCGCGTGGACCGTGGCGAACTGCCCGAAGTGGAACCCGGTCAACATCTGCTCGTACCACCTGCAGGAGGCCGGCGCGACGCCCGTGCAGGAGGTCGCGTTCGCCCTGGCCACCGCGATCGCCGTGCTCGACGCGGTCCGCGACTCGGGCCAGGTGGCCGACTTCGCCGCCGTCGCGGCCCGGATCTCCTTCTTCGTCAACGCCTCCGTCCGCTTCGTCGAGGAGACCGCGAAGATGCGGGCCTTCGGCCTGCTGTGGGACCGGATCCTGACCGACAGGTATGAAATTTCCGACAAGTCGGCGAAGCGGTTCCGGTACGGCGTGCAGGTCAACAGCCTGGGCCTCACCGAGTCGCAGCCCGAGAACAACGTGCAGCGCATCGTGCTGGAGATGCTCGGCGTGACGCTGTCGCGCGACGCCCGGGCCCGCGCCGTGCAGCTGCCGGCGTGGAACGAGGCCCTCGGCCTGCCCCGCCCGTGGGACCAGCAGTGGTCGCTGCGCATGCAGCAGGTCCTCGCGTTCGAGTCCGACCTGCTGGAGTACCCGGACCTGTTCGAGGGCTCGCACGTCATGACCGCCCTCGTCGACGACCTGGTCGCCGGCGCGACCGCGGAACTCGACCGGGTCCTGGAGATGGGCGGGGTCGTCGCCGCCGTGGAGTCCGGCTACCTCAAGAGCGCCCTCGTCGCGTCGCTCGCCGAGCGGCGCGGCCGGATGGAGCGCGGCGAGGACGTCGTGGTCGGCGTCAACCGCTTCCCCGAGACCGAGCCGTCGCCGCTGGTCGCCGCCGGTGCCGCCGCGATCGAGCAGATCGACCCCGCGGTGGAGAGCGCCGCAGTGGAGTCGCTGCTGGCCTGGCGCGCCGCTCGTACACCGGCCGACGTCGACAACGCGCTCGAGCGGCTGCGGCAGGTCGCGGGCGGCACCGGGAACCTCATGGAGGCCACCCTGGACTGCGTCCGCGCCGGCGTCACCACCGGCGAGTGGGCGTCGGTGCTGCGGGACGTGTTCGGTGAGTACCGCGCCCCCACCGGGCTGACCGGCGCCGTCTCCGCAGGGGCTTCGACGGTGCCCGGCTCCGCGCTGGTGGCGGTCCGCGAGCGGGTCCGGCGCACCGCGGAGGAGCTCGGCGCGGGCCGGCTGCGGATGCTGGTCGGCAAGCCCGGCCTCGACGGACACTCCAACGGGGCCGAGCAGATCGCCGTCCGCGCCCGCGACGCCGGCTTCGAGGTGGTCTACCAGGGCATCCGCCTCACGTCGGCGCAGATCGTCGCGGCGGCCGTCGAGGAGGACGTCGACCTCGTCGGCCTCTCGGTCCTGTCAGGTTCACATCTGGCGGCGGTCGCGTCGGTGCTGGAGGGCCTGCGCGCCGAAGGCCTCGATGACCTCCCGGTCGTGGTCGGCGGCATCATCCCGCCGTCCGACGCCGCCACGTTGCTCGCCTCCGGGGTGGCCAGGGTCTTCACCCCGAAGGACTTCGCGATCACCGACGTGGTCGACGAGCTGGTCACCGTCGTCCGGGAGGCGCACAAGCTCCCCATCCTGGTGATCCAGGCGCAGTGACGCGGCTCGCGGTCAGGTCGGCCGGTACCCCTGGGACTGGGCCCACCTGGCCGCGGCCTTCTCCTCCTTGCGCCGCTTGCGGCGTCGCATCAGCCACCAGAACGCCACGAACAGCAGCACGATGAACAGCAGCACCAGCACCGGCAGGATGATCGCGACGAGCGACATCGCCACGCTCGCGATGTCCTCGATCGTGCTCACCACCGGCGCGCCGAAGCCCGCCGTGCTGGCGTTGATCACCGGTCTGGACGCGGCCTTCATGCCGTGCACGCCGAGCGAGATCGCCCCGCCAACCACCAGCGGCACCCATTGATGGCTGCTGAAGAACGAGCCGGGATCGGTTACCGTCACCGTCTCGGAGCTCGACGCCGCGCCGAACGCGAGCCCGCCGGCGGTCGGCCGCACGAACGTCTGCAGCACGTCGTTGACATGGTCCACCACCGGCACCTTGTCGGCGACGAACTCGATCGCCAGCAGCGCCGCGACGATCGTGAGCGTCCAGCCGTTCTCCATCCACGCCCAGTTGTCGGGCAGCGTGATGAGATCGGTGTATCTCGCGAGCACGCCGATGGCGAGCAACGGGATGTAGGCGTTGAGCCCGGCCGACGTGGCCAGGCCGAGCCCCGTCAATGACTCAAGCACGCCCCTAGCATGACATCGACCCGCCACTTCGGCGCTGCTGTCCGGGCCCGGCTAGGCTGTCGCGCGTGCGTCTCGTCATCGCCAAGTGCTCGGTCGACTACATCGGCCGGCTCACGGCCCACCTGCCGCCCGCCATCCGCCTCATCATGGTCAAGTCCGACGGCTCGGTCCTGGTGCACTCCGACACCGGTGGCTACAAGCCACTGATGTGGATGACGCCGCCCTGCCGACTTTCGCAGACCGACGGTCTGTGGAGCGTGGTGAACAAGGGCGGCGAGGAGCTGCAGATCACCGTCGAGGAGATCCTGCACGACACCGACCACACTCTCGGCATCGATCCCGGCCTGGTCAAGGACGGCGTCGAGGCGCACCTGCAGGTGCTGCTCGCGGCCGCCCCGCACACCCTCGGCGAGGGCTACACGCTGGTGCGCCGCGAGTACATGACCGCGATCGGCCCCGTCGACCTGCTGTGCAAGGACGCCGAGGGCGCCTCCGTCGCCGTCGAGATCAAGCGCCGCGGCGAGATCGACGGGGTGGAGCAGCTGACCCGCTACCTGGAGCTCCTCGGCCGCGACCCGTTGCTGGCCCCCGTCCGCGGCATCTTCGCCGCCCAGGAGATCAAGCCCCAGGCCCGGGTCCTCGCCGAGGACCGCGGCATCCGCTGCGTCGTCCTCGACTACAACGCCCTCCGCGGCGTGGTGAAGGACGAGCTGACGCTGTTCTGACCCGCGCGCGTTCAGGCCTACCGTGATCGAATGACGGATCTGGTCGTCATCACAGCCAGATCCGTCATTCGATCTTCACGCCGACCGGCCGGCTACTTGGTGCGGCCGTGGATGAGCTTGACGAGCTTCAGGGCCTGCAGCATCGACTTCTGGGTGCGGTCGAACGTCGTCAGGGGCAGCAGGGTCGGGCCGCGGCGCTTCACGATCGCCTTCGGCCGGGTGAACTCGCGCAGGCCGTCCTCGCCGTGGATGCGGCCGAAGCCCGAGCCGCCCACGCCGCCGAAGGGCAGCGACGGCATGCCGGCGAAGGTCAGGGCCGAGTTGACCGACGTCATGCCGGAGCGGATGCCGCGGGCCAGCTCCAGGCCGCGGGACTTGGAGAAGATCGCGCCGCCCAGGCCGTACCCGGTGCCGTTGGCGCGCTCGACGGCCTCCTCGGCGTTCGCGACGCGGGCGATCGTGAGCGTCGGGCCGAAGGTCTCCTCCTGCACGGCGGCCGCGTCCTCCGGCACGTCGACCAGGATCGTCGGGCTGACGAACGGCGGCCGGACCGCCTCGGCGCCGCCCAGGACCGCCCGGCCGCCGCGGGTCAGCGCGTCCTCGATGTGCCGGCGGATGATGTCGATCTGCGAGGGCATCGTGATCGGGCCGATGTCGGCCGTGCCCTCCTCGCCGACCGTGAGCTTCGCCGCGCGGGCCACCACGCGGCCGAGGAACTCGTCGTAGACGCGGTCCGCCACGTACACCCGCTCGATGCCGACGCAGGTCTGACCCGCGTTGGTGAGGCCGCCCCAGACGCAGGCCTCGGCGGCGGCGTCCAGGTCGGCGTCGGCGGCGACGATCATGGCGTCCTTGCCGCCGCACTCCAGCAGCACGGGGGTCAGCGACTCGGCGGCGGCCGCCATGACCTTCTTGCCCGTCGCGGTCGAGCCGGTGAACGCGATCTTGTCCACCCCGGAGCGGCACAGCGCGCCGCCGACGTCGCCCATGCCGTGCACGATCTGCAGCACCGGCTGCTCGGGCACCACCTCGGCGAACCGGTCGACCACCCACTGGCCCACCGCCGGCGTGTATTCGCTGGGCTTGAACACCACTGCGTTGCCGGCGGCCAGCGCGTACGCGATGGAGCCCATCGGCGTGAGCACCGGGTAGTTCCAGGGTCCGATGACCCCGATGACGCCGAACGGCAGATACTCCAGGTAGGAGCTGTGCTCCGTGAGCAGGATGGAGGAGCCGACCCGGCGCCGCCCGAGCACCTTGCGGGCGTGGTTCGCGGCCCAGGCGATGTGGTCGACCGCGGCGATCGCCTCGACGAGCGCGTCCGCGGTGGGCTTGCCGCCCTCGCGGTGCATCAGCTCGGCGAGCTCCTCCAGGCGGTTGGCGATCAGGCTGCGGAACGTCAGCAGCCGCTTGCGGCGGCCGGCGAAGCCGAGTCCGGCCCACCAACCCGCCGCGTCCCGGGCCCGCCGGACCGACTCGGTGACATGATCGGGGGAGGCCACGGGGAAGCGGCCGACCTCTTCGCCGCTGGCCGGGCTGGTCGAGATCAGCGAGCCCTCGTCGATGGCGGGGACGCCGGGAGTTCGCGTGGCGGTCATGGCGCCGAGTGTAAACCCGGAAATTACTCACGAGTAGCCCCGAAAACCGTGTCGAGCGCGCCACGCCCGCAACGACCGACGGTCGAAGCCACCGAGGAGGAGTCATGAAGGTCGAAACGCTCGAGGTGCCCGGGGCGACGCTGCGCTACGAGATCCGTGGCAGCGGGCCCGTCCTGCTGCTGATCTGCGGCGGCGTGTACGACTCGGAGGGCTTCGACGGCCTCGCCGAGGCGCTCGCCGACGAGCGGACCGTCGTCACCTACGACCGCCGGGGCAACTCGCGCAGCCCGCTGGACGGCCCGCCGGCCGTGCAGTCGATCGAAGAGCACGGCGACGACGCGTACCGGCTGCTCGGCGCGGTCGGCGTGACCGAGGACGAGCCGGCGGACGTGTTCGGCAACAGCTCGGGCGCGGAGATCGCCCTGGAGCTCGCCGCCCGGCACCCGGAGCTGGTCCGCACGGTGGTGGCGCACGAGCCGCCCGCGTTCGAGCTGCTCAGCGACGCCACGCACTGGCGCGACCTGATGCGCGAGGTCGAGGCTACCTTCCACCACGACGGTTGGGGCGCGGCGATGCGCGTCTTCGGCGCGGGCCTGGAGATGGCCGACGAGAAGGGCGCCGAGGCGTCACCGGACTTCATGGCGCGGATGCAGGGCAACCTGCCGTTCTTCATCGGCTACGAGGTGCCCGCCTTCGGCGTCTGGGTGCCGGACCTCGACTCGCTGCGCGCGGGGACCGCCCGGATCGTGCCGGCGGTCGGCGCGGCGAGCGCGGGGGAGGCGCCGCACCGGGTGGGGGTGGAGCTCGCGGACCGCCTGGGCGTCGACGTCGTCGAGTTCCCCGGCGGCCACGGCGGCCACGGCGATCCGGCCGCTTTCGCCCCGCGCCTGCGCGAAGTGCTGCTCTGACGCGTCGTGGTCATGCCGGTCGTGATCGAAGTCGTGTGGCGGTCGCCCGGACGGCCACGGTTGTCCTTCGATCATGGCGATCGCGCCGCACGCCCCGGATAAGTACGGCGCACGCCCCGGATAAGTACGGCGCAAGCGCCGCACTTATCCGACATTTCGTAATTGTCCGGCGGGTGCTTCGAAGAGCGCCCTGCCAGATCGCCCGCGCTGCCGGCCTCGCTCGTGCGACGGGATCGCGCTCCAGTCCTCTTCGCCGGACGAAGCTGCCAGTCCCATGGGCGGCGCCGAGCTTCAGCCCTTCCACCGGACAAAAATCGCCCAGGTCGGTCCCATGGCGGCGGCGCCGAGCGTCAGCCATGTCCGTTCGGGCAAGTCGAGCTTCAACCCGGCCCCGTCGGGCAAACCGAGCCCCAACCCCTCCCCGTCGGGCGAACTGCGTTCCGACCCCTCGGGCGAGCTGCGTTCCGACCCTCCCCTTCGGACAAATACGAAATGTCGGATAAGTCTGGCGCTTGCGCCGGATTTA
Organism: Dactylosporangium sp. NPDC006015; assembly: GCF_040614215.1. NCBI lineage: Bacteria > Bacillati > Actinomycetota > Actinomycetes > Micromonosporales > Micromonosporaceae > Dactylosporangium > Dactylosporangium sp. NPDC006015. Next base: position 115,430 of record NZ_JBEXUD010000028.1, read on the forward strand.
TCCGGGGGTGGGTCGGAGTGGTGGACCGTCCGGTGCCGGGCTAGGGGGCGTGCTCCTTGATGATGCGCTCGGCGACGGTGAGGGGGTCGGCGAGGCGACCCTCGGCGTGGGCGTCGAGCCACCGCTGCTGGCCGGGGAAGTAGGTGCCGGAGGCGGCCGCGCGGCGGATGGCGTCCTGCATGCCGGTGTCCATCTGGCCGGGGTCGACGCTGGCGACCGTGACCCGCTCGTCGTCGGCGACCTGCGACGCGACCGCCTCGAAGAACGTCTCGCCGCCGGCCTTCGTGGTGCAGTACAGCGACCAGCCGTCGATGATCCGGTGTGCGGCGCCCGAGGAGATGAACAGCACCCGCAGCCGGGCCTCGCGGGGCGCCGCGCGCAGGAAGCTGTTGGTGAGCACCACGGGCGCGGTCAGGTTGACCGCGATCGCGCGCGTGATCGCCTCGGTGCTGAGCTTGCCGACGGCGCCGATCGGCTCGACGACGGCGGCGTTGTGCAGCAGCACGGCCTCGTCCGCGTCGCGCAGGAACGGTCGCAGCGTGTCGTGGTCGGGCAGCCAGTGCGCGTCGGCGACGTCGGTCGAGAAGAGCGTGATGTCGCCGGGCCGGTCGTCGCGGCTCTGGTGCTGTTCGGGGGTGAAGTGCCGGCCGACCGCGAGGATCCGGTCACCGCGCGCGTTGCACACGTCGAAGAGGGCGGCGCCCAAGCCGCGGGACACTCCGGTGATCACGACCGCACGCATGCGGTCACTCTATTCCTGTCGGACCACGCGCCGACAGGCTCTGTGGTCCCGATGCGGTGACGGCTTTCCGGCTGTCCCTCACAGGCCCTCGATGTCGCGTCTGCGGCAGGTGTACGGCGAGGGCCACGTACCGGCGAAGAGCAGCGGAACGGGAGTCAGGCGCGGGCCTTCGGCACGGGTGGACCCTTGGGCGCGCCGGGGCAACTGGAGCCGAGGCGGTCGGCGACGGCACCGAGCGCGTCGGCGAGGGCCGCGGTCTGGGCGTCGTCGAGGTGGTCGAAGATGAGCCGCCGGACGTCGGCGACGTGGGCAGGGGAGACCTGCTCGGCGAAGCGCCGCCCGGCCTCGGTGACCTTGGCGATGCTGACCCGCCCGTCGCACGCGTCGCCGGACACCTCCACGTAGCCGAGGTCGACCAGCTTGCGCATGCGGTGGCTGAGCCGGCTCTGCGACATGTTCATCTGCGCCGCGAGCTCCGACAGGCGCAGCCCTTCGTCCTCGCCGCTGAGGGCCGCGAGGAGCCCGTACTCCACGTGCACCAGACCGTACGGGCGGAACGTGCGCTCCAGCTCCGGGAAGCCGACGAGCACGACGGCCAGCAGCGACAGCCAAGCGCGTCGCTCGGTGTCGTCCAGCCATCGTGTCTCGTCGTTCATGTCATCCATGGTGCCTCGTCCGGTGCTGCTTGCGGTGTCCACCTGCCGTCCGCCGCGGCCGGTGCGACGTCCGATTCGCGTCAGAACCGGCCGATCGCGATCACCAGCGCGAGCGCGCCGAGCACCAGGTTGACCGGGATGACGGAGTACTCCTTGGCGCGGACGTGGTCGACGACCGCGAGCAGCATGATGACGAGCAGGCCCACGGCGGCGAGCGGGGTCAGCACGGGCGCGATGTCGGTCGCCCACGGCAGGATCAGGCCGAGGCCGCCGAGCAGCTCCGTCACGCCGATGAACTTGATGGTCCCGGCGCTGCGTCGCTGGGTCCAGGTCATGGCGGCGGGCAGCTTCTCCTTCGGCTGGGTCGCCTTCATCAGGCCGGCACCGATGAAGGCGGCGCCGAGCAGGCCCTGCAGGACCCAGAGAACGACGTTCATGGCGATGTCTCCCTAATTGGTTCAAGCTTCAAGTAGATGGTGCGGCACGTGTACTTGAAGCGTCAAGTTCTCATCGCCGTGCATCCGGGAAGGGTGAGCCTGGTTCACCTCTGGGCGGCCCACGGTGGGCCGCATGAGTACGACATCGACAACGGACCGCCAATCCGGCTGGGTCACCGGCTTCGCCGTCTTCGGCGGCAGCATGATGGTCGTCATCGGCATCTTCCAGATCGTGGTCGGCCTGACGGCGATCTTCGAAGACACCTTCTACGTGCTCACCGACAACTATCTGTTCGGCTTCGACGTGGAGACCTGGGGCTGGATCCACCTGGCGCTCGGCGTGGTGGTCGCCGCGGGCGGCGTGGGGGTGCTCGCCGGCCAGGTCTGGGCGCGCGTGCTCGGCATCATCCTGGCCGCGATCAGCGCGATCGCCAACTTCCTGTTCCTGCCGTACTACCCGCTGTGGTCGATGCTCATCATCGCGGCCGACGTCGCAGTCATCTGGGCCCTCACGAAAAACGACCGGAACATGTGGGCCGGCACCATGTGAGGCGGTCGGCCGGGGTGTCACGATGCGGTGATGCACGTCACCACTCGCGGTCCGGTCGACGGCCCTCCGGTCCTGCTCATCCACGGAAACTGCTCGTCATCCGGATATTGGGAGCCCCTGCTGCGCCACCTGCCGCAGGACTGGCGCATCGTCGCGCCAGACCTGCGCGGGTACGGCGCCAGCCCCGCCCTCCCCGTCGACGCCACCCGGGGGGTGCGCGACTTCGCCGACGATCTCGTCCCGCTGCTGAAGGGGTTCGACCGGCCGCCGGTGGTCGTCGGGCACTCGCTCGGCGGTGGTGTCGCGCTGCAGCTGCTGCTCGACCACCCTGATGCCATCGCGGCGCTGGTGCTGGAGGCGCCCGTCTCGCCGTACGGGTTCGGCGGCACCCGGGACCTGTCCGGCACCCCGACCACGCCCGACTTCGCCGGCACCGGCGGCGGATCGGCCAACCCCGACTTCGTGCGGCTCCTCGGTGCCGCGGACCGTGGCACCGAGGAGCAGGCCTCGCCGCGCAACGTCATGCGCGCCTTCTACGTCGCGTCGCCGGACTCGTTCGGCGACGACGAGGAGCTGCTGCTGGACACCATGCTCAGCACGTTCGTCGGCGACGACAACTACCCCGGCACCGGATCGGCCAGCGACAACTGGCCCGGCGTCGGCCCCGGCGACCGCGGGGTGCTCAACACGCTGTCGCCGCGCTGGCTCAACCTCTCGGGCATCGTCGACCTGCCGGTCAAGCCCCCGATCACGTGGATCCGCGGCGACCAGGACGCGATCGTGTCCGACGCGTCGTTCTTCGACCTCGCGCAGCTCGGCAAGCTCGGCCTCGTCCCCGGCTGGCCCGGCGATGAGGAGTGCCCGCCCCAGCCGATGATCGGGCAGACCCGGGCGGTGCTGACCGCGTACGGCCCGTACACCGAGATCGTCTACGAAGGGTGCGGCCACTCCCCGCACGTGGAGCGCGCCGCGGACTTCGCCGCCGCACTGGCGGGTGTCGTCGCCTCCGCTTAGCCTGATCGGCGTGGATGTGACCGACAGCTCCGGCCTCGTGGCCTTCATCTCGGGTGCCGCGGTGCTGATCGGGACCATCGGCGTCGTCATTCCCATGCTCCCCGGCCTGGTCCTGTGCTGGGCCGGGGTCATGGTGTGGGCGGTCTTCGGCGGTCACGGCGCCGTCGGCTGGACCGTCGCGGTCGCGGCCACGATCGTGCTCGGCCTCGGGTTCGCCGCCAAGTACCTCGTCCCCGGCCGCAACCTCAAGCGCGCCGGTGTGCCCAACCTGACCCTCTTCCTCGGCGGCCTGCTGGGCATCGTCGGCTTCTTCCTCATCCCGGTCGTCGGCCTCGTCATCGGCTTCGTCCTGGGCGTCTTCATCGTCGAGCGCATCCGCCAGAAGGACACCAGCCTCGCCTGGCAGTCCACCAAGCACGCCCTCAAGGCCGCCGGCGTGTCGATGCTCATCGAGCTCGCCACCGCCCTGATCATCGCCGGCATCTGGGTGGGCGGCCTGCTGGCCGCCTGAGCCTCGGTGTGACTTTCCGCCGGCGTTTTTTGTCGGGGGGTCGGCTTAGCATGACGGCATGGAAATCGGGCAGCACATCGATGCGTTGGAGCGTGCCGGGCTCGACTTCGTCGACGCCGCCGAGAAGGCGGGCCTCGACGCCCCCGTGCCGACCTGCCCCGACTGGACGGTCCGCGACCTCGTCCAGCACGTGGGTTATGTGCACCGCTGGGCGACGGCCTATGTCCGCGACGCCCGCGCCGCCGTCCTCACCGATGACGAGGAGGAGCAGGCGGTCGGCCCCATGCCGGCCGACGCCGACCTCGTCCCGTGGTTCCAGGCCGGCCACCTCGCCCTCGTCGACCGGCTCCGCGCCGCCCCCGGCGACCTGACCTGCTGGCATTTCCTCCCCGCCGACTCGCCCCTCGCCTTCTGGGCGCGCCGCCAGGCCCACGAGACGATCATCCATCGCGCCGACCTCCACGCCGCCGTCGGCCAGTCCGACGGCGTCGCCCGCGACCTCGGTGTCGACGGCATCGACGAGCTGCTCATGACCTTCTATGCCGCCCGTGGCAGCCGTCTGCGCTGCGACGCCCCCGCCACGCTCGCCGTCGAGGCCTCCGACGCCCCCAACTCCTGGACCGTCCGCATGGGCCCCACCGGCGCCGACATCACCCGCGGCACCGACGCCGCCGCCGACTGCACCCTCCGCGGTCCCGCCAGCGATCTGTACTTAGCCCTGTGGAACCGTCGGGCCACCGCCGACCTCCACGTCAACGGTGACCCCACCGTCCTGTCGCTCTGGCGCTCCAGCGCCACCATCCGCTGGACCTGACCGCCCGCTGCAGTGGCGATCCGTGCCCGGGGGAGTGACCAATTCCGCAATCCGATCGGGCGGCGGTGCGGTCGGCCTGGAGGGAAGCTGCCGCGCATCGGCGCTGGCAGTGCCGCCGCTGGCGGCGGGGCGGGAGTGCGGCGCAGCAAGATATCCCACAGGGCGCGGGAGCCGGGTGGCGTGGGAGACTCGCCAGTAACCTGATCGGTCGTTAGGGAGGTCGTGCGATGGCGCGCGAGTTTGGTTCCGTGGGCGTGGTCGGGCTGGGCACCATGGGCGCCGGCATCGTGGAGGTGTTCGCGCGGAGCGGGCTCTCGGTGACCGCGGTCGAGATCAGCGACGCGGCGCTGCACCGGGGCGAGTCGACGATGCGCGGGTCGCTGGACCGGGCGGTCGCCAAGGGCAAGCTGTCCGCGGAAGGCCGCGACGCGCTGCTGGAGCGGGTGACGTTCGCGGTCGGGCTGGACGCACTGGGCGACGTGGACCTGGTCATCGAGGCCGTGCCCGAGCACCTGGACCTCAAGCAGCGGATCTTCGCCGAGCTCGACAAGGTGTGCAAGCCCGAGGCCATCCTCGCCACCAACACGTCCAGCCTGTCGGTCACCGAGATCTCGGTGGCGACCGGCCGGCCGAACCAGGTCATCGGCATGCACTTCTTCAACCCCGCGCCGATCATGAAGCTGGTCGAGGTGGTGCGGACGGTCGTCACGTCGCAGGACGTGGTCACGGACATCGAGGCGCTGTGCGAGCGGCTCGGCAAGGTGGACGTGACGATCACGGACCGGGCCGGCTTCATCGCCAACGCGCTGCTGTTCGGGTATCTCAACCAGGCCGTGTCCATGGTCGAGGCGAAGTACGCGACCCGCGAGGACATCGACGCGGCGATGAAGCTCGGGTGCGGGCTGCCGATGGGGCCGCTGGCGCTGATGGACCTGATCGGGCTCGACACCGCGTACGAGATCCTCGACACGATGTACCGCCGGGGCGGTCGCGACCGGCGGCACGCGCCGGTGCCGCTGATCAAGCAGATGGTGACGGCGGGGCTGCTCGGGCGGAAGTCCGGGCGGGGGTTCTACACGTACGAGAAGCCCGGGTCGCCGGTCGTCGTCGCCGACGAGCTGACGCCGTCCAGCACCGCCGAGCACGGCAGGCCGACGAACATCGCGAAGGTGGGCGTCGTCGGGTCGGGGACGATGGCGACGGGCATCATCGAGGTGTTCGCGAAGGCCGGGTTCGAGGTCGTGTCGGTGACGCGCGGCGCCGAGAAGTCGGCCAAGGTCTGCGAGCGGCTGAAGACGTCGCTCAACAAGGGGGTCGTGCGCGGCAAGCTGACCGAGCAGGACCGCGACGCCGCGATCGGGCGGGTCACGTGGTCGGCGAGCCTCGACCACCTGTCCGACGTCGACCTGGTGGTCGAGGCGGTGGTCGAGGAGCTGTCGGTGAAGAAGGCGCTGTTCGCGTCGCTCGACGAGATCTGCAAGCCGGGGGTCGTGCTCGCCACGACGACGTCGAGCCTGCCGGTCATCGAGTGCGCGGTGGCGGCCGAGCGGCCCGCCGACGTGGTCGGCCTGCACTTCTTCAACCCGGCGCCGGTCATGGGGCTGGTCGAGGTGGTCAGGACGATCCGCACCTCCGACGCGACGGTCCAGACCGCCGCCGCCGTGTGCCGGGCGCTGGCCAAGCACGCGGTGGTGTGCGCCGACCGGTCCGGCTTCGTGGTGAACGCGCTGCTGTTCCCGTACCTCAACGACGCGGTCAAGATGGTCGAGGCCTCGTATTCGACGGCGGACGACATCGACTACGCGATGAAGCTCGGCTGCGGCTACCCGATGGGCCCGTTCGAGCTGCTCGACGTCGTCGGCCTGGACGTGTCCCTGGCGATCCAGCGGGAGCTGTACCTGGAGCTGCGCGAGCCCGGCTTCGCCCCCGCCCCGCTGCTGGAGCACCTGGTGACCGCCGGCTACCTGGGCCGCAAGGTCAGCCGCGGCTTCCGCGACTACTCGAAGCGTTGACCACCCGAGCACCAACCCACCACCACTGACCACAACACAACCGCCGCCCCGCCGCGTCACTGCCCGCCGCACGACAGCCCTTCGCGGCGCGGCGGTGCTCGCCGCGTGGCAGTGATTGCGGCGTGGCAGTGATTGCGGCGCGGGCGGCGGTTCCTAGCGGGCGGTGATCGCGGCCGGGCGGCGTCCCTAGCCGGGCGGTGATCGCGGCGTGGGCGGCGGTTACTACCGGGCGGTGATTGCGGCGCGGCGGTGATCGTGTGGTGGGGCGGTGGTCGTGCGGCGGGGTTGTGATCGCAGCACGGGCGGCGGTCACTACCGGGCGGTGATTGCGGCGCGGCGGTGATCGTGTGGTGAGGCGGTGGTCGTGCGGCGGGGTAGTGATCGCAGTACGGGCGGCGGTCACTACAAGGCGGTGACTGCGGCCGGGCGGCGATTGCGGCGCGGCGATCCGCACTGCAAGAAGGTGGTGCTGCCCGGCGCTGATCGCGGTGGTGTGGTCGCAGTGTGGCGATGGTGCACGATGGACGGTTGCGGCACAACTGCGATCACGGCACGGCGACAATCACGGCGAGCGGTAGTGCGGCGCGACTGTGGCTACGGCGGGACGACAGTCACGGCAAGGCGGCGGTCATGGCTGGCGACGGCGTGGCGGGGGTGGCGCGACCGGGATCGCGGGGTGGCGGCTGGGTGTGGTGGGGCCGTGATCATTGGTTGGTGGTGGGCGTCGGTACGCTGGAATGGTGAGTCCCCGTCGCAACCATGCCCGGCGCGACGCTGTGCCTGAGCCGATCGATCTGGAGCGGGTCAAGCGTGGCGTTGAAGGGGTGCAGGCGTGGAGTGATGGGGAGTGGCAGGTGCGCAACATTCCGTCGAGTGCGGCGGTGAAGGCGTACCGGTGCCCGGGGTGTGACCAGGAGATCGCGCCGGGGGTGCCGCATCTCGTGGCGTGGCCGGCGGACGGGCGCGGGGATCTCGCGGACCGGCGGCACTGGCACACGGGGTGCTGGCGGGCCCGTGAGCGGCGGACGCCCAACATCCAGCGGTCCAGGAGCGCGCCCCGCTACGGGTGAGGTCGCGCCGCGGCGGGGTCCGGTGACGGCACGGCCGAGATCGGGGCGGGCAGCGGCTGGGTGGGGACGGCCGCGGGGGCGGTCGGAGCGGGCCAGCCGGACAGCCACGTCGCTCGCTGGCGCCAGACGTCGCGCCAGCCTGCGCCGGCGGCGGAGCGCACCAGTACACCGGCGGACATGAGGAGACGGGCAAGCTTGGCGCGCCCGGGGGACCAGCGCAGGCGGACGAACGTGGTCTTGCCGCGCAGGACCATGATCCGCTTGTTGACGGTGCTCGATGCGGCGCCGCCGACGTGCAGGAGCTGGGCCTCCGGGACGAGGACGGGGCGGGCGCCCAGGTCGCGGGCGCGGGCGGAGAGGTCGATGTCCTCGCTGTACATGAAGTAGTCGGGGGTGAAGCCGCCGAGCTGCTCCCACAGCGGCCGGTCGATCAGCAGCAGGCAGCCGGACACGGCCGGCACCTCGCCGCCGATGACGCGGTCGAGGCCGGGCAGCTCGTCGGGGTTGAACAGCTGCGAGCGCCGGCGCAGCGACGACAGGCCGGTCGCGAAGCAGACGTACCCCCACAGGCTCGGCAGCGCGTGCACCGAGTGGCCGTCGTCGGTGTGGTCGGCGCGGAGCGTGCGACCGGTGTAGATGCGGTACTCGGGGTGGCTGCCCGCGTACTCGACGAGGGTGCGGATCACGTCGCCGACCGGCTCGGTGTCGGGGTTGATGAGCAGGATCCAGCGGCCCTTGGCGTGCGCGGCGCCGAGGTTGACGGCGTTGCCGAAGCCGAGGTTCACGGGCTGGTGCAGCACGCGGACCTCGGGGTAGGCGTGACCGATCGCGGCCGCCGAGTTGTCGGTCGAGGCGTTGTCGACCACGATGATCTCGATCGGCACGGCGGTGCCCGCCTGCAGCCCCGCGAGGTTCTTGAGCGTCAGCTCACGGGTGTTGTACGAGACGAGGACGACGCTGACGAGTGGATCAAGGCTCACTGCTGCGCTCCGACTGCTCCGCGGGTGGACGTGTCGTGGCCCCATCCGACGTCGCGACGGCGGGCGGCGCGCGACGCGGCGACGGTCAGCGCAACGTAGCCCACCGCCGCCGGCAGAAGCCAGGGCCTGGGGAGCACGACGTCGCGCAACCACGAGGAGCGCGCCGCTGGACGGGCGGCACCCGCGGCGCGCAGGGCGGCGTTACCCGCTCGGACCCTGGCCAAACGCTTCACGAGGTCCGAAGTGCGGCGGGGCGTCTCGACGACGGCGACGACCGCGGGCGTCTCGGCCTTCTCGCCGGGGCCGAAGAGGCCGTCGAGGAACAGGTCGTCGGCGACGACCTCGGGGAACGTGTCGAACCGGGCGCGGCCCTCCGCCGACAGCGCGATGACGCCGCGGCCGTAGAGGGCGTCGCGGTACGCGGGGAGCCGGCCGTTGATCGCGCTGTGCGCCTTCACCAGCAGCGGCCGGCGGCGGGTGTCGAGCGTTCGGTGCGCGGTCGCGGCGAGCAGGCCCGGCGTCGACGCCAGGAACGCCGCCAGGGTGCGCACGTCCGCGGCGGTCAGCGGGATGTCGGCGTCGAGGTACACGCGGGGGAAGCCGACCGCGGCGGCGTCGCCGGCGTTCAGCGCGCCCGACTTGCCCGGCTCCGGGCGGTCGATGACCCGCACGCCGGGGCGCGAAGCGGCGACCGCGGCGGTGTCGTCGCTGCAGCCGTTGGCGACCACCGTGATGTCGATGTCGGGGGCGATGAGGCCGTCGAGGCAGCGACCGATGACCGCCGCCTCGTTGTGGGCGGCGATGACGACAGAGATCACCGGAACTCCAGGAATTCAGCGTTGGAGAGCGCCGACGGCGGCGCTGCGGGTGGTGCGGGCCGGGTGCGTGAAGCGCCACATCGCGCCGGCGGCACCGAGCTGCAGGGCGAGCACGACCACGAAGGTGCTGAACGAGAACGAGTCGAACGTCAGGCCGGTGAGCGCCGCGATGAGCGGCACCGCCGAGATCGCCGCGCACAGGTGGCGGTCGACCTCGTTCTCCGCCCGGCGGAACGCGATGATCGCGAGGAACACGCCGGAGAAGTGCAGGACCACCATTCCGGCGATGCCGAGGTAGCCGTTGTTCATGAGCGTCATCAGCCACTGGTTGTCCAGGTAGCGGTAGAGCTCGGGGATGAACGTGCCGGTGCCCCGGCCCAGCCAGGGGCGCTCGGAGGCGTACTGGAAGACGATGGCGTAGTCGTCGGTGCGGCCCTTGATGCTGGGGTCGTCCTCGGCGTTGCTGAACAGCGAGCGCAGCGTGCCGAGCAGGCCGGGCCGGACCACGGAGAGCAGGGCGAGCAGGCCGACGCTGATGACCAGGACGTTGAAGCGGAAACGCCAGTTCCACGCGGGCCACATGCACAGCAGCGCGATGCCGACGGCGAGGATGCCGGTGCGCGACAGCGCCAGCGGGATGGAGCCCGCGATGACCAGCGTCGCGACGAGGAAGATCCGGCGCTCGAGCTTGGTCCTCGCGTAGCGGGCGTAGTGGATGCCGAGCGGCACCGCGAACGCCATGACCACGCTGAACTCGATGAAGTGCCCGGTGGTGCCGGCGACCCGGATGAGGCCGCCGCCGCCGCGGTCGGCGAGACCGACCAGCTCGCCCTGCAGGGTCAGGCCGGGGATGACGATGCTCTGGGTCAGGTCCTTCTTGGTGATGAACTGCATGATGCCGAGCAGCGCGTTGATGGCGGTGCAGTACACCAGGACGCGTTGCACGTCGTCGAGGCGGTCACGGGTCGGCACGCCGTCGGCGGTCATGAACACGATGCCCATGAACGCGAGCGCACCGAGCAGGGCGCGGTCGGCGGAGTTGGCCTCCAGCACGGGCATGCCGCGGAACTGGCCGGCGGCGTAGGACAGCAGGAGGGTCAGCGCGTAGACCACGAACGCCCAGCGCATCGGCTGCGGACCCGTCATCGCCAGGCGTGGGTGCAGCTTCGACAGCAGCCACCAGAGGGCGAGCAGGAGGCCGATCAGCAGGCCTGGCCGGCCGACCGAGGTGAGGTCCGGGACGACGAGGCGCGACGGGAGCAGCTGGATCAGCACCACGACCAGCACGAGCAGCGACGCGGCGTCGATGTGGCTGCGCCGGCGGCGGGACGCGTAGGTCCGCTCGTCGACGAGGACCGGCAGCAGGTCGGGCGACGGCCGGTAGCCCTGGGGCCGCTTCCGCTTCGGTTTCCCCTTGAAGATCCGCAGGTCGTCGGGCGCCACCGCATCGGGTGGCGCCTGACGTGTGCGGCTCTCGCCGGCGACGGTGCTGGAGGTCAACGGCCGCGCGCCTCAGCGTCCTTGTCGCGCCCCTCCCGGCCGGCCCACGGCGTGTTGCCCAGGGGCAGGATGATCGTCGCGTCGTCGGTCTCGACCCCGCGGCGGTCGTCGTCGGGGGCGTTCTCGGCCTGCCGGTACGCGACGGTGAGGCCCGGACCGGCGGCGTTGCCGCTGTTGCCGTTGCCGCCACCGTTGTTGCCGGACGCGACGGTGCTCTTGATCCTGCCGAGGTTGATCACGGCCGTCTCGTCCTGTTTCGCGACGGCATCCCCGCCGCCGGCGCCGTTGGCCCGGCCTGACTGCTGTTGCCGGTCGCCGTCGGAGATGACGTCGGTGTCGTTGCCGGGCTCGAGGTCGTCACCCTGCTGGCGGCGCCGCTGGTTGCGGGCGCGGCGGCGCAGGATGTTGTCGCCGACGATGGTCACCGCTGCGGTGAGCAGCAGACCGACGCCGACGATGACGACCGCGGCGCGCTTGACCTTCGAGGAGACGACCTCGATGGTGTCGCCGGCGTCGAGGACCTGGGTGCTGATCGCGCGGCCCGCCTTGGGCTTGTAGCGCGCCTGCATCTCCTCGACCTCGCGGGTGATCTGCTTCTCCAGCCGCTGCACGGTCGCCTGCGCCGCCTCGGGCGTCGTGGCGGTCGCGGTCACGGTGAGGATGCTGGAGCGGTCCTCGGCGGCCACCTCGAACGCGTCCGAGAAGCCCTCGCCGGCGATCTCCTTGTGGGTCGCGGTGGTGTTCAGCGAGATCGACAGGGCCTTCGCCATGATGTCCTCACCGACCTCGACCCAGGTGTTGGTCGACTGGAGCTCGGCCGGCGTGAGCGGCGTGCGGTCGGCCGGCGGGATCAGCATGATCTGGCCGGTCGAGGTGTAGTCGGGTTTGATCGTCAGCAGCGCCCAGCTGGTCGCGGCGAGGGTCAAGATGATCATCGGCGCCATCAGGTACCAGCGGCGACCCATCAGCTTGGCGAGATCCCAGAGGTCCACGTCATCCCCTCACACAAGCGCGGTCGCCGGGCGGGCGGTATGTAATTGCGCTTATCACTGTCGTTGTTCTGCCTGACTGACGTCCGCTGGTGCGGCTTGCCGAACGATCGCCGATCCCGCTTTGTACCTCTCCCGGCGGGTGGACAGCAACTCATCCCATAGCCGGACATACGCCGCCGCCTGGTGTTCCCAGGCCAAGGTATTACGGAACCGTGCGAGCGCGACATTGCGCATCGACGCGCGTGCAACCGGGTCGTCGAGCAGGCGGTGCAGGGCGACGGCGAACTCCTCAGGAGTGCCGTTCGGGACGTAGACACCGGCGTCGCCGGCGCTGCGCCGGGTCTCCCGCATGTCCACGCCGACGACGGGCAGCCCCCGGGCGAGGTATTCGACAGTCTTGGCCATTGTCGACACCTCGGCGTGCGCGCTGCGAGGATCTGGCTGCAATCCGACGGAAGCGGTGCGCAGCAGCCGGTCGATCTCCTCGACGCCGAGCCAGCCGGTGAACTCCACGACGTCCTCGAGCTTGCGCTCGACCGTCAGCGCCTTGAGGCTCTCCAGGCACTCGCCGTCGCCGGCGACGACGAGGCGCCAGCCGAGCCGGCCGCGCAGGTCGACCAGGCGTTCGGCGGCGAGGATCGCGTTGTCGACGCCGTCCTGCGCGCCGAGCACGCCGAGGTAGACGATCGTGTGGTCGTCGACGTCGAGCTGTGCCGCCGCGACCGGCTTGACCTCGGCGGCCGACGGGCCGTTGCGGACCACGACGACCCGCGACGGGTCGCAGCCACCGCGGCTGATCGCGAGCTCCCGGTAGGACTCGTTGGTGGACACGACCGCCGAGGCGGCGCGCTGCGACCACTTCTCGAAGCGCAGCAGGATGCGGTCCAGCAGCGAGCCGGGCCGGCCGCCGCGGGCCTGGTACACCTCGGGGGAGAGGTCGTGGTGGTCGAACACCCACGGGCGGCCCAGCATCCGCATGAGCAGCGCGAGGGGGAAGAACACGTCCGGCGGGTTGCACACCTGCGCGGCGGCGGCCCGGTCGCGGAGCACTGCGGCCATCAGATGCCAGCCGATGCACACGAAGGACCAGGCGAACTCGATCGCGAAGGACACCGCGCCGCCGGACGACTCGTACATCTTGTACGAGCGGACCTTGGCGTCGACGGTACCGGGGACGTGGCTGATCTTGGAGGCGCCGCGGGGGCAGATCACCGTCACCCGGTATCCGGCCGCTTCGAGGGCCTTCACCTCACGGATGACCCGCCGGTCGCGCTCGACCGGCAGATTCGCCACCGCAATCACGACGTGGAGTCGCGGATCCTTCACCGAGCCACCCTGCCCTCGCGGCGAGCGAATGCCCCGCTACGCTCCGGAATTCTCACCGTGCCACCGATCGGTTGAAGACCACTCCGACGGTCCGCCAGAGAATCGTGATGTCGTACCAGACCGACTTCTTCTCGACGTAGACGACGTCGAGCTCGAGGGCGGCCTTGAAGTCCAGGGTGCTGCGGCCGGACACCTGCCACAGGCCGGTCATGCCGGGCCGGGCCGCGAAGCGCCGCTCCGCCTCCGGCGGGAACAGGTCCGCCTCCCACGCCAGGACGGGGCGCGGGCCGACGAGCGACATCTCGCCGCGCACGACGTTCCACAGCTGGGGCAGCTCGTCGATGCTGGTGCGCCGCAGGAAGCCGCCGATGGGCGTGATCCGCGGGTCGTTGACCAGCTTGTAGACGCCCTGCTCGCCACCGTCGACGTCGTCGTCGGAGGTGAGCATCTTCTTGACGAACTCGCGGTGCTGCGCGTCGCTGTTCTTGTTGCTCATCGTGCGAAACTTGATGATCTTGAACGTGCTGCGGTGCAGGCCGAGCCGCTCCTGCCGGAACAGCATCGGGCCCTCGCTGGTCCACTTCACCGCGAGCGCGACGACGAGCAGGATCGGCGACAGGGCGGCCAGGATGCCCAGCGCCACGAGCCCCTCCACGAGCTGCCGCAGGGACCGCTTCGGGATCAGCGACCGGCCTTCGCGGTGCCCCTGGATCAGGCCCCAGCCGCTGCCGACCTTGCGCAGCACGCGCTGCGGCATCGGGATCTCGACCGTGGCGTCGTCGGACACGGACGGCTCGGCGGGAGCGGTGGGCTGGGGCAGGGACGAGATGACGACGGTGGCGTCGTCGGTCTCGTCCTCCTGGGCGGAAACGGGCGGCGTGGTGTTCAGTGTGGCGTCGACGGCCTGTGGCGCGGTCAACGGCGACACCTCCTCACTGTGCGTTGGTGCGACAACGAACGAGCGAGCTGACGGAAATCAGAGCGCGGCGATCGCCTTGGCGAGGTGGTCCGCGACATAGGCGACCTCTTCGTCCCGCAGGTGGGGGAAGAAGGGAAGTGAGACGATCTCGGTGGCGGCCTGTTCGGCCGCCGGGAGGCTGACGGTCTGGTCGGTAGCGTAGGCGTGCTGGCGGTGACACGGAACCGGGTAATGGACCCCGGTGCCGATCCCGGCCTCGTCGAGCAGGCGGCGCACCTGCTCCCGTCCCGGGACCCGGGCGACGAGCAGGTGCCACGCGCTGTCCACGCCGGGCAGCGGTGCCACCATCGGGATTCCGTGGGCGGCGAGTGCCTCCGCGTAGACCGACGCGACGCGACGGCGCTGAGCGGTGGCCGCGTCCAGGTCGGCTAGCTTGCGGCGCAGGACTGTCGCCTGCAACGCGTCGAGCCGGCTGTTGCGCCCGATGTAGCGGTGTTCGTAGTGGTCGGTGCCCTCGGACCGGCCGTGGTTGGCCAGCGACCGGATCCGCGAGGCGAGCTGGGCGTCGTCGGTCACGACCGCGCCACCGTCTCCCCAGGCACCAAGGTTCTTGCCTGGGTAAAAACTAAAGGTTCCGGCGACACCGTAGGACCCGGCCCGCACCTTCTCACCCAGGCCGTCATGCTGCGCCGGAGCGTCCGCCCCGTGCGCCTGCGCGGAGTCCTCGAGCACTGCCAGGCCGTGCTTCGCCGCGAACGGCAGCACGTCCGCCGGCGGCACCATGTGCCCGTACAGGTGCACCGGGATCACCGCGGCGGTCCGCTCGGTCTTGCCGGCCTCCAGGGTGGCGGGCGTGACGAGCAGGCTCACCGGGTCGACGTCGACGAAGACGGGGGTGGCGCCGGTCGCCGCGACGGCCGAGGCGGTCGCGATGAACGTGTTGGCCGGCACCAGGACCTCGTCGCCGCCACCGATGCCGAGCGCCCGCAGGGTCAGCTCGATCGCGTCGGTGCCGTTGGCGACGCCCACGGCGTGCGTGGTGCCGCAGTACGCCGCGAAATCCTGCTCGAAGGACTCGACGGCCGGCCCGCCGATGAAGCGGGAGTTGCCGGCCAACGCCCGCACCTCGGCGACGACGTCCTCAACGATCGACGCGTGCGGCGTCGCGAGGTCATTGAACGGGATGCGCACGGGACGTGGTGTTCCTCTCGAGTCAGACGGTTGCGGGCTGGGAGATGTTGACGGTGCGGCCGGTGGCCATCGACTCGGCGGCGGCCTCCAGGACCTCCACCACGGCGAGCCCGCGCCGGCCGTCGACGGCAGGGGTGCGCCCGGTGATCGCCGACTGCACGAAGTCCCGGTCGACCTCGCCGAGCGGCTCAGTCATCGGGATGTGCGGCGAGGTGATGCCGCCGTAGCGGTACGACATCGGCACGGTGCCGTCCAGCGGGGCGCCCTGGATGCCCTTGTCGTAGATGCGCAGCCGGCCCTCGTCGAGCATGTCGTCGTAGACCGCCATGCGCTGGCTGCCGACGACCGTCACGCGTCGCACCTTCGACGGGTCGAGCCAGCTGACGTGGATGTTGGCGGTCGCGCCGATCGCGCCGTACTCCAGGCGCAGGTAGGCGACGTCCTCGAAGGGCGTGCCGGCGTGGCTGGTGCCCCACGCGCTGACCGCGGTCGGCGTGCTGCCCAGCACCATGTTGATGATCGAGATGTCGTGCGGCGCGAGGTCCCAGACGACGTTGACGTCGGGCTGGTAGAGCCCGAGGTTCAGCCGCGCGGTGTCGATGTAGTAGATCTTGCCGAGCTCCTCGGCGGCGACCATGTCGCGCAGGTGCTTGACCACCGCGTTGTGCTCGAACGTGTGCCCGGTGGCGAGGGTGAGGCCGGCCTCGTCGGCCATCGCGACGAGCTCGCGGGCCTCCGCGGTCGAGGCGGTCATCGGCTTCTCGACCATGACGTGCTTGCCGGCGGCGAGCAGCCGCTTCGCCAGCGGCGCGTGCGAGCGCGGCGGCGTGGCGATGATCGCGGCGTCGATGAGGTCGATCACCTCGTCCAGGCTGGTGACGCACAGCGCGCTCGGGTACATCCGGCGCAGTGGATCGATCCGCTCCGTCTGTGCGTCGATCGCGACGACCAGTGACACCTCGGGGAGTGATGACAGCACGCGCACGTGCTTCGCCCCCCAGTAACCACAGCCGATGACGCCAACCTTCATGACCGACCCTGCTCCCCAAGAAAAATAGGTCGCGGCGCCCCCCCACGGGCAGTCGCCTAGCGACACTGGCGGATAACGCGTCAGCGGGGCAAGTGGGCACTGGCAAACTCGCCGTGTCGCATTCTTTACATGCCGCTTTTAACGAAACATGAAATGCCGCTTGACTTGTTAAATTGAACAAAAAACCTAATTTGCGCATTCTGTACGAATGCGGCTAAACGGACAAGATTGATCTTCTGTTTCGCAGCTCAGCGTACATGCGGGCCGCAGAAGGTGAATCTCGTTCCGGGGTGTAGAGGGCTCCGTCGTTCCGCCAGGCAACCCTGCCCGAACGGTCGAGGAAATTCATGCTTTAACTCTGGAGTGGATCATAGTTCGCCTGATAATTGCTTGTCCGACGATGGCCCCAATGCCAGAGGGTTATTTTTTGTCGACATAGTCACACGGCAGTGCGACATGCCACCCAGGTGCCGCGAGCGGAGTCACCTCAATACTCACCGTGGCCGCCGGATCGGCGGCGCAGGCCGTCTCCGCGCCCCGCAACCCCGTGTGCCAGGCCGGCCCGTCCGCCCGGGCGTTGTCCACCCGGAAGTTGACCGCGCAGACCACCAGCACCAGCGCCGCGAGGATCCGGACCCCGGTCACGTCGTTGAGCAGGGCGACGAGCGTGACGAGCACCAGCAGGGCCGGCGCCACGTTGTACCGCGGGGTGGCGATGCCGCTGAGCGCGACCGGCGCGAGGTAGACCAGCGCGCTGTGCACGCCCGCCGCGATCACCAGCGTCCACCGTGGACGGACGACCTTGCGCAGCCCCAGGACCAGCACGGCGCCGAGGATCAGCCACGCGAGCGCGGCGAAGATCAGGCTGCGGGCGTTGACCGTCTGGCCGACCCAACGCTCGCCGAACAGCGCCGTCGGCACCGCGCGGAGCACGAAGCCGGTCACCGCCCGGACCGGGTCCGGCGCCAGGCCCTCCCGCTCGCTCGCCCCGGTGAGCAGGCCGAGCACCTGCACGGCGAAGGGCACCACGAACGCCACGGCCTTCGCCACCGCGTACCGGTCCCGGTGGAACCACAGCACGAACGCGACGAGCGGCAGGTAGACGCCGGTCAGGATGTCGCTGCCGACGATGAGCACGATGCCCGCGCACGCCAGCACCTTCCCCGCGACCGAGGCGGGCCGGCACAGCAGGAACCAGAACAGGACGTAGAGACCGGTCCAGTGCAGGTTCGCCGGGGAGTTCAGCACGTCGCCCTGCGCCATCGGCAGCACCGCGACCGGCACCGACACCACCAGCCGGGCCACGGTCGAGGACAGGTACTCCCCGCTCAGGGCATACGCGGCGATCGCGAAGACCGTCGTGACCAGCGCCGCGCCGATCGCGAGCGCCGCAGCGGCCTGGGACGCCGGCAGCAGCGCCGCGACGCCGGCGACGAGCCGGGCGACGAGGTGGTAGTAGCCGGCGTAGGACGTGGTGAACGCCCCGGCGCCGTCACGCGCCGCCTGGGTCAGGAAGATCTCGCCGTCCTCGGCCCAGATCGTGTCCAGCGCCCCGGGCCCGGGCTGCCGCAGGATCGAGGCCGCCGTCCCGGCCACGAGGGCGCCGACGACCAGGGCGGCCTTCACCGGTGTACGGGTGCCGCGCCGGACCTGTTCCCGCTCGAGGACTGCGACCACGGTGGCTCCCCTAGACGTAAGGGCGGAAGACGGGCTTCACGGCGCGACCGACCAGGTAGGCGTCGACGCCGTCGCTCAAGGCCTTCGCGTAGACCGCGAGGGCGCCGTCGACCGCCTCGATCGTGCGGTCGATGTCCGCGTCGGTGTGGGAGTAGCTGACGACGAACGACGGGGCGATCACGCCGCGGCGGACCAGCTCCTGCAGGAACAGCGTCCGGAACGCCTGCGAGCGCTCGCCGTCGCTGTCCTTGGTCATGTAGATGAGGTTGCTGTCGCGGCCGGCCACGCCCACGAAGTCCTGGACGCCGTGCGCCGCCGCGGCCGCCGTCACGCCCTCCGCCAGCCGCCGGCCCTGGCGGTGCAGGTGTTCGATGACCGGTTCGCGCTCGTACACGTCGAGGACGGCCATCGTCGCGGCGAGGGTGTGCGTGTCGGCACCGTAGGTGGTGGACAGCAGGAACACCCGCTCCCGGTCGGTGCGCAGCCCGCCGAGCTCCATGATGTCGGGCCGGCCGACGAGCGCGGCCACCGCGAAGCCGTTGCCGAGTGCCTTGCCGTAGCTGGTCAGGTCGGCCCGCACGCCGTGCACGTGGGAGGCGCCGCGCACGTGCCAGCGGAACCCGGTGATGATCTCGTCGAAGATCAGCACGATGCCGTGCCGGTCACACAGCGCCCGCAGGCCCTCGAGGAAGCCCGGCGCGGGCGGCTCGGTCGTCTCGACCTCCTGCACCAGGCAGGAGATCTTCCCGGGGTGCTCGGCGATCAGCGCCTCGACGCTGGCCAGGTCGTTGTAGCGGTACCGGACGGTCAGGTCACGGACCGCGCCGGGGATGCCGCCCGGCATGCCGGTCGTGCCGATGAACCAGTCGTCGGTGGAGAAGAACGGGTGGTCGGCGCAGATCGCGACGAGGTCCCGGCCGGTGAACGCGCGGGCGAGCTTCACCGCGGCGCTCGTCACGTCGGAGCCGTTCTTCGCGAACTTCACCATCCGGTCGGGCACGCCGAGCGCGCCGCGCAGCCGCTCCGCGGCGGTCAGCTCGATCGTCGCCGGGCGGCTGAAGTTGAGCCCGTCCGCCATCTGCCGGGCCGCGGCCTCGACCACCGGCGCGTATCCGTGGCCGAGCGTGACCGAGCGCAGGCCCATGCCGTACTCGACGAACTCGTTGCCGTCGGCGTCCCAGACGTGACAGCCGCTGCCCCGGACGATGAAGCCCGGCGCCTCCTCGGGGAACTGGTCGTCCCCCTTCGCATACGTGTGCGCGCCACCGGGGATCACCGCGTGGGCCAGGGGCCGCAGGCGGTTGGACTCGTCGAACAGCAAAGACCCGCTCCTACTTCTTTCCGAGCTTCTTTCCGAGCAATGGTTGAACCTTGCGCATGACCATCCCGCGGGTACGGGTGTCCAGCGCGAGCAGCAGGCCGCCGGCGATGCCGGTGGCGAGCACGCCGTAGACCAGGAGCTTCAGCACCCACGGCCCGCTGACCAGGCCGAACCGGTCGACGAGGAACGGCACGAGGAAGCCTGCCGAGCCCGCGATGAACGCCGGCACCGTCGGGCCGAGGATCTGCCAGGTGCTGACCTTCAACACCCGCACGAAAGTGATGTACATCATCAGGATCGTGATCGACAGCTCGACCGCCGACATGCCCAGCGCGATCGCGGCGACCTGCGCGCGGTCGTCGGTGGAGCCGTTGAGCCACTGCCCGATGAGGTAGAAGGTGCCGACCCCGACCGTGAGCTGGAACCAGGACAGCGCCGTGTTGATGCCCGGCCGGCCGACGGCCTGCAGGGCGGGGCCGAGCAGCACCCCGTACACGTTGACGATGCCGACGATGCACAGCAGCTGCATGCCGGTGCCGGCCGGCGACCACTCGGGACCGAGCAGCGCGACGAGCGGCTTCGCGACGGCCGCGAGGATGCCCAGCGCGGGCAGTCCGGCGACGGCGGACACGTGCAGCATCTTGGCGAGCCGGTCACCGAGCTCGGCCGGCTTGCGCTGCAGGCGGGCCAGCTCCGGCAGCGACACCTGCTGCAGCGACCGGCTGGTCACCTCGGTCAGCATGTCAGGCAGGCGCTGCGCGATGCGGTACAGACCGACCGCCACCGGGCCGAAGAACTTGGCCAGGACCAACAGGTCGATGCGGATGGCCAGGAAGACGCCGATGCCGCCGAGCGCGGACTGGGCGGAGAACCCCCACAGGTCCTTGATCGCCTGCCGGGGCAGCCGCCAGCGGGGGCGCCAGTCGGTGACGGTCCACAGCACGACGGCGCCGACGCCGCCCACCACCAGCTGCTGCCCCACCAGCGCCCAGGCCTGGTAGCCGGCGAGCGCCATGGCGATGCCGACCACGCCGCCGATGACGTTCGCGATCAGCGTCCGGATGGCCAGCGGCCGGAACGTCATCCTCCGCCGCATGATCGCCTCGGGGACCACGGTCAGCCCCTGCAGCAGGATCATGGGGGTCAGCGCCACGCAGATCATGGTGACCTCGGGCTGGTTGTTGAACGCCGCCCACAGCGGTGCCGCGGCGGCGGCCACCGCGGTCAGCACCAGGCTGCCGATGATGACGAGCCAGAACCCGGCGTCCAGGTGGTCGCCTTCGAGCTTCTCGCGCTGGATGATCGTGGTGAGCAGCGTCTGCTGGAGCAGCATCTGCGTGATCATCACGAACAGCAGCGCGGTGCCCACGACGCCGAACGCGTGCGGTCCCAGCATGCCCGCCAGCACGAACGTGACGACGGTCGTGGTGCCCAGGCGGCCGGCGGTCAGCGCGTACGACCAGAAGATCGCGGACTTGAGGCGCTTGCGCGGCGCCTCCTCCTCCGGTGCGTCCAGCGTCGTCGTTGTCGCCGGTGGTGTCAGAGCGCTGATCTCGGCGGTACGGTCAAGATCGACGGTGCGGTCGAGCGGGTCGACGCTGCTGTCGACGCTCTGACTCATGCGGACTCCTAGGCCTGCGACTGCTGGTCAGACGACTGCTGCTGGGGCTGTTCCCAGACCGGCGGCGCGATCGGCGTGCGGGTGATCGAGCGGCGGATCCGGCCCAGCTTGGCCCGGCCGCGGCGGGTGCCCCACGAGGTCAGGAACGCCCCGGTGGCGACCGCCCGCTCCGTCACCGGCAGCTCGTTGCTCATGAGCGCCTTCGTGATCTCCCAGGTCATCCTGGTGTGGTGGCTCTGGTCCGAGGCGGGCTTGCGCTTGCGGTTCTTGCCCTTCGCCGCGCCCGGCTCCAGCCACTCGAGCACCTCGTCGGTGTCGCGCTGCGCGCCGAACGTGTTGGTCGCGTGCATCCTGCGGTAGAACAGCCGCTGCGGCACCTGGATGAACTCGCCGCGCAGCGCCAGCTCGTGCAGCATCCGCACGTCGCTGGACAGGAACGGCCCGAGCAGCCGCGTCTTGCGCAGCACGTCGGTGCGGACCACGCCGAAGACCTCGTTGCAGAGGTTCCACTTCCGCGCGTACCAGCTGACCCGGCCCCGCGAGCGCAGGGTCTGGGTGTCCATGGCGTCGTCCCACGGGCCGATCTCGTTGCCGTCGCTGTCGATCAGCATCGTCTGCGGGAAGGCCAGGATCGCCTCGGGGTGCGCGTCGAGCGCCTCCACGCACCGGCTGATCAGCGTCGGCGCGGCGAGGTCGTCGTGCGCGGCGAGCCGGAACAGCTCGCCGCGGGCCAGCTGCACGACCCGCCGGAAGTTGCCGGCCTCGCCGAGGTTCTCCGGGTTGCGGTACACCCGGACCCGCTCGTCCTTGGCGGCGTAGCGCTCCAGGATCTCCCAGGTGCTGTCGGTGGACAGGTTGTCGCACACGACGATCTCGAAGTCCGGGTAGTCCTGCGCCAGCATCGACTCGATCGCCAGCGGCAGGTACTTCTCGACGTTGTACGTCGTCATCCCGATCGAAACTCTGGGCATCTAGGCCACCAGGATCTCTGCGGTGACGCCGAGGTCGGCGAGGGACTTGGCGATCTCGTCCTTGTACGCCGGGTTGGTGATCACGACGGCCTTCGGCTGCAGGGTCGTGAGGGTCGACGGCGGGTCGACCCGGTGCCCGGTGACCGGCAGGAAGCGGCCCCACTTGCGCGGGTTGAGGTCCACGACGCCGTGCAGGCCCAGCTCGCGGTCGGCGAGGGTCAGGAACTGCACGCCGCGGGAGCCCGCGCCCCACAGCACCGGCCGCGCGCCGTCGGCGTTGAGCTTCGCGATCGTGCTCCGCCAGCGCTCCCGCTCGGCGTGGTGCCGCTCGGCGAAGCCGGCGATCGCCGCGAGCTGCTTGTCGCGGGCCCGCATCGACGGCAGCTCGCCGGTGTGCGCGACGTGACCGCCGGCGCGGGGGCGGTTGGCCGACACCTCGATGTAGCGGAACATGCCCGAGAACAGCGTGCCCGTCGACTCGACCGTCCAGCCGGCCCGGCCGAAGATGCTCGCCAGGGAGTAGGCGTCGAAGTACGACACGTGCGGGTAGATGACCTCCCAGCCGGCGGTGGCGAGGTCGTACACCGCGTCGGGGACCTCGACGTAGCCGAAGACCTCGCGGCCCTTCGCCTGCTCCCGCAGGTCGACCAGGAACTCGAACGGGTCGTCGAGGTGCTCGAACCAGTGCCGCGAGGTGAAGAAGTCGTACTTCGGCAGGCCGGACCCGCGCGGGGCGAGCCCGCTGTGGAACGTGGTCAGGCCGTTGGTGCCGACCTCGCCCGCGTACATCGCGTCGTAGCCCACGCCGCTGGCGCCGCTGACGTGGGTGAGCTCCTTGAGGAACTCGCCCTGGCCGCAGCCGACGTCGAGCACGAGCTTGCCGCTGAGGTCGTACCGCTCGCTGAGGCTCTGCACCAGGTCCGCGGAGAACCGCTGGAACGCGGGGGAGAAGTGCAGGTTGGTGTCCATCGTCGTGTCGTAGACGAGCTTGTCCTGCTCGAACGCGACGTTGCGCACGTAGGCGCAGCGCGGGCAGTGCGCCAGCTCCATCCGGCCGACGGGGGACGCGACCGCGTCGCCGTGCGCCTCCCAGTGCACCCCGCACAGAACCGGGATGTCACCGAGGTCGGCGAACGGGACCAGCCGCTCCTCGCCGCAGGCGTCACAGATCCGGTCGCTCGTCATGCCACCACCTCCGCTGCGCTCCGGCGTCGTCCTGACTGAACCTGCGCCGATGATGACCGGCCCGAGTCGCTGCGCTGGCCGGTCATGCCGTCCACCGCAGGTCGTTGTCGAGCTTGCCGGCCTCCATCAGCGCCTTGATCCGCTTGATGCGCTGGTGGGTCTGGCTGCCGAACTGCTCGATCGTCAGGCCGTGCCGCTGGTACTGCTCGATCAGCTGCTCGACGCCCAGCTTGACCGTCCACCTCGGCTGGAACTCGGGGACCTCGGCGGCGATCAGGTCGCAGGTGACCCGGTAGTTGCGCAGATCGGTGCCGGCGCCCTCGGCGAACGTCACCTCGCTGCCCGGCACCACCTCGGCGACGAGGTTGGCCACGTCGCGGATCAGGTAGTTCTCGCTGCTCTTGCCGATGTTGTACGCCTTGGCGTGCACGCGCCCGCGGTCGACCTCCAGCAGCGCCAGGAAGGCGGCGGAGATGTCCTCGATGTGGACCAGCGGCCGCCACGCCTTGCCGTCCGACAGCAGCCGGACCTGCCCGGTGAGCAGCGCGTGCGCGGCGAGGTCGTTGACGACCAGGTCGCCGCGCAGGCGGGGGGAGAAGCCGTAGGCCGTGGAGTTGCGCAGGAACACCGGCGAGAAGTCGTCGTCGGCGAGCTCCAGCAGGCCCTGCTCCGAGAGGATCTTCGACTCGCCGTAGGGCGTCACGGGCTGGAAGCCGGCCGTCTCGTCCAGCGGGGTGTCGTCGGCGCCCTTGCCGTACAGCGAGCAGGACGACGAGAACAGGAACCGCTGGACCCCGGCGGCCTTGGCGGCCTTCGCCAGGCGGATCGTCGAGCGGTGGTTGACGTCATACGTCAGGTCGGGGTTGAGGTTGCCCAGCGGGTCGTTGCACAGCGCGGCCAGGTGCATGACCGCGTCGAACCCGGTGACGTGCGACGGCTCGACGTCGCGGAGGTCGACGCGCAGCGTCTTGACCTCCTCCGGCGCCGGCCCGAGGACGCAGTCCGCGAACAGCCCGGTGTCGAGACCGACGACCTCGTGCCCGGCCTGCCGGAGTATCGGCACCAGCACACTGCCGATGTATCCGTCGTGACCGGTGACGAGTACGCGCATGGCAAAGCTCCCGAACGCTCGGCGGGTGGAAGGCGAGTCTAAGAGGGACCGAAAGTGCCCTCGGTGGTGTGTCGGACTTCTTACTCTGACGTTGAACAGCAGTGTTCCGCGACCGCTAGCTTCTTGGCTTGGATTCTGCCTTAGGCTGACGCGTCCACATCATGCTCCAGCCGTATAGGTGGGAGCCTAGCGCCAACGATTATTTTGGGGGGACGCATGCCCGTTGTCTCGTGCCGGCTCTGTGGTGCCGAGCTCACCGAGACCTTCGTCGACCTCGGTATGTCGCCACTGTGTGAGAGCTACGTGCCCGCAGAGAAGGTCGACGCACCGGAGACGTTCTACCCGCTGCACGTGCGCACCTGCTCTGAGTGCCTGTTGGTGCAGCTCCCGGCCTACGTGGCGGGTGAGGAGATCTTCTCCGACTACCTCTACTTCTCCTCCTATTCATCATCCTGGGTGGAGCATGCGCGGCAGTACTCCGTCGCTATGATCGAGAAGCTCAACCTAACGGCCGACAGCCTGGTCGCCGAAGTGGCCAGTAATGACGGGTACCTTCTGCAGCACTTTGTGGCCGCGGGTATTCCCGTGATCGGCGTTGAGCCAGCCGGAAATGTCGCCGCGGTCGCCCGCGAAAAGGGGATCCGGACAGAGGTGTGCTTTCTCGGGCCGGAAACCGGCGAATCGGTCGCGGCGCAGTACGGCCGTGCGGATCTGGTTGCCGCAAATAACGTCTATGCACATATTCCGGACATTATTGGATTCAGTCAGGGACTCGCCAATTTGGTCAAATCGGACGGATTGGTCACGCTGGAGTTCCCGCACCTGCTGCGCCTGATCGAGCGCCGGCAGTTCGACACGATCTACCACGAGCACTACCAGTACCTGTCCCTGCTCACCGCGTCGCGGGCGCTCGCCAAGGGCGGCCTCACCGTCGTCGACGTGGAGGAGCTGTCGACCCACGGCGGGTCGCTGCGCGTGCACGCACAGCGAAGTGAAACAGCGGGTGAACCTTCGGTGGCCGTCAAGGCCGTCCTCGACGCCGAGGCCGCGGCCGGTCTGCACACCTTCGAGGGGCACAAGGGCTTCGCCGGCGAGGTCTTCACCATCAAGCGCGACCTGCTCGACTTCCTCATGAAGGCGCGCGCCGAGGGCAAGCGGGTCGTCGGCTACGGCGCCCCGGGCAAGGGCAACACGCTGCTCAACCACTGCGGTATCCGCGAGGACCTGCTCGAGTACACGGTCGACCGGTCGCCGCACAAGCAGGGCATGTTCCTGCCGGGCACGCACATCCCGATCCACGCGCCGGAGCGCATCGCCGCGGACCGGCCCGACTACGTCCTGGTCCTGCCGTGGAACCTGCGCACCGAGATCAGCGCGCAGCTGTCGTACGTGCGCGACTGGGGCGGCAAGCTGGTCTACCCGATCCCGGCTCTCGACGTCGAGGAGTAGTTTGTCGTGAAGGTCGTCCTGTTCTGCGGTGGTCTCGGCATGCGGATGCGCGAGGGCACGAGCAACGTCCCGAAACCGATGGCGATGATCGGCGACCGGCCGCTGCTGTGGCACGTCATGCGCTACTACGCCCACTTCGGGCACACCGACTTCGTGCTCGCCCTCGGCTACGGCGCCGCCGTGGTCAAGGACTACTTCCTGCACTACGACGAGACGCTGTCCAACGACTTCACCCTCGTCGGCGGCAACGGTGACGTGCAGCTCTTCTCGACCGACATCACCGACTGGAACATCACGTTCATCGACACGGGCCTCAAGGCCACGATCGGCGAGCGGCTCATGCGCGTGCGCAAGTACGTCGAGGACGAGCCGATGTTCCTGGCCAACTACGCCGACACGCTGACCGACGCGCCGCTGCCGGAGATGGTGGAGCGTTTCCGGGCGTCCACGGCGGCGGTCAGCATGCTCGCCGTGCCGCCGGTCTCCACGCACCACATCCTGGAGATGTCAGACGACGGGTCGGTGTCGCGGGTCCGGGACTTCCGCGACCTGATGACCTGGGAGAACGGCGGCTACTTCATCATGCGGCCGGAGATCTTCGACGTCCTGCGCGACGGCGAGGACATGGTGCCGCACGCCTTCGACCGGCTCATCCCGGACCGGAAGCTGCTGGCTCAGCAGTACGACGGGTTCTGGCGCGCGGTCGACACGTTCAAAGACCGGGCGGAGATGGAAGAGGCCTACAACCACGGCAACTGCCCGTGGATGCTGTGGGACGCGTCCCGCCGCCCGTCCGCATGATCGGCTTCTCCCTCGCCGGCGTGCGGTCCGTGGTCGCCCTGGGTGCACACCCGGACGACATCGAGATCGCCGCCGGCGGGCTGCTGCTCTCCCTGCCCGCCGGGGTTTCGGTCCACTACGTCCTCGCGACGGGTGTTCCTGCCAGGCAGGCGGAGGCCCGGGCGGCCGCGACGGCGTTCCTGTCCCAGGGCGCGGTGCGGTTCTCGCTGGGTGATCTGCCCGACGGCCGGCTCCCGGCGCACTGGGACGCGACGAAGGAGATCGTCGAGGCCGCGGCCCGGCTCGGCACCCCGGACCTGGTCCTGGCGCCGTCGACCGACGACGCGCACCAGGACCACCGGCTGCTCGGCTCGCTCGCCTCGACCGCCTTCCGGAACTCGCTCGTCATGCACTACGAGATCCCGAAGTGGGACGGCGATCTGTCCCGGCGCAACGTGTACGTGCCGCTCACCGTCGAGCAGGGCCGGCGCAAGGTCGCGCTGCTGCACGAGCACTTCCCGTCGCAGAAGGCCCGCGACTGGTGGGACGACGAGGTGTTCCTCGGCCTCGCCCGCATCCGTGGGATGGAGTGCCGGTCGCACTACGCCGAGGCGTACACCGTCACGAAGGCGGTCGTGACCTTCTAGGGTCCGTGCGTGACGGGCCTGCTCTTGGGCCCGTGCGAGTCGGGCCTGCGCTACGGCCCGTGCGTGACGGGCTTGCCTCCGTCGAGGAAGACGTTGGTGGCCTCCCAGGTGACGCCTGGGAGGTCCTCGTTGGAGGCGGCGCCGTAGCGGCTGTTCTGCACGAACACGTTGTTGCGGAACACGACCTTCTCGGTCTTCGTGTCCGGCCGCAGGTTCACCGTGTAGTTCCCACCGCTGAACAGGTTGTTCTCCACCAGCAGGTCGCTCAGCTTCGGGGCGGTCTCCGAGCCGAGCTGGAAGCCCGCGTTGAACGGGTCGTTGGTGGCCGGGTTGAACGCCTCGAGCGTGTTGTGCCGCACGATCATGCCGGTGCCGCCGGTCGTCTGCAGGATGTCCTGGTGGTCCTTCTCGTCGGTGAAGACCAGGCCGTGGATCCAGCTGTCCTCGATCACCGCGCCGTCGGAGACCCGGGGGCCCTCGTTGAGGTTGTGCATGTTGACGCGGCGCAGCGTGTAGTGGCCGAAGCCGACCCCGAGCCCCTCGCCGTCACCGGTGATCTCGGTGTCCTCGACGAGCAGGCTCGCGTCGGGCACGAGCTCGTCGAACACCCGGATGATCATGCCGCCCTTGTTCTTGCAGTTGATCTTCGACCGCTTGATCGTGACGTTCTTCGCCTTGATCTCGACGCAGTCGGTGAGGATCTTCCCGTCGATGACGGTGTTTTCCTGCGTGATCGCGTACGGGCCGGTGTACGGGGTGAGCGTGGTCCCCGCCGGCACGCCCGTGTTGTCGGGGCCGGGCCAGGGCTTCGCGGCCGCGACCGGCCCGGCGACGAGTCCCGTGCCGGTGGTCGGGTGCTTCTTGCCCTGCTCGGTGAAGGCGTAGCTGGCCTTGTACGGCTTGTCGTCGACCGTCGAGTCGGTGACCGTGGCCGGGGCGCCGGCGTAGTGCTGGAAGCCGACCGCGCAGCCGTGCACCTTGACCTTCGTGGCCGTGTAGCCGCCGTTGCCGACGCCGACCATGTCCTTGCCGTCGCAGAACACCTCGGTGTTCTCCACGACGGTGCCGTGCACGCCCGGGAAGATCCGGATCGCCGCCGTGCCCCGGTGCCGCACGGTCGTGTTGACCACTTTGACGTTGTTGGCCTTGATGTGCAGCGCAGTGGTGAGCTGCTTGCCGTCGACGACGGCGCCGTCGGTGCTGATGACGGTGGCCTTCTCGTCGGCGCTGCTCGACTGGCTCTCGGAGCCGCCGCTCGTGTACGCCGCGGCCGCGATCCCGCCCGCGGCGACCACCACGACGATGGCGACGCCGATCGCCACGGTGCGCGCGGACACGCGTGGCTTCTGGGGTGGAACGGAGTGGCGTCCGGGGCGCTCGACCTGCTCCGTACTGCTCACGCTCTTCCCCCTGAGTGACTAGGCGCGCAGACCCGCGGACGATACGTGATTCGTCATCACGTCCTCAACTTGAGTGTCGGCTTTCCGCACCTGATGCACGGGGTGTTTCGCCAGTTCGGCCCTTACTCGGCCGCGACCTTCACCTTGCCGTTGCCGTTCGTTGCCGCTGGGGTCGCCGTTTCGATGCGGGCGGCCTCGCGGATCGCCTCGGCGGACTGCTCGGCCTCGGCCAGGGTCTGGGCGGCGCGCTCGGCGGCCTCGGTGCCGGCGGCAGTGGCGAGCTGGTCGATCTCCTCGGCCCGCCGCTGCGCGGCCTCGACCCGCTCCTCGGCGAGTTTCGCCTGCTCCTCGGCCTGCTTGGCCTTCTCGCCGGCCTGCTTTGCCTGCTGCTGGGCCTGCTTCGCCTTCTCGGCGGCCGCCTTCGCCTGTGCCTCGGCCTGCTTGGCCTTGTCGTCGGCCTGCTTCGCCTTGTCGGTCGCCTGCTGCGCCTGCTCGCTCAGCTTCTCGGCGTCGGCGGTCTGCTGCCGCAGCTCGGCCAGGCGCGCCTCGGCGGCCGCGACCTGGGTGGTCAGCTCGGTCTCCTGCGCCCGCAGGCCGGCCAGCTCGCCGCTGAGCGCCGTCTCGGCCTGGGCGACCTTGCTGGTGAGCGCCGTTTCCTGCTCGCGCAGGTCGGCGAGGCGGGCCTCGGCGCCGGCGACCTCATCGAGTCGCTCGCGGGCGGCGGCCTCCTGCGCCCGGGCCTCGGCCAGCCGGCCCTCCGCCGCGGTGAGCTCCGCGGTGACGGCCTCGAGCTCGGCCTTCGCGGTGGCCGCCTGCTTCGCGGTGGCCTCCGCCTCGGCCTTCGCCGTGGCCTGGGCCTTGGCGGTGGCCTCGGCGCCGGCCTTCGCGGCGGCGTCGGCCTTGGCGATCGCCTCCGTCTCCGCCTTCGTGGCGGCCTCGGCCTTGGTCGCGGCCTCCGCCTGGGCGGCGGTCACGGCGGCCGCGGCCTCGGTGCGCAGCGTCTCGGCCTCGGTCTGCGCCGTGGTCCGCAGCGACTCCGCTTCGGTCTGCGCCGTGGTCCGCAGCGTCTCGGCCTCGGTCTGCGCTGTGCTCCGCAGCGTCTCGGCCTCGGTGCTGGCGGCGGTGCGGAGCTGGTCCGCCTCCGCTGACGCGGCGGTGGTGAGGGTCTCGGCCTCGGTCCTCGCGGCGGCCCGCAGCTCGTCCACCTCGGTCCGCACCGTGGTCCGCAGCGTCTCGGCCTCCGACTCGGCGGTGGCGCGGAGCTGGTCGGTCTCGGCCTTGGCCGCGGCGCGGGCCTCGGCGAGCTCGCGGTCGGCCGTCGTGCGCAGCTCGGCGACCTCGGCGTCGTGGGTGGCGCGCAGGTCGCGCAGCTCCTGGTCGAGCGTGGCGCGGGCCGCGTCGGCCCGCTGCACGGCCTCGGCGTCGGCCTTCCGGGTCGCCTCGTCGGTGCTCTTGCGGTGGGCCTCGGTCGCGACGGCGTGCGCCTCGGCGGCCGCGGCCTCGGCCTTCGCCACGGCGCTGTCGGCGATGGCCTTCGCCTGCGCGGCGGCCTGCTCGGTGACGGCATTCGCGGCCTGCTCGGCCTGCGCGGCGACGGCGGCGGCCGTCTCCTGCGCCTGGGCGGTGACGGTCGCGGCGTGCTCCTCGGCCTGCGCGGCCACGGCGGTCGCGGCCTCCTGCGCCTTCGCCGCGACGGTCGCGGCGGTCTCCTGGGCCTGGGTGGTCAGCGCGGTCGCCTGCGCCTGGGCCTCGGCCGTGACCGCGGACGCCTTCTGCTGTGCCTCGGTGGTGACCGCGGCGGCCTGCTGCTGCGCCTGGGCGACGATCGCGGCGGCCTGCTGCTCGGCCTCGCTCGTCACGGTCGCCGCGTGCTGCTGGGCGGCGGTGGCGTGCTGGTCGGCCTGGGCGCGGACCTGCGCCGAGTGCTGCTCGGCCGACGCGCGCAGCGCCTGCAGCTCCCGCTCCGCCTGGAAGCGGGCCTGCTCGAGCTGGGCGGTGACCTCGGCGGTGATGCGCTGCGCCTCGGCGTGCGCGTGCGCGACGATCCGGTCGGCCTCGGCCCGCGAAGCGGCGGCCCGCTCCTCGATCGCCCGGACCTCGGCAGCGAGCGCGGCGCGACGCTCCGTGACCGCCCGCTCCTCCTCCGCGCGGCGGGCGGCGAGGGCGAGCTCGAAGTCCTCGTTGGCCTTGGCGGCCCGGCCGCGGGCGTCGGCGAGGAGCCGCTCGGCCTCGCCGCGCAGGCCCGCGATGTCCTGCACGGCATTGGCGCGGATCGACTCGGCCTGGTCCTCGGCGAGCCCCAGGATCTGCTCGACGCGGGCGCCCAGATGACGGAACGAGACCTCGCCCACAGGACCGCGCCGGCGCAGGTCAGCGAGCTCCATTTGCAGCTCCTGGACCTGGGAGGCGAGCGCCTGGACCTGGCTCCAGACCTCTTCGTTCTCCAGCTTCAGGGCATGGATCTCGTTCTCCGACTGCGTCCAGTACTTGTCGACCTGGCTGCGGTTGTACCCACGCAGTGCGGTCTCGAAGTCGGGCTCTGAAGAGACGCCGCCCGGGCCCGTGTCGAAGAGGTCGCGGTCTGACATGACACCCATCCTCACACGCAACGTCCCGCCACGCGCAATTACACACCGCGCATGACGGGACGTGCGATCGAACTCCCCGTGAATGATCGAGAAGCGGCCGGATCACCGCGCCCCGCGAACGTCAGGCGGAGACCTTCTTGCCGTCTCCGGACTCCTTCTTGGCGTCGGCCGGGCCGGCCTGCTGCGGCGGCTGGACCGTCGGCATGATCCCGGCGAGGCCGGAGAGCATCTGACCCAGCTGCGACGTGACCGCGTCCTTCTGGCGGGTGAGGTCCTCGACCTCGCGCCGGGCCCGCTGCGTGGTCTCCTCGGCCTCGGCACGCGCCTCGCTGAGCTGGCGGTGCGCCTCGGCGCGGGCCTCGTTGACCGTCTTGTCGGCCAGGTTCTTGGCCTTCTCGACCGTCTCGGCGGCGCTGCGCTCGGACTCGACCCGGCGCGCCTCGGCCCGCTGCTCGATCTCCTTCGCACGGTCCTCGGCGGCCCGGGCGCGGCTCTCGGCCTCGTTGACGAGCTTCTGGGTCGCGGCGACCGCGGACTGGTGACGGGCCGACTCGTCGCGCTCCGCCTTCTCCTGCCGCTCGGCGATCTCCAGCGCGAGGGACTGCAGGTCCTTGTCGCGCTTGTCCCGCGCGTCGGTCAGCAGCTTCGTCGCCTCGGCGCGCTTCTCCTCCGCCTCGCGGGCGGCCTTGGCGCGCAGCTGGGTGATCTCCCGCTCGGCGGTGGCCCGCAGCGTCGCCACCTCGCGCTCGACCGTGGCCTTCAGCTCGGCGACCTCGTGTGCCGTGGCCGTGCGCAGCTGCTTGGTCTCGCGCTCCGCGTCGGCGCGCAGCGTGTCGGCCTCGCGCCGGGCCTGCACCCGGACCTCGGCGGCCTCCCGCTCGGCGGCGGTGCGCAGGTTGCCCGCCTCGCGCTCAGCGGTCGCCTTCATGGCGGCGGACTCGGCCCGCGCCTTGTCGGTGATCTCGCGAGCCTCGAGACGCGCGGCGGAGATGATGCCCTCGGACTCCCGCTTGGCCTCGCCCCGGTGGTCGTTGGCCTGCTCCTCGGCGAGCCGCAGGATCTGCTCGACCCGCGTGCCCAGCCCCGACAGCGTCGGCCGGTTGTTCTCCTCCAGCTGCTTGTTGGTGTCGCTCAGCTTCTGCTCCATCGTGCCGAGCCGCTGCTCGGTCTGACGGATGCGCCGCTGGGACTCGGCGAGCCGGCTCTCGGCCTCTTCGCGAGCCTGGTTGGCCTGCTGGAGCTGCGCGTTGATCCGCTGCAGCTTGGCGTCGACCTGGGCACGGTCGTAACCGCGCAGGACCACACTCAGCTCTTCGTGATCCGAGCCGTTCTGAAAGAAGTCAACCGAGGACTGCTGCTGGGGCATTGGCACATACTTGCAGACCACCGGGGGGCTTTCGCAAGGGTGCAACGGCACTCTTCCGAGATGGTCGCAAGGTCAACTTCACCGGACCAGGACACGCCATGTTTTTGTCATGCTTTGTCGGCGTGTCGAGTGACCGTACGGCCAGGTCGCAATCACCGAAAAGTGCACCCACCGAGACAACGTCCATACCGCCCCTCACCTCGGATGACACACCCCCGCCGCCACCTGCCCCGCCGCCCCGCCACCCCGGTGGGTCTTCTTGCTCACTGAACTCAACCACACCCGCCCCCACCCCATTGACGACGTTGATCAATGCCCCGGTTCGCGGCTTTCGTTCCATAGACCCCGCGCGATCCACCCACAAGATGATCTCTGATTCGGGTCCACATCGCGCACCCTCTATCCGCCCCCCATCCGGAACGGGACGTCTCGGGGCATTGACCAACGTCTGTGGACCGAGGGGTGATGGCGGCGGCTCGGCGAGCGGGGTGGGGCCGTGGCCGGAGTGGTGGGCCGCGGCGGGAGCCACGACGCTGTGGCGTCCCGTCGCGGGGTCTGGTGCGTACCCGGCTTGAGGGGTGGTAACCGCCGCGGCTAGGTGCGGCGGGTGTCGGCCGGCTACTGGTTGCGGAAGCGGTTGATCGCGGTCTCGTGCTTCGCGCGCAGCTCGGGGTCGCGGACGCCGAGGCCCTCGGTGGGGGCCAGGCAGAGCACGCCGACCTTGCCCTGGTGCGCGTTGCGGTGCACGTCGTGTGCGGCCTGGCCGGTCTGGTCCAGGGAGTAGGTGCGCGACAGCGTCGGGTGGATCTTGCCGAGGGCGATGAGCCGGTTGGCCTCCCACGCCTCGCGGTAGTTGGCGAAGTGGCTGCCGATGATGCGTTTGAGGTTCATCCAGAGGTACCGGTTGTCGTACTGGTGCATGAAGCCCGACGTCGACGCGCAGGTGACGATGGTGCCGCCGCGCTTGGCGACGTAGACGCTGACGCCGAAGGTCTCGCGGCCCGGGTGCTCGAACACGATGTCCGGGTCGTCGCCGCCGGTCAGGGCGCGGATCTCCGCCCCGAAGCGGCGCCACTCGGCGGTGTCCTGCGTGTGCTCGTCCTTCCAGAAGGTGAACGAGGAGCGGTCGATCACCAGTTCAGCGCCCATGGCCCGGCACAGGTCGGCCTTCTGCGGGCTGGACACGACGCAGACGGGGGTAGCCCCGCCGTTGAGGGCGAACTGCGTCGCGTAGGAGCCGAGGCCGCCGGACGCGCCCCAGATGAGGACGGTGTCGCCCTGCTTCATCTGCGCGCCGTGGTGGGACACGAGCTGCCGGTAGGCGGTGGAGTTGACCAGCCCGGGGCAGGCCGCCTCCTCCCACGACAGGTGGGTGGGCTTCGGCATGAGCTGGTTGGCCTTGACCAGGGCCAGCTCGGCGAGGCCGCCGAAGTTGGTCTCGAAGCCCCAGATCCGCTGCTGCGGGTCGAGCATCGTGTCGTCGTGCCCGGTGGCGTCCTCCAGCTCGACGCTGAGGCAGTGCGCGACCACCTCGTCGCCGGGCTTCCACTTGCTCACCCCCGGGCCGACCTTCAGGACCACGCCGGCCGCGTCCGAGCCGACCACGTGATAGGGCAGGTCGTGGCGCTTCGAGAGGTCGTTGAGGCGGCCGTACCGCTGAAGGAAGCCGAACGTCGAGACCGGCTCGAAGATCGACGTCCAGACGGTGTTGTAGTTGACGGCGCTGCCCATCACGGCGATCAGGGCCTCGCCCGGACCGACCTCGGGCGTGGGGACCTCCTGCACGTGCAGGGACTTGCGGGGGTCCTTGTCGCGGGTGGCGAGGCCGTCGAACATGTCGGTCTCGTCGGCGCGGACGACCACGCCACGGTACGACGAGGGCACCGGCAGGCCCGCCACGGCGCGGAGCTCGGCCGCGGGGTCCGCCGCCCGCTCCGCCTGCATGATCGCGTCGAGGATCTGCTGCACCGCTGGGCTCCTAACGTCCGGGATGAAGGCATAAAGCGTGGGACCCCGGAAAGCGGGGTGCCTATGGGGATCGGCAACACATCTCGATGCCCTGAAGCGGACGTTACTGAACGGTAGCTAAATCGGGAACCGGCCTGTGAAGAAGTCCACTGACCTCCTCAGGAGTGGTTGCTCGAAGCTGCTCGGAACGGCTCCACCAGCTCCACAAGTACGCCTCCGGCGTCTTTCGGATGCACGAAGTTGATGCGGGAATCGGACGTGCCGCGGCGGGGCGTCTCGTACAGCAGCCGGACGCCACGGGACCGCAGCTCGGCGCAGGTCGCATCGATGTCGCTCACCGTGTAGGCGAGCTGCTGCATGCCCGGACCGCTGCGGTCCAGGAACTTCGCGATCGTCGA
Organism: Dactylosporangium sp. NPDC006015; assembly: GCF_040614215.1. Taxonomy (NCBI): domain Bacteria; kingdom Bacillati; phylum Actinomycetota; class Actinomycetes; order Micromonosporales; family Micromonosporaceae; genus Dactylosporangium; species Dactylosporangium sp. NPDC006015. The sequence continues at coordinate 150,474 of NZ_JBEXUD010000028.1, forward strand.
GGCCGGGCTCAGCGGCGCGAGCAGCTGCAGGCAACCCCCTTCGGGGGTGGGTCCGACCGACAGCATCGCCTCGCGCACCCCTTGCTCCTCATTCGTCTCCTCGTGCACGCAACGCATGCCGAACACGCGCCCGTAGAACGCGATCGCCTCGTCGAGATCCGCGACGGCGATACCGACGTGATCGATGCGGAGAATGCCGACGGGTGAGATATCCAACTTCGGGTCCGAGGTCGTCATGGCGATAGTCTGAACCCTAGTAATCGTTCAGTCGCGACGGTGCGATGTGAACCATCTCTCGAAAGGCCTCACGATGACTCAAGCGGTGATCGTCAGCGGCGCCCGCACGCCGATGGGGCGGCTGCTCGGCGCCCTCAAAGACTTTCCCGCCACCAGGCTCGGGAGTGTCGCCATCAAGGCGGCGCTCGAGCGTTCGGGCGTGGCGCCCGAGCAGGTGCAGTACGTGATCATGGGCCAGGTGCTGACCGCCGGCGCCGGCCAGATGCCCGCCCGGCAGGCCGCGGTCGAGGCCGGCATCCCGATGTCGGTGCCCGCCCTGACGATCAACAAGGTCTGCCTCTCCGGCCTCGACGCGATCGCCCTGGCCGACCAGCTGATCCGGGCCGGCGAGTTCGAGATCGTGGTCGCCGGCGGCATGGAGTCGATGACCAACGCCCCGCACCTGCTCGCCGGGCAGCGTCAGGGCTACAAGTACGGCGACGTCGTCATCCGCGACCACATGGCCCTCGACGGCCTCACCGACGCCTGGGACCAGGTGTCGATGGGCGAGTCGACCGAGCGGCACGTGTCCCGGCTCGGCATCACCCGCGAGGCGCAGGACGCGTTCGGCGCGGCGAGCCACCAGCGGGCCGCCGCCGCGCAGAAGGAGGGGCGCCTCGCCGAGGAGATCGTGCCGGTGGAGATCCCGCAGAGGAAGGGCGACCCGCTGCTGGTCACCGACGACGAGCAGATCCGGCCCGAGACCACGGCCGAGACCCTGGCGAAGCTGCGGCCCGCGTTCAGCAAGGACGGCACCATCACCGCCGCGACGTCCTCGCCGATCTCCGACGGGGCCTGCGCGGTCGTCGTCATGAGCAAGGCGAAGGCGGAGGAGCTCGGGCTGACCTGGCTCGCCGAGATCGGCGCGCACGGCAACGTCGCGGGCCCCGACAACTCGCTGACCAGCCAGCCGTCCAACGCGATCAAGCACGCGCTCGGCAAGGCCGGCCTGACCGCCGCCGACCTCGACCTCGTGGAGATCAACGAGGCGTTCGCGGCCGTCGGCGTGCAGTCGACCGCCGACCTGGGCATCGACCCGGCGATCGTCAACGTCAACGGGGGAGCGATCGCGCTCGGCCACCCGATCGGCATGTCCGGCGCCAGGCTCGCCCTGACCCTCGCGCTGGAGCTGCGCCGCCGCGGCGGCGGGCTCGGCGCCGCGGCCCTGTGCGGCGGCGGCGGCCAGGGCGACGCACTCCTGCTCCGCGTCCCCAAGCAGTGACCCTGCGGCGACTCGCGCCAGCGGTCCCGGCGGCCGGTCGAACGCCCGGAACGGCGATCACCGGCCGCCGCCCCGCATATCGAGCGGTGCTCGGGGTGGACGGTCGGCTCGGTCGAGGGGGAGGAACGGGGCTCACCCCCGGGCGCGGAGCGCCTGGAGCGGCGATCATGCCGTACATGAGCGAAAACGGCGACAAGGAACCGCAGCGGTGAGCGTCCGGCGATCGCGGGACGTGCCGGACCTGGTGGCGAAGGCGCGAGAGGGTGACCCCCGCGCCGTCGCCCGCCTGGTGTCGCTGGTGGAGGACGGTGACGAGCTGCTACCGCAGGTGGCCGCCGCCCTCGCGCCGCACGCCGGCGACGCCCACGTCGTGGGGCTGACCGGCTCGCCCGGCGTCGGCAAGTCCACCACCACCAACGAGCTGGTCCGCGCGTTCCGCAAGCAGGACAGGCGGGTGGGTGTGCTCGCCGTCGACCCGTCCAGCCCGTTCACCGGCGGGGCGATCCTCGGCGACCGCGTCCGGATGCAGGACCACGCGACCGACCCGGGCGTCTACATCCGCTCGATGTCCAGCCGCGGGCACCTCGGCGGGCTGTCGGCGGCGACCCCGCAGGCGGTGCGGGTGCTCGACGGCGCCGGCTGCGACCCCGTCGTCGTGGAGACCGTCGGCGTCGGCCAGGCCGAGGTCGAGATCGCGGGGCTCGCCGACACGACGCTGGTCCTGCTCGCCCCGGGCATGGGCGACTCGATCCAGGCGGCGAAGGCGGGCGTGCTGGAGATCGCCGACATCTTCGTGGTCAACAAGGCGGACCGGGACGGCGCCGACGCCACGTACCGCGACATCCAGGGCATGATCGGGCTCGGCGAGCGCGCGCCCGGCCAGTGGCGGCCCAAGGTGCTGCGGGCCGTCGCGGCGCGGGGCGAGGGCATCGACGAGATCGTTGCGACGATCACCGAGCACCGCGAGCACCTGCACGACACCGGCGAGCTGCGCCGGCGTCGCGAGCGGCGGGCCGCGGCCGAGATCGAGGCGATCGCGCTGGGCACGCTGCGTGGCCGGATGGAAGCCCTGCGGGACGGCGCCGTGCTCGCCGGCCTGGCGAGGCAGGTGGCGGACGGTGACCTGGATCCACACACCGCCGCGAGCGAGCTGGTGACCATGACCGAGCGGCGGAACGACCGCTAAGGTCTGCGGGTCAACCTTCAGCTCGACCAGCACAGGGGGCACATCTTGACGGCCTGGACCGTCATGCTGCGTGGCATCAGGTACCGGGCCGGCCGGTCGTTCGTGGTCTTCCTCCTCGCCGTGACGGCGACCACGGCGGCCGTGCTCGCACCCGCGTACAGCCGTGCCGCGCAGCAGTCCGTGCTCACCGACGGCCTGTCCGCCGCGTCCACCGACGCGACCGGGCTGACCGCCGGGGCAAAGGGCACCGCAGACAGCGCCGCGTTCAAGGACCTCGCCGAGATCCGGCTGGCCATGAACACCGCGCTCGCCAAGGACCAACTGCTCGCCGACCGGCTCGACCTGCCGGTCGCGGCCATCGACACCGAGATCTCGTTCGGCGACACCAACGCCAAGCTCGCGTACCGCGACAACGCCTGCTACCACCTGACGATCGACGGCACCTGCCCGGACGACCCGGGCCAGATCGTGGTCAGCAAGCGCACCGCCGCCGCCCGGGACCTGAAGACCGGGGACCACCTCACCGTCCACCTCGGGCCGGCGACCGGCGGGCACGACAAGACGTTCACGATCAGCGGCCTCTACACCCCGACCGACGCCGACGCCGCGTACTGGGGCCGCACCTCCTACTTCAGCGCCAGCGACAGCACGGCCGACGCCCTGTTCTCGATGACCGAGGACGACCTGCGGCTGGAGCGCACCGCGACGCTCGCGACCCGCCTGGAGTACCCGCTGCGCGCGGACCGGGTCAGGCTCGACGACGTCGCCGGGCTCCGCGACGGCATCCAGACCCTGGGTGACCGGCTGCGCGGCGAGGAGCTGGAGCTGACCACCACCCTCCCGGCGGTCCTGCGCGACATCGACGCCGACCAGGCCAGCATCGGACGGACGGCGCCGGTCATCGCGGTGCCGCTGCTGCTGCTGTGCTGGTTCGTGCTGTTCCTGCTCGTCGCCTCGCTGACCGAGGAGCGCGCGCCGGAGATCGCCCTGGCGAAGCTGCGCGGCTACCCGTCCGGACGGGCCACCAGGTTCGGCCTCGGCGAGGTGCTGCTGCTGATCGTCGCCGCGGTCCCCGCCGGGATCGCGGCCGGGCTGCTGCTCGTGCAGGTCGCCGCCGGCGCGCTGCTGGCCGAGGGGGTCGGGGTCGAGGTGCGCTGGCCGGTGTTCACCGGCGCCGCTCTCGCCCTGGCCGCCGGGATCGCCGCCGCGGTGCTCGCCGGCCGGCAGACCCTCGCCCGGCCGATCCTCGGCCTGCTGCGGCGCGTGCCGGAGCGGGGCGGCCGGCGGGCCGGCGTCGCGGACGGCGTCGTCGTGGCGTCCACAGGATCCCCCGTCTCCGGCAGCCCCATCTTGCCACCCAGGTACGACACAAAACCGTGGCTCGCGACGGCGTCCAGCAGGCCCTGCTTGTC
>NZ_JBEXUD010000029.1:0-59874 GCF_040614215.1 Dactylosporangium sp. NPDC006015
GCCGCGCCTGCGCCGTCTCGCCCCCGCGCCGCGCCTGCGCCGTCTCGCCCCCGCGCCGCGCCTGCGCCGTCTCGCCCCCGCGCCGCGCCTGCGCCGCGTCGGGCCTGCGCCGTCCCTGCGTGTCCGCGCAGATGAACTCTCCGGGGCGTGACGTCCCGTGGCGCGACGTCCTGGCGTTGGCGGGGTTCGCTCGCAGGTCCCTGGCTGCATAAAGTCTTCCGGATCATGAGTGCTGGCCGCTTGCGCATGGTTCTGTGCCGTTGCGCCCGAGACTGCTCCGCGTCCTCGACCTCAGTCGGTCGAACATCTGCTGTGACCGACCGCGACGCGAAATCCACCCGCCATGGCATGCACGTCGCGGGCGCCGGGTCGAGCCCGAAACCGCCGCGTGGGACCCGGCGCCGACCGGATCGAGATCCCGGCGACCCCGAACCGCGTCCGCCCGTCATGGCGTCCCGGGCGTCATGGTGTCCGAGTCAGGCCCGAGGCCGCCGTACGGAACCCCGGCCCGATCAGCTCACCCACTGCTGCGAATCCGCGCACTACGGTCTCCGCGCCGGGGAGACTCGTGATCCCGAAAGGTGGTTGTGGGGTCAGTGGGTCAGGTTTGGGACGGCGGGGTGGGTGCAGAGGGGGGCGATCTCGTCGGCTGGGAGGGGGCGGGCGAAGTGGAAGCCCTGGGCCAGGTGGTAGCCGAGCTCCAGCAGGCGGTCGGCCTGGGCGGCGGTCTCGACGCCCTCGGCTACGGCTTCCAGGCGGAGGGCCTGGGCGATCTCGCTGATGGAGGTGGCGATGGCCTCCTGTTCGACGGTGCCGGTGACGCCGTCGACGAAGGACTTGTCGACCTTGAGGACGTCCACGGGGCAGGTGCGCAGCAGGCCGAGGGAGGAGTGGCCGGTGCCGAAGTCGTCGAGGGCGATCTTCACGCCGAGGGCGTGCAGGGCGCGGACGGTGTCCAGGGCGCGGCCGCCGCCGAAGACCGCTGTCTCCGTGATCTCGATGGTGAGGCGGGCGGGGTCCAGGCCGGTGTCGGCGAGGGTGGAGGCGACGGTGGCGACGAAGGAGGGTTCGAGCAGCTGGCGGGCGGAGGCGTTGACGCTGATCTTCCACGGGGCCAGGGGGCCCAGTTCGCGAGCCCAGCGGGCGCCCTGGGCGCACGCCGAGCGCAGGATCCAGGCGCCGATGGGGACGATGAGGCCGGTGCGTTCGGCGACGGGGATGAACGTGACCGGTGAGACCAGGCCGCGGGTGGGGTGGCGCCAGCGGACGAGGGCCTCGACACCGCGGACCTCGCCGTCGGGGAGGCCGACGATGGGCTGGTAGAGGACGAAGAGCTCGTCGCGGTCGAGGGCCTGGCTCAGTTCGGCGGCGACCTGGGCGTGTTCGACGGCGTGGGCGTCGAGCTCGGGGCCGTACTCGACCCAGCGGCTCTTGCCCAGCTCCTTCGCGGCGTACATGGCCATGTCGGCGCGGCGCAGGAGGTCGGAGGCGTCGCAGTCGGCGGTGTGGCGGGCGACGCCGATGCTGGCCTGGATGAGCAGCTCGTAGCCGGCGGCGCGGACGGGGACGGCGAGCGCGTCGATGAAGGCCTCCGCGATGCGGGCGCTCTCGGCGGCGGTGGCGTCGGGCAGCAGGACCGCGAACTCGTCGCCGCCGAGGCGGGCGACCGTGTCGCCGGGGCGGACGCTGGTGCGGAGGCGCTCGCTGACCTCGACGAGGAGGGCGTCGCCGACGGCGTGGCCGAGGCGGTCGTTGATGGCCTTGAAGTCGTCGAGGTCGACGAGGGCGAGGGCGAGCCCGCTGGAGGAGGACTGGGCGTCGCGGACGGCCTGGACGGTGTCGGCGTTGAAGAGGGCGCGGTTGGCGAGGCCGGTGAGGGCGTCGTGGGACGCCTGGTACGCGAGCTGGTCCTGATACCGGCGGCTCTCGGTGATGTCGCGGGCGTTGCTGACGATGCCGCGGACGCTGGGGTCGTGCAGGAGGTTGGTGGTGACGACCTCGAACCAGCGCCAGGTGCCGTCGGCGTGCCGCAGGCGCATCTGCGCGGTGCGGGCGGTGCCGGGCACGGCCGGTTGCCGGCGCAGGGGCGCCAGGTCGTCGGGGTGGACCCGCTCGCTGGCGATGCTGCCGAGGAAGCGGTCGGCGGGGATGCCGTGGAAGCGGATGAGGCTCGGGCTGGCGTACGTGACGCGGCCGGCGGCGTCCGTGATGGCGAAGATGTCGCTGGAGTTCTGCACGAGGGAGCGGAACCGGCGCTCGTGCCGCCGCAGCTCCAGCATGCTGGCGTCGACGCGGGCGAGCAGGCTGCTGTTCTCGTAGAAGGCGACCAGCTGGCGGGCGACGACGAGCAGGGTGAGCAGGACCGACCCGCCGACGAGGATCCGGGTCTGGGTCTGGTCGGGTCCGACGCCGGCCAGGACGAAGCCGTCGGCGACGATGACCGCCAGGTACGGCAGCAGGCTGAACGGCCGCGACGGCTTGCGCGGGGCGGCGAGGGAGGCCGGGGTCGCGTGCCGCTGGACGAGGGCCGCGAGGACGATGCCGGCGGCGCAGACCGGGATCGACAGCTGGCAGTCGTTGAGGTACGGCCGGGACTCCAGCAGCGGCGCGATCGCGCCGAGGCCGGCGCCCATGAGGACGGTGCCGCCGAGGACCCACAGGGCGGCACGGTCGAGGCCGCCGGTGCCGGCGAGGGCGACCTTCGCGACCGCGAGCAGGCCGGCGAACAGCATGAGCAGGATGCCGAAGATGGTCCAGACGGTGCCGGTGACCCGGGCGACCTCCAGCGACTGCTGCACGGCGAAGAACCACGCGACGAGCGTCGTGGCGCAGACCACCACGGCGAGGTCGAGGCTGAAGGTGATCATGCGACGCCGGACGGGGAGGCGCAGCAGGGCCCAGACGAGGACCAGGACGGCGCCGAGGTACAGCACCATCGTGAAGCCGCCGGAGCGCTGGGTCGGGGCGTCCGGGCCGGCCAGGCTGTCCACGGCGCTGCTGATGACGCCGGCGAGCAGGATGAGCATGATGATGCCGAGGTGGCGCCAGAAGCGTCCGGCCTCTCCGGCGAGGCGGGCGGTGCGGAAGCACACGGCGGCGCCGAGGCCCGCGCTGAGCGGCACGGGGATCCAGCCGATCGCCGGGTGGATGAGCGCGTGCGGCCACTGCGCGGCGAGCCAGCCGGTGCTGAGCACGGCGAGGATCACGGCGGCGCGCAGCGCGCGATGCGACCACACCGACCGCACATCGACCGACATCGACAGAGCCACCACCAATACCGAACGCCCGCCCGAACGTGCAGGACATTCGGCCGTACAGCGCCAGATCTGAGAGGTTCCAGAAAAATGTCCCAATTGTGCGATCCTCAGATACCGCTAAGGACCTTTGATCAAGGAGTAGCCGAGCGGTCACACATCGACGGTTCCCAGTGCTAGGTTGACCGCAGCGTGCTTCCTCACCCTTGCGCTGCGTAGCGGCCTCGCCGACGAGAAAGGAACTCGATGACCGAGGGCCGGCACCACAGACGTCGCGACGACGACCATGCGGAGGACGGGATCTACTTCCCGCCGCCGCGTGAGGTGCCTCGCTCCCGGACGGCGCCACAGGTCCGGCCGGTCGCCCCCTCCCCCTGGGCACCGACCACACCGGACCGCCAGGCGCCGGAGATCCCGCCGGCCCCTCCACCCGGGACGCCACCGCCCGCCCGCCAGCCACCACCCAGGCGGCAGGCCGGCGACACGCACCCGCCGGAGGCACCGGTCTACTACGCCCGGGCGTCCAACTGGACCGTCCGCCCCTCCCCCTGGGCGACGACCGAGGGCGACGAGCTCCTGGACGAGGACACGTACGCACCGGCGGGGGTCATGCCCCCACCTCCGCCGGTGCGACCAAACAGGAAGAACCAGGAAAAAGCACAAAAAGCCACAAAAGCAACGGCGGCAGCTGTACCGATGCAGCGCCCGTCCAAGGAGCAGAAGCCGCTCCAGCAGCCGCTCGAACAAGCGCCCACTCCACAGACCACCCAGACCACCCAGACCGCCCAGGCAGCCCAGACCGCCCAGGCAACCCAGGTCGCGCCGCCACCGGGCCGGATGAGCAGCACCACGGCATGGTGGATCGCGGTCGGCGTGGTGGTCGTCGCGCTCGCGGTCGCCGCCGGCGTCCTGGTCGGCCTGAACCTCGCCCGCCGCGGCTCACCCAGCGGCGCCGCCGGTGCTCCCGCCAGCGCGATGGCCGAGATCTTCCTGGCGGCGCACGCCCCCTCACAAGCAGACGTGGGCTGAAATCACCAGGTGCATTCGCCGCGAATCGGGTAGAGACGCCGCGTTGCCATCTGGACGCGATTTGGGGGAACAGTCCATGAGTGGACCGATCGTGGGCAAGCGTCGCCTTCGAGCCGAGTTGCGCCGGCTCCGGAGAGAACGTGAACTGACCCAGGACCTGGTGGCCGCCGAAATGGAGTGGTCACTGTCGAAGCTGATCCGGATCGAGAACGGCACCGTCGCCATCTCGGTCAGCGACCTGCGCAGCCTGCTGGCGTACTACCGGCTGCACGACACCCAGCTGGTGGACGACCTGCTGGAGCTGGCTCGGGCGGCGAAACGGCGGATGTGGTGGGACGAGTACCGCTCGACCCTGCCCGGTCCCCTGCTCACCTATGTGGGGTTCGAGGCGGAGGCGGTGTTCGTCGGCACGTTCGAGCCGATGCAGTTCCCCGAGCTGATGCAGACCCGGCGCTACGCGACCGCGACGACCGCCGAGCAGAGGGCCGGCGATCACGAGCAGCGCGTCGAGTTCCGGCTGCGGCGGCAGAGCGAGCTGTTCGAGCGTGACCAGCCGTCCAAGTTCCAGGCGCTGATCGACGAGTCGGTGCTGCGCCGGCTGCCGCTGCACGACGACGAGGCCGTCCTCGTCGACCAGATCGAGCACGCGGTGGAGTTCGCGCATCGGGAGTACACCGACGTGCGGATCGTGCCGTTCAACGCCGGCTACCACGTCGGGTGGGACGGCGCGTTCACCGTGCTCGAGTTCGGCGCCGACGACGGCATGCTGCACAAGGGCGGGCAGCTGATCGAGGAGCCGGAGCAGATCGCTCAGCACGCCGAGGGGCTGCGCCGGCTGGCGGCGAAGGCCCTGCCGCACGAGGCCTCGATCGACCTCATGCGGCAGGTCGCCGCGGAACTCAAGAGGGGATGATCAGGCCGGCGGGTGGAAGAGCACCCCGTTGCCGCTGACCAGCACCGGCTGGTTGTTGGCGTACTGGTAGGCGACGGTCCCGGCCGCGTTCTCGATCCCGACCGTCGCCGTGCTGCCCTGCTCGAACGCGTTGTCGAGCTCCTTGTACGCGAACGCGATGTCGCCGTTCTCGTAGAAGACCGCCTCGAAGGTGAGGCGCCGCGACGTGTTGCCGTAGAGGTACACGTTGCGCCACTCGATGACGTACGCCCGGTTCGGCGCCGCACCCGTTGTCCCGGTGCGGACGCTGGACTGGCCGTCCACGACGAGGTCCGACCAGAACGGGTAGACCGTCGCGTTCGGCGCCGCCGTGGTCGGCAGGGTCGTGTGGTCGGCGTTCGCCGCGCCGGGGTTCACGAAGCTCGCCTTGCCGTTCGTGTCGACCCAGACGGAGGTGTACGACGTGCCGTACAGCTTGACCGGGAACGGCGTGGTCAGCTGGACGATCGCGTCGTCACCGGTGAGGGTGAGCGGCGTGTCGGCGTCGATGAACGCGCGCGGCCCGTCGGCGCAGGTGTAGCCGAACGCGTCGGCGCCCTGCGTCAGGGCCAGGTTGACGGTCGAGGTGCCGGCCGCGACGGTCACCGGGGCCGAGGCGCCGCCCCCGCCGCACTGCCCGCCGGACCCGACGGAGGCGGTCACCGTGTAGGACCCGGCCGGCACGCCGGTGAACGTGTAGGTGCCGTTGGCGGCGGTGGTCTTCGTCGACCCGCCGGGGGTGAGCGTCACCGTCGCGCCGGCGACCGGCGTGCCGCTGCCCTGGTTGGTCACCGTGCCGGTCACGGTGCCGGTGACGGGCGGTGGGTCCTCCCCGCCGCCCGGCGCCTTGAACAGCACGCCCATGCCGTTCTGCAGCGCCGAGGTGTTGTTGGAGTACTGGATGCCGACGGTGCCGGTGGCGTTCTCGATGCCGACCGTCGACGACGCGCCGGCCTCGGCGGTGTTGTCGATGCCGGAGTAGTTGGTGACGACGTCGCCGTTCTCGTACAGGATCGCCTCGGCGTTGATCCGCCGGGACGTGAACCCGTACTGGTAGGCGTTGCGCCACTCGACGATGAACTGCCGGTTGGGCGCCGAGCCGGTCACCGCGGTGCGGACGCTGGCCGAGCCGTCGACGACGAGGTCGGTCCAGTAGGCGTACACCGACGAGTTCGGCGTCGCCGTGGACGGGATCGCGCCGTGCTCGGTGGTGGAGGAGCCCTGGTTGGCGAAGCTCAGCCGGCCGTTGGTGTCGATCCAGGCCGAGGTGTAGGTCGTGCCGTAGAACTTGAAGCCGAACGGCAGCGTCACCTGGCTCATGTTGTCGTCACCGGTCAGCGGCAGCACGGTGCCGTCGGCCGGCACGAACGCCCGCGGCGACGCCGAGCAGACGTAGCCGAAGGTGTCCTTGCACGAGGATGCGTAGGTCGCGGTGTACGTGCGCGCGGTCGCCGGGGCGGTGATCACGTGGGTCTGCGCCCCGCCGTCGGACCAGCTGCCGAAGGCCTGCGGCACGTTGTTGTACAGCTGCGGCGTCGGCGCGCTGACCGTGTTGGTCGACCCCTGGATGACGGTGCGGGTGAAGGGTGCGGTCTGGCTCGTCGCGCCGACCGTCAGGTTGAGCCCGGCCGGGTTGCTGACGAACGTCAGGTCGACCGTCTTGGGCTGCACGTTGACGGTGGTGGTGCTGGTCAGCCCGCCCGCGTCGGTCGCCGTCATCCTGAGCTCCAGGTATGACGGGTACTCGTGGTCGGGCGCGGTGAGCGTCCCGCTGGCGACGCCGTTGAGCGTCTGCAGCGGGTGCTCGTGGCACACCCCCGGCGACGAGCAGTGGTGCAGCACGGTCGTCCAGCTGAGCGCGGACGCGGGCAGCGTGCCCTGCTGCGGGTCGCTCGCGTGACCGGTGAAACTGATCGCGTCGCCGACGGCCCAGGTGTACGAGGAGGCCGGCGTGTCGATGACCCCGGTCGGCGCGTCGTTACCGGCCGTGATGGTGATCGTCTTGTCGTTGGTGGCGCCGAGGGTGTCGGTGACGCGCAGCCTGGCCGTGTAGGTGCCCGGGGTGGTGTACGTGAAGTTCGCGGTCACCCCGGTGGCGTCGACGGTCCCGTCGTTGGTGAAGTCCCACTGGTAGGTGAGCAGGCCCTGGTCGGCGGGGTCGGCGTCGGAGGACGTCGAGCCGTCGAAGGTCACGGCCAGCGGCGTGCCGCCGGAGGTGCGGTTGGCGGTGATCGACGCGACCGGCGGCTGGTTGCCGTTGTAGTAGCGGATCCGGCGCACGGTGCCGCCGAGGTCCACGTAGTACAGCTCGTTGCCGGGGCCGACGGCGAGGTCGACCGGGTTGGCGGCGCCGGCGGCGAACGTGATGATGTTCGACGTCGACGGCAGGCCACCGGCGGTCCCGGGCATCATGGCCCAGATGCAGTCGCGGCTGTAGTCGGAGAAGAACAGCGCGCCGCGGTAGGCGGCCGGGTAGGGGCCGCTGTCCGGGTAGAACGCCACGCCGGAGGACGACGAGCCGCCGCTCGGGCAGCTCTCGCCGGCGACGACCTTCGCGTTGTGGTTCCAGGAGTAGTACGGCTGGACGTTCGGCACGGCCGGGTTCGCGCCGTACATCGACTCGCACATGTTGAGGTTCGCGCCGTCGTAGCCGCTCTGCGGGCTCGGCCCCTCGATGCACGGCCAGCCGTAGTTGCCGATCGTGCTGGCGACCGGGTTGGCGATCCGGTTGATCTCCTCGTACGTGTTCCAGCCGACCTCGCCGCTCCACAGCTCGTTGGTGCCGGGCTTGAACGTGAACCGGAAGGGGTTGCGCATGCCGTAGGCGACGATCCGCCGGGCGTTGGCGTCACCCAGGGCGGCGTTGGGGTTCGTCGGCAGCGCCGCGCCGGTGACCGGGTCGATCCGGATGATCGTGCCGTTGAGCTGGGTCGCGTCGGCGAGGGTGCGGACGTCCTGGGAGCGCAGCGCGCCACCCTCGGCGGTGGGCGTGCTCAGCGCCGTGCCGGCCGGCGACGGCGGGTCGGCGCACGGGTTGGCGGGGCTGCCGAACTGGCCGTAGTCGGTGGCGCTGAAGCTGGCGCCGTCACCCGAGGAGGCGTAGAGCGCGCCGTCGGCGCCGAAGCGCAGGTCGCCGACGGAGTGGCTGGGGAACTGCTGGCACCAGTCGGTGATCAGCACCTGCTCGGTGCCGACCATCTGGTTGCCGCTGGCCTGCAGCCTCGACAGCCGGCCGGTGATGACGCAGTTGCCGTTGTTGGGGTCGGGGCAGACATCGTTCCACTTCGGCGCGGTGCCGCCGGGCAGCGCGTCGTAGGAGTACAGGACGTAGACCCACGGGTTCGTCGGGAAGCCGGGCGCGAGCGCGAGGCCCACCATGCCGCGGTCCCACTGGTCGTGGACGTTGGTGCGCAGGTCGGCGAAGACGTCGGGGGTCGGGTCCGACAGGCTGTCGTAGACCTTGATCAGACCCCGCTTCTCCGCGACGAACACGCGCCCGTCAGGCGAGAACTCGATGTTGGTCGGGTTGGTCAGGCCGCTGAAGACGACCTGCTCCTGGAAGCCGGTCGGGAGCGTCGACGCGGCGGCCGGCGGCGAGCCGGCGATCGGCACGAGCGTGCCGGCGGTGAGCAGGGCGGCGAGCAAGGCGCGCACGGTACGTCGACGCATCGACATGAACCGTCCTCTCGATGGGGGTTACAGAGAGACGGGAGTCCGGAAATTGCGCCAGCCTACCGATCGCCAGATGGCGAGGAAATGTCGCGTTGCCGACCCGCGACGTGCGACTTCGCCTCGAATCCGACCACTCCGGACACCGGCGGCGGAAAAAACGACCCGTTCGGCCAGCCGGCCGAACGGGTCGTCGTCATCGCAGGGGTGTCTACAGCTTCTCGTAGCAGGGCTTGTCGAGCTTGTAGTCCTTCGCGACCGAGCCGGTGAAGTAGTCCTTCTCCAGCTTGATGTCGTTGGGACCGCCCGCGCCGACGGTCGGGTTGTAGATGAGCGACTGGCGGAAGATGCCGTCCGCGCCGGCGGCGTAGTTGCCGGCACCGTCGGGCAGCATGCCCTCGTAGTCGACCTTGGTGAGCGACTTGGCTGCCTTGAGCAGGCCGGCCCGCGTCAGGTCACCGTCGGCCTGGGCCTTCTTGAGCGCGGCGAGCAGCGGGTACGACCAGACCCAGCCCGACGTGTAGCCGTCGTTCGGCGTGACGCCCGGCAGCGCCTCGCGCATCGCCTTGTGCCCCGGGGTGTCGGAGGCCCAGGACTTCCACGGCGAGGACTGCACGTAGAGCGCCTTCAGCGCGGGCGCCGCGGCGGTCGCCAGCAGGCCCTGGTTCCACGACGGGCTGGTGCCGATGAACCGGCCCTTGAAGCCGCGCTGGGCGGCGCCGCCGACGATCGCGGCCGCGTCCGCCGGCCCGGTGGTGAGGATGACCAGGTCGGGCTTCTGCGTGACGATCGCGGTGACCGCGCCGGCCTGCTTGTCGGTGCCGGAGTCGGTCTTCACGTTGATGAACGTCATGCCGAGCTTCTCCGCGGCGATCTTCGCCCCGGCCGCGGCGTCGTCGCCGTAGTCGCCGGCGAGGTGCACCGCCATGACCGTCTTGGGCTTGAACGTCTCGTTGGCGTAGTCGACGGCGTTCATCGACTCGATGCAGTAGTTGGCGCCGGACTCGAGGATGTTGTCCTCGAACGCGTACGCCGACGTCCACGCCGCGGGGGCGGCGATGACGTTGTTCTGCTTCATGTCGGGCAGGATCGCCGCGGTGGTCGGCGAGCCAAGGCTCTGCGCGAGGGCGAGGACCTTGCCCTTCATCTCCTGGTACGCCTCGTTGTGCGTCTGCGGGTTGTACTTGTTGTCCCGCACGTAGGTCTCGGCGTCGATGTCGTAGCCGCCGATGCCGCCCTGCGCGTTGACCCGCTTCCAGAACGCCTTCTGCGCGTCGGTGATCGGCACGGCGAGGACGTGGAACGGCCCGACCGTCAGGTCGGAGATGATGCCGAGGTAGATGCAGCCCCGGTCCTTGTGCTCCGACTTGGGACAGGGCTCCTTGGTGATCCCGACGTCCGACTTCGGGCCCGACGAACCTTTGTTGTCCGTGTTGTCGCTGTTATCACTGCCGCGACATCCGGCGAGTGAGCCGACGGTCAGCACCGCGGCGAGGGCAATCATGCCCAACCTCTTCATTGAGGAGCTCCTTACGACGAGGTCAGTACGAGAACGGCCAGGCTTTCCAGTACGTGCGGAGCCGGATCCAGATGCCGAACAGCCCGCGCGGCTCGAAGATCAGGAACACGATGATCAACACGCCGTAGAGGACGGTTTCGAGCTGGTAGGCGTTGGGGGACTCCGCGGGCGAGTTGCTGATGAACGGCAGGAATGACGGCACCTCACGGATCAGCCGCGGCAGCAGCGTGATGAGGAAGGCACCCAGGATCGCGCCGCTGACCGTGCCGGCACCGCCGATGAGGACCATGGCGATGTACTGCACCGACAGCAGCAGGTTGAAGGTCGTCGGGTCGAAGTAGCCGACCCCCACGTAGAGCAGCGCACCGGCACAGCCGGCGTAGAACGACGACACCCCGAAGGCGATCGTCTTGTACCTGGCCAGGTTCACGCCCATCACGCCGGCCGCGATGTCGCGGTCCCGGATGGCCGTGAACGCCCGGCCCACCCGCGAGCGCGCCAGGTTGCGCGCCGTGAGAGCCGCGAGGACGAGCAGCACGAGCATCAGCAGGTACAGCTTCTGATCTCTCGTGAGGAACGCGTCGGAGGCGTTCAGGTCGTAGCCGAGCAGCTTCGGCGCCGGGGGCTGCCGGCCGATGCCGGGCCCGCCGGTCAGCTCCGACCACTCGTTGATGACGTGGCCGCCGATGAAGACCAGACCGAGCGTCACGATCGCCAGGTACAGGCCGCGGAGGCGGGTGGCGAGCGGCGCCACCAGTACACCGGCGACCGCGGCGACGAGACCGGCGGCGGGCAGCCAGATCAGGATCTCCTGGACCCCGAACCCGATGGTCCGCGCGTCCGGGTCGCCGGCGATGGCGGCCGCGGTGTAGGCGCCGATGGCGAGGAAGAACGCGTGCCCGAGCGACACCTGCCCGGCGTAGCCGGTGACGATGTTGAGCCCGATCGCGCCGATCGCGGTCACGCAGGCGAGCCCGATCAGCTGGAGCAGCTGGTCCTCGACCAGCCAGGGCAGCGCCGCCCCGACCGCGAGGAGGATGCCGACCGCCACCTTCTTCGAGGTGGTGTCCAGCAGCGCCAGCTCCTGGTTGTACGAGGTGCGCAGCAGCGGACGGTTTCTCATACCCTTTCGACCTCCCGGGTGCCGAACAGGCCGTAGGGGCGCACGAGCAGGACCAGGAACATCACCACGTAGGGCGTGACGACCGAGATGTTGCCGCCGAGCCACGGCACCGAGCCCTGATAGGTGGCGGTGAGCTCCTGCACGGTGCCGACGACGAGGCCGCCGATGACGGCGCCGGGCAGCGAGTCGAGGCCGCCGAGGATGATCACCGGCAGGGCCGTCAGCGCGATCAGCCACAGCGACTCGCTGACGCTTCCGCCGACGGCGGCGTACGTGCCGGCGACCGCGGCGAGCGCGCCGGCGAGCGCCCACGACAGCGCGAACACCGACCCGACGCTGACGCCCTGGGCGAGCGCCGCCTCCTGGTCGTAGGAGGCGGCCCGCATCGCCAGGCCGGTCCGGGTGTACCGGAAGAACACGAACAGCAGGGCGATGAGCACGGCGGTGGTGAGGACCATCGCGACGTGTCGCTGCTCGACCTGGACGCCGCCGGGCAGCTTCCACACCTTCAGGCCCCACGGGTCGCCGACCTGCCGCACGTCCAGGCCGATGGCGCCGTTGACGACGACCCGGACGGCGATGTCGATGCCGAGCGTGATGATCGCGACGGTGAACACCGGCCGGCCGATCATCGGGCGGACCGCGAGCCGCTCCACGCCGAGCGCGATGCCGCCGGTGAGCACGGCGGAGGCGGCCAGGGCGAGGAAGAAGCCGAGCGGACCGGCGAGGTAGGTCACCAGGACCGCGCCGGCCAGCATGAACGCGGGCTGGGCGAAGGAGATGACCCGGGTGGCCTTGTAGATGATCACGAACCCGAGGCCGAGCAGCGCGTAGACGCTGCCCGTGCCGATGCCGCGCAGGACGCTCTCGAGGAAGTCCTTCACACTGTGCTCCTGTTCAGGCTCCCGTACATGTCGTCGACCAGCGCGGCGAAGGTCGTGGCGACGGCGCCGCGGCGGACCTTCTGCGTCGCGGTGAGCTCGCCGTCCTCGTGGTCGAGCTCCTTGGGCAGCATCCGGAACGTCTTGACCTGCTCGACCGGGTTGTGGCCGGCGTTGACCGCGTCGACCACGCCCTGGATCAGCGCGATGACCTCGGGCTTGCCGGCCAGGTCGCGGTAGGTGGTGTAGCCGATGCCGCGGCGCTGCGCCCACTCCCCCACGGTGTCGAGCTCGATGCCGATGAGGGCGGTGAGGAACGCCCGCCGGTCGCCGATGACGACCGCCTCCTTGACGAAGGGCGACGCCTTCAGCGCGTTCTCGATCTCGCTCGGCGCCACGTTCTTGCCACCGGCCGTGATGATGATGTCCTTCGACCGGTCGGTGATCTTCAGGTGTGTACCGTCGAGCAGCTCGCCGACGTCGCCGGTGCGCAGCCAGCCGTCCGCCGTCATCGCCTCGTCGGTCGCCGCCTGGTTGCGGAAGTAGCCGGCGAACGTGCCCGGGTGCCGGGTCTGGATCTCCCCGTCGTCGGCGATGCGGATCTCGACGCCGCTGTGCGCCTCGCCGACCGTGCCGAGCCTGATCCGGCCCGGGCGGTTGGCGGTGCCGATCGCGGTGTTCTCGGTCATGCCGTACACCTCGTGCATCGGCACCCCGATGCCCATGAAGAACCGCAGCACGTCGGGGGCGATCGGGGCGGCGCCGCTGGCGGCGTAGCGGACCCGGCGGACGCCGATGCGGTCCTTCAGCGCCCGGTAGCACAGCAGCCAGCCGATCGCGTACCGCAGCCGGCTGCCGGTGGTGTGCCGCCCGCCGTTGGCCTCCAGGGTGGCGCCGATGCGGTCCGCGACCCGCAGCCACAGCCGCGCGTTGGCCCGCTTGAGCGGCGACGCCCCGCCGAGCCGGACGGTGATGCCGGCCATCATCTTCTCCCAGATGCGGGGCACCCCGAACAGGATCGTCGGCTGCACCTCACGCAGGTCGGCCTGCACGGTCGCGATCGACTCGCCGAAGTGGACGGTGACGCCGGCGGCGGCGTTGAACCAGACCGTGAAGACCCGCTCCGCGACGTGGCACAGCGGCAGGTAGGACAGGGTCAGGTCGTGCGGCCCCGGTGGCGGGTCGGTGAACCCGCCGCCCTCGACCAGGACCCGGATCGCGAAGTCCACGTTGGCGACGGTGAGCATCGCGCCCTTGGGCCGCCCGGTCGTGCCGGACGTGTAGATCAGCGTGGCCACGTCGCCGGGGTCCGAGGCCAGCTCGATCGGCTCCGCGTCCGCGTGCGACGCCAGGAGGTCGCTCCACGCGATGAGCTTCGGGTGCTTGTACCGGCCGCGGATGCCCCTGGGCTCCAGGTAGACGATCCACTCCAGCCCGGGGCAGTCGTCCAGGACCGCCAGGGCCTTGTCCACCTGCTCCTGGTCCTCGGCGAAGAGGATCCGGGCGCCGGAGTCGGCGAGCATGTGGCGCACCTCGTCCGGCGGGTTCGTCGGGTACAGCCCGACGGTCGCCGCCCGCACCGCGACGGTCGCCACGTCGACGAAGAGCCACTCGGAGCGGTTCTCCGACTGGATCGCGACCCGGTCGCCGGGCTGGACGCCGAGCGACCTGAGCGCCCGGGCGACGGTCTCCGCGGTCTTCCAGTAGTCACGCCAGGTGATCTCGCGCCAGATGCCGCGGTGCTTCTCCCGCATGGCGACGGCGCCGGGCGTGCGCTCCGCGTGCCGCCTGACCAGTTCGGCGATCGTCATGCTCGCTCCACCTCCCCCAGGTAGGCGCGCAGGACGTCGGGGTTGCTCTGCACCTCGGCGGGCGTGCCGGTGGCGACGGGGACGCCGAAGTCGACGACCATCACCCGGTCGGCGAGGTCCATGACGAGCCCCATGTCGTGCTCGACGAGGATCATCGGGACGCCGAGCTTTTCGCGGACGTCGAGGATGAAGCGGGCCATGTCCTCGGTCTCCTCCAGGTTCATCCCGGCGACCGGCTCGTCCAGCAGCAGCAGCTTCGGCTCCATCGCGAGGGCCCGGCCGAGCTCGACGCGCTTCTGCACGCCGTACGGCAGCAACCCCACCGGCAGCCGGCGCCACTGCGCCAGTTCGAGGAAGTCGACGATGTCCTCGACCACGGCCCGGTTGGCGATCTCCTCGCGCCGGGCCCGGCCGAGCCACGCGATCGCGGCGAGCGTGCCGTAGCGGATGTGGTGGTGCCGGCCGAGCATGAGGTTCTCCAGCACGGTCAGGTGCTGGAACAGCTCGACGTTCTGGAAGGTGCGCGCCACGCCCAGCTTGGCGACCTTGTCCGGGCGCAGTCCGGTGAGGTCGGCGCCGTCGAGGGACACCTTGCCCTGCTGCGGCCGGTACACCCCGGAGATCACATTGAAGATCGACGTCTTTCCGGCCCCGTTGGGCCCGATGACGGCGAAGAGCTCGTCCTTGGCGACGGTGAACGAAACCCCGTCGATGGCTTTGACGCCGGCGAAGCTGAGCCGGACGTCTTCGAAACGCAGCACGGCGACTCCTGATTTTTCTATGACAGCCAGCGCTTGCGACGCTTGTAGTGCTTCACGTCGCGGAAGGACCGCTCGGCCCGTCCCAGGTAGAACTCGCGGATGTCGTCGTCGGCGAGCAGTTCGGCGGCGGGCTTGTCGAGCACGACCTTGCCCGTCTCCAGCACGTATCCGTGCTCGGCGATCGACAGCGCCATGGTCGCGTTCTGCTCGACCAGCAGCACGCCGGTGCCGGCCTGGTTGATCTGCACGATCAGGTCGCGGACCTGCTCGACCAGGCGCGGCGCGAGCCCGAGGCTGGGCTCGTCGAGCAGCAGGTACGCCGGGTCCGACATGAGCGCCCGCCCCATCGCCAGCATCTGCTGCTCGCCGCCGGAGAGGTAGCCGGCGATGCTGCCGCGGCGCTGCGCGAGCACGGGGAACAGGGTGTACATGCGGTCCATCGCCTCCGCCCGGCCCTTCGGGCGGGTGTGGGCGCCGAGCCGCAGGTTCTCCTCGACGGTCAGTTCGGCGAAGGTCCTGCGCCCCTCCATCACCTGCGAGACGCCGCGGCGGACCACGGCGGCCGGTTTGAGCCGGTGGATGGGCTTCTCGTCGAGCGTGATGGCGCCCTTGGTGATGGCGCCGTCGTGGACGCCGAGCAGGCCCGACAGGGCCCGCAGCAGCGTGGTCTTGCCGGCACCGTTCGCGCCGAGCAGCGCGACGATGCGTCCTGGTGGGACCTGCAGGCTGACGCCTCGCAGCACCAGCATCACGTCGTCGTAGACGACCTCGAGGTTCTGGACACGCAACATCCGGTGACGCTCCTCCGGGGGTGTTCGGAGTGGGCGAACTATGTGCATCGACGGTGAATAAAGTTACGTGTATTTAACCGGGTCTCAGAGCAGAATCAAGCCCCAATTGTGTGTCCGTCAACACCATCTTCTGTGGTGCGTCACTGTCCGATGTGGAGCGACAACCCGCCGTGATTCGGACTTTTGGGGTAATCGATATTCAACAACGCTCGCGGGTTTCGCTTCGTTGGTGATCACGTTAAGTTATGTCCTGGCCTGCACGGCAGTCCGTCGCCCACCCCGGGCGGCGCCGGGCAAGCGCCGCCGAGTCGAGCGCCGCTCTGGCGCTGTCGAGCCGGGGACCCAGGGTCCTTGGGGTGAATCCGCACAGCGCGGTAGGGCGCACTCTTCCCGCCCGAACCCGTCAGCTAACCCGGTAGGCGGTCGGTGAAGAAGGGTCATCCCTTGTCCGCTGGACACCGCACCAAACGGTCCCTGCTGCGCACGCTCTTCATCGGGGTCGTGTCGCTGGCGATCGTGGCGCCCGCGAGTGTCGCCAAGGCCGATCCGACAGCGGCCGAGATCGACGCCCAGATCCAGAAGGCGGGCGACGAGCTCGAAGACCTGGTCGAGGCCTACAACAAGATCAATGGCGATCTGGCCGCCACCCAGGCGGCCGCCGCCGAGCTGCAGAAGAAGCTCCAGCCCTACGTCGACAACATGGCCAACGCCAACGCCAACGTGGACGTCATCGCCGTCGCGGCGTTCAAGGGCGCGGGCAGCCTGCAGAACCTCAGCATCGTGCTCAACGCGCGGTCGTCCGACACGCTCATGGACCAGCTGACCACGCTGCAGCAGATCGGCAAGCACCAGCAGCACGAGATCGCCGACTTCACGTCGGCCAAGTCGAAGCTGGACGAAGAGAAGAAGAAGATCGACGAGACGCTCGCCGCGGAGACCGCGCAGAAGACCGAGCTCGAGACCAAGAAGAAGAAGATCGAGGGCGACGTCAAGAAGCTCGAGGCGCTCCGCCGCCGCTCCACCACCGGCGGCACCGGCTCCACGGGTGTCAAGGTCGCGCTCGGTGCCGAGTGCACGTCACCGGCGAACGCGGCGGTGGCCTTCGCCTGCGCCCAGCTCGGCGAGCCCTACAAGTGGGGCGCCGCCGGACCCAGCAGCTGGGACTGCTCCGGCCTGACCATGGGCGCCTGGAAGGCGGCCGGCGTCATCCTGCCGCACAACGCGGCGCAGCAGTGGAGCAAGACCACGCACATCTCACGGTCCGCGCTCTCCCCCGGCGACCTGGCGTTCTTCCGTGGCCTGGGGCACGTGGGCATCTACATCGGCAACGGCAAGATGATCCACGCCCCGACGACGGGGCGGAACGTCGAGGTCCAGTCGATCGACGGCCGCAGCGACACGTACGGCTACGGCAGACCGCACAAGTAAGCCCTGACAGCACGTCGAAGAGGCCATGCCCGGCAAGATTGGGGCATGGCCTCTTGGGATCCCGAGCAGTACAGCCGCTTCGCCGAGGAGCGGGCGCGGCCCTTCCACGAGCTGGTGGCGCGCATCCAGACCACCGCGCCGGTCGCGGTCGTGGACCTCGGGTGCGGGCCGGGCACGCTGACCGCGACCCTCGCGACGCGCTACCCGGACGCGGCGGTGCTCGGCATCGACTCCTCCCCCGAGATGCTCGCGAAGGCGGCAGCGCTCGGCACCCCGCAGCTGTCGTTCCAGCTCGGCGACATCGCCGGGTGGCGGCCGCAGCGCGGCTCCGTGGACGTCATCGTCGCCAACGCCTCCCTGCAGTGGGTCGACGACCATGCCGCGCTGATGCCGACGCTCGCCGCGGCGCTCGACGACGGCGGCACGCTCGCGTTCCAGGTCCCGACGGGCGGGCCGATCCTCGACGCGGACATCCTGGACCCGACCGTCCTGGGGCCGCGCGGCGCGACGCCGGTGCGGGAGCCGGCCTGGTACGTGCGCACCCTCGCCGGGCTCGGCCTGGCCGTGGACGCGTGGGAGACGACGTACTTCCACGTCCTGCCCGGCGAGGACCCGGTGCTGGAGTGGTTCAGCGGGACCGGCCTGCGCCCCTACTTCGACGCCCTGTCCGGTGCGGAGCTCGACGACTTCCGGGCCAGGGTGGCCGCCGCGCTGCGCGAGCGCTACCCCCGCGAGCCGTTCGGCACGATCCTGCCCTTCCCGCGCCTCTTCGTCGTGGCCCGGCGCCCCTGACCCCGCCCACCGACCGCCGGCCCGCCACCCCGGGCCCTGGCACCGCGACCAGCCGGGCCGCCACCCGGACCGCGGCAGGCACCGCCAGGACACGGCACGGCACGGCCAGGACACGGCACGGCCAGGACACGGCACGGCACGGACACGGCACGGCCAGGACACGGCACGGCACGGACGCGGCACGGCACGGACAGGGCAGGGCAGGAGCGCCGCCCAGCCGGCCCGGACGCCGCCGACCAGCCGGGAACGCCCCGCCCACCCGGACCGCGGCACGGCCAGGACTCGGCACGGAGGGGACGCCTCTGTCACCCGGGCCGGGGCGTCGCCGGTCGGGCCGGAGGACGGGCCGCCGGCGGGCACGTCGGCGGGCGAGCCGGGCGACGCGTCATCGAAGGGACCCGGCGGGCGATTCCCGGCACCGCGCCGCCAGCCGGGCACCCGCCCCGCGCCGCTCCTGACGCTGCGTTACGGGCCGGGGCGCCGGCGGCCGGTCCCGGGGCGTCGTGCCGCAATGTTGAGGGCGAGCCGGCACCGCTACGGGACGTGGGCGTTGATCGATGGTCGGTGACCTAAACGAGACCTAAGCGTCCCAACATGTGGAAGCAGCCCCCGACCGGGACGGTCAGGGGCTGCGGGTCGTCTGCGGGCTAGGCGGCCTGGAGGCCTTCGGCACGGGCCAGCTCGCGGAGACGGCCGAGGGCCTGGATCTCCAGCTGGCGGATGCGCTCACGGGAGAGGGAGAACCGGCTCGCGACCTCGGTCAGCGAGTGCTCGCGGCCGTCCTCCAGACCGTAGCGGGCGCGCATGATGCCCGCGGACCGGTCGTCGAGGTGATTGAGCAGACCCTCGATGCGCTGGCGCTCCAGGGCGGCGAGGACCACGTCCTCCGGCGACGGTGCGTCGGAGTCGGAGACCAGGTCGCCGAGGCTGGTGTCACCGTCGTCACCGACCGGCGTGTCGAGCGAGACGGTGTCCTGGGACCAGCGCTTCAGCTCGTGGACGCGCTCGACGGGGACGCCGAGGGCGGTGGCGAGCTGCTCGGGCTCGGGGTCGTTGCCGAGCTCGCGGGTCAGCTGACGCGCGACGTTGCGCATCCGGTTGACGTCTTCGACGAGGTGGACGGGCAGCCGGACCGTGCGCTCCTGCTGCGCGATCGCCCGGCTGATCGCCTGGCGGATCCACCATGTCGCGTATGTCGAGAACTTGTAGCCGCGCACGTAGTCGAACTTCTCGACGGCGCGGACCAGGCCGGTGTTGCCCTCCTGAATGAGGTCGAGCATCGGCATGCCGGACCGCACATAGCGCCGCGCGATCGACACGACGAGCCGCAGGTTGGCCCGGATGAACCGGTCCTTGGCCCGCTCGCCCTCGTCGACGAGGCGCTGCAGCTCGGCGGCGCTCACACCGTCGGGCAGCCGGCCCTCGTCCAGCAGGTGCTCCGCATAGAGACCAGCCTCGACCGCCTTGGAAAGCTCGACCTCAGAAGCGGCGTCGAGCAGCGGCGTGCGGGAGATCTCATGCAGGTACACACCAACCAGGTCACGCTCTTCTGCACCTGTATCGGGTCGCATCTCCACTTTCACGTTCTCCACCTTCGGGCCCCTCCCCGTCCATCCTTCGCCTTCCCCGTTTCACCCTGCTAAAACGGGTGCCCCCCGGGTATGCCCCCTACACAACGGTCACGTGGCCTGCGGAATTCCACCCTCGCGGGCGATTCCGGTGACGACCCGTGAGAGTTGCACCACTTACCTAGACGACTCGGGAGCAGCTCCGGTTCGCTTCGGTTGCAACAAGTGATACGTGGTATTCCTGCCCGTCAGACGCCTAAACTCGCTGTGAGTTCCCTGGGAACGACGTTCGATGGGACCGGGGTCACCGCTGTTCATCGGCAAGAGTCGCCCGCATGACAGGCAAATGCACATGTATCCGCAGGAATCGACGCGGGCAGCGGTCTGTCGAAATGCTGACTGGCTCGTCACACCACCCCCTACCGTGCGTGCCATTCCCGCAACAGCTCGACTTCTTCCTCTTCGGTGAGACCAGTAATGTGGCGAGTGTCACTGAATGCCGCGAGTGTGGCGGCCGCCGTTTCGGGAAGGGGGCGGGGTTGCAGGCCGGCGGCGAGCGACCGGGTGACGTCCCGGGTGAGGAACCCGCCGTATTCGGGCAGCGGCAGCCACAGGGGCAGGGACCGCGCGCCCGACCAGGGCACGACCGCGTGGCCGGTCAGGAAGTCCTGCGGCACCCAGGTGAGGGTCCCGGTGCCCCTGGTCCCGGCCTGCAGCCCGGCGTGGAACTCGCGGCGGGTCATCGGGGCGCCCATCCCGTCGTAGGTGCCGGTGCGGCCCTCCTCGGCGCAGCGCAGGATCCAGTCGGCCAGGTCGCGGACGTCCACGTACTGCACCCGCTCGTCGGGGTCGCCCGGGGCGAGGATCTCGCCGCCGCGGGCGTGCCGGGCCACCCAGTAGTCGAACCGGCCGGTGGGGTCCTCGGGCCCGACGATCAGCCCGGCCCGGTTGACGAGGACCTCGCCGAAGCCCTCGCGGACCAGCTCCTCGCAGGTGACCTTGCACCGGCCGTACTCCTCGGCGCCGGCGGCGGGGTCCTCGTTCGCGGGGTCGGCGGGCGGCAGCAGCGGCGCGGTCTCGGACGTCTGGTCGGGCGTCACCGCATCGGCGTACGCGGAGCAACTGGACACGAACGTCACGTGACCGGCCCGGCCGGCCAGCTCGGCGACCATGTGCCGGACGTGGCTGGGCTTGCGGGCGACGTCCACCACCGCGTCGAACGTGCCCTCGACCGCGCCCAGGCCGCCGGCCTCCTCCCGGTCGACGGTGACGAACGTCGCGCCGTCGACCGGATCGCCGGACGTGCCGCGGGCGGCGCAGGTGACGTCGTGGCCCGCGGCGAGGGCCTGCCGGGCGACCGCCCGGCCGAGGAACACGGTGCCGCCGAGTACGAGGATTCTCATCCGGCGATCCTTCGCCGCCGCGGGCCGATCCGGCAGCCCTGTTCGCCACGAGCGTGAGCACGGGGCGAAGCGCGGGCGCAGCGCGGGTGCCGGGCAGAAGCCGGACGCGAACGGGAGCCGTCGCGGCGCGCTACGCGCGGTGCGACGGGGGCGGCCGATGCGGGCGGGTCTTGTGCACCACCAGAGCGAAGAGAGCCACCGCCGCCATCACCGTGGCCGCGACCGCCAGCCACAGCGACCACCGGTGGCCGCCCGGCGAGCCCGACATCCCGTTCTGCGCGGTCGACGGCTGCGCCGCCACCGCCGGCAGCGAGGAGACCGGAGCGAACGCGTACACCCGCAGATAATCGACCTGGAACTCCGCTGGCAGCGTCGTCGATGTGCCCGGGGCGCCCGATTCACTGGTCGTCACCGCGAAGCCGAACCAGCGCTGCGCCGGCGACGCACCGGGGTCGGTGGAGCGCTCCTTGCCGTCGACGAAGACCTTGAAGCCGGCCGGGGACCACTCGATCGCGTAGGAGTGCCAGTCGCTGAAGGGCCCGGGCAGCGTGCGCACCGAGGTGCCGGTGCCCGACCCGTTGCGCACCAGGGCGGTCTCGGCGCCGGGCCGGGCGGTGATCTCCAGCTGCGACTCGTCCTGGGGCGCCTGCTGGTCGACGGGGCGCAGCATCGCGATCGAGGAGATGCCCGCGCCGACGGGCACGCGCGCCCGGAACTCGTAGCGCCCGTACTGCTGGGCGGCGCCGAGGCAGCGCAGCTCGCCGGTGACGAACGGCTTGCCCCCGTAGGTGCGCCGGTGCAGGGCGAGGTGCAGGCGACCGCCGGAGACGGTGACCGCCTCGGGGCGGAAGTAGGTCGGCTGGGCGCCCTCCGACGAGCCGTCATAGGCGGCGCAGCCGGACGGCAGCGTGCCCGGATCGTCGAAGGAGTCGGAGAAGACCGGCTGCCAGTCGGCCTGGTCGACGGCGAGGACCGGCGCGGGAGCCACCCAGATCGCGGACGTGACGACGACCATGACGGTCGCGGCTCGCCTCAACATGTGTCTGCCTCCTTTCGAAAAACCTACCGGATACCTTGCGTCCGCACAGCACTGCGGAGCGTCGACGATCGTGTGTACTTGGCGGCCCGATCGGATACGGACCCTCGCATTCACCCGCATGCAATCCAGCCGTATCCCGCCGACGCTCGTGCCGGATCGACGCCTGCGGAAGGATGTCCGTCGACGCATGTCTTCCAAAAGGAGAGATCATGGCCCAGCCCCGCGCCCGCGCGCGGCGGATCGCCCAGCACCTCGCGGTGCCGGCGCTCGCCGTCGCGGTTGTCGCCTTGCTGCCCTTAGCCAAGTCCGGCGCGCCCGAGCAGTCCGACCAGTGGACGCCGCTCACGCCGGCCAACGTGTCGTTCGCCCAGAAGACGGGTCCAACGGCCTCCGCGCAGCTGCTCGGGTTCAACGACTTCCACGGCAACATCGACCCACCGACCGGCAGCGGCGGGCTCATCAACGGCACTCCCGCCGGCGGTGCGGAGTACCTGAGCACCTGGCTGACGAAGCTGCGCGCCGCGGCGAAGGCCGACGGCGTGCGCAACAGTGACACGGTCGTGGCCGGTGACAGCATCGGCGCCACGCCGCTGGTCAGCGCCGCGTTCCACGACGAGCCGGCGATCGAGGCCCTCAACGCGATGGGCGTCGACATCTCCTCCGTCGGCAACCACGAGTTCGACGAGGGCATCGACGAGCTCAAGCGCATCCAGTTCGGCGGCTGCCACCCCGTCGACGGCTGCCAGGACGGCGACGGCTTCGCCGGCGCGAAGTTCCCCTACCTCGCGGCGAACGTCACCAACAAGTCCAACAAGCTGCCGATCCTGCTGCCGTTCACGATCAGGCTCTACGAGGGCGTCCCGGTCGCGTACGTCGGCATGACGCTCGAGGGCACGCCCGGCATCGTCAACCCGGCCGGCATCAAGAGCGTCGACTTCCGCGACGAGGTGGAGACGGCCAACCAGTACGCGACGCTGCTGGGCTGGCTCGGCATCAAGTCGATGGTCCTCCTGATCCACGAGGGTGGTCTGCAGAGCAGCCCGCCCGCGCCGCTGGACCCGTCCGGCTGCGCCAACTTCGCCGGCCCGATCACCGACATCGTCAAGGGCCTCAACCCGGCCTACGGCGTCGTCGTGTCAGGCCACACGCACCGCTTCTACACCTGCCAGCTGCCGAACTCCTCGGGCGCCAGCTCGCTGGTGACGAGCGCGGGCACGGCCGGCACCCTGGTCACCGACATCCGCGTGACGCTGGACAAGAAGTCGCGCAAGTTCGTCGACGCGTCCGCGACCAACGTCATCGTCGAGAACGGCGTGAAGAACGCCGACGGCACGTGGCAGAAGGACGCGGCGGGCAACTTCGTGCGCAACGCGGCGCTGGTCGACCCGAAGGTCAAGGTCATCGCCGACAAGTACCGCACGGCCGTCGCACCGCTGGCGAACAAGGTCATCGGCGGCATCACCGCCGACATCACCAACATCGCGCTGGCCAGCGGCGAGTCGACGCTCGGTGACGTGATCGCCGACGCGCAGCTCAAGTACACCGCCGCCGCGGGCTCGCAGATCGCGCTGATGAACCCGGGCGGCATCCGGGCGTCGCTGATCTACGCGAACTCGCCCGGCGGCGAGGCGCCCGGCCAGGTCACGTACGGCGAGGCCTTCACGGTCCAGCCGTTCAACAACCTGGTCGTCACCCAGCCCATCACCGGCGCCCAGCTGAAGAAGGTCCTCGAGCAGCAGTTCACCGGCTTCGAGGGGCAGACCACGCAGAAGATCCTGCAGGTGTCCGCCGGGTTCACCTACACCTACAGCGCGTCGGCCCCGCTCGGCTCGAAGGTCAGCGACCTCGCGCTGAACGGCACGCCGATCGACCCCGCGGCGACGTACCAGCTGACCACGAACGACTTCCTGGCCAACGGCGGCGACGGCTTCAGCAACCTGAACCAGCCGAGCGCCACCCGCGTGTACGCGCCGGGCTTCGACGTCGACGCCCTCACCGCGCACCTCGCGACCGGTCCGATCGCTCCGGGCCCGGGTACCCGAATCACGAAGATCGCCTGATCGATGTCCGTGTGGGCGGGCGGTGGGTTTTGCTCCCGCCCGCCCGCACGTATGCTCGCAGGCGCCCGAAGAACCGCAGCACGCACGTGCGGACTGCACGACCGAGGTCGAAAGGCGTTGATCGGTGGAGCGACCGAGCTGGGCACCCGCGGACATCGACCTCGATCAGCCGAGCGTGGCCCGCGTCTATGACTACTACCTGGGCGGCTCGCACAACTTCGCCGCCGACCGGGCGTTCGCCGAGCAGGTCCTCAAGTTCATGCCGGCCGTGGCCGCGCTGACCCGCAGCAACCGGGCCTTCCTGCGCCGCGCCGTGTCCATGCTGAGCGCGCAGGGTGTCCGGCAGTTCATCGACCTCGGCTCGGGCATCCCGACCGTGGGCAACATCCACGAGCTCGTCCCGGGCGGCAAGGTCGTCTACGTCGACAACGACCCGGTGGCGGTCGCGCACAGCCGGGCCATCCTCGCCGAGGTGCCGGACACCGCCGTCGTCGCCGCCGACCTGCGCGCCCCCGCGGACGTGCTGGCCACCCCCGAGGTCCAGCGGCTGATCGACTTCACCCAGCCGGTCGCGTTCGTGCTGGCCGCGGTGCTGCACTTCGTGCCCGACGAGGAGCGCCCCGCCGACATCGTCAGCGGGTACGCCGCCGCGGGCATCCCGGGCAGCCACGTGGTGCTGTCCCACGCCGGACTCGACCGGCCGCTCACCCCCGCCGAGGACGCGGCGTGGGAGGTCTACCGCAAGTCGCCGACGCCGCTGATCCTGCGCGGCAGCGACGAGGTCAGGAAGCTGCTGGGCGATCTCACGATCGTGGATCCGGGCGTGGTCGCGACCTACGACTGGCGGCCGGACCCGGACGACGAGACCCCACCCGACGGCAACGCGATCGGCTGCGCCGCCGTCGCCCGCAAGGACTAGTGCACCCACCGATCATGACCGCCCTCAGCCCCACGCCGACGTCGTGGGACCGCCCGCACCGAGCCGCCGAGCGGCTCGCCCGCAGCTGGTCGCTGGCCATCGCCGGCACCAGCTACGTGTCGATGAGCGGCCTGGAGGTGCAGGACTTCCTCACCGCCCTGTCGACCCGGCTCATCCACGCGCTCACGGCCGAGACCCTCGACCTCGGCGACGTGCGCGAGGTCGGCACCACGCTCGTCGCCGCGCACTTCACCGAGCCGACGACCCTGGAGCGCACGGTCGCGGTGCTCAGCGAGCAGTTCGCGAAGGCGCCGACCAGGCGGGTCGCGGAGATCCAGGGCGCGCTCGCCGCCGGCTACGCGCAGGCGCTGCGCGACCGGATCCTCGACGAGCAGGAGGAGATCCGCACCGCGGCGCTGTGGGCCCGGGCCCGCGCCGAGGAGAGCCGGCGGGTCAGCGAGGCCCGCTTCCGCGCGGTCTTCGCCGGCGCCGCGATCGGGATGAGCGTGAGCACCGTCGACGGCGTGGTCATCGAGGTCAACCAGGCGCTGTGCGACATGCTCGGCTACACCGAGGACGAGCTGCGGGCGATGACCTTCGAGGACTTCGTGCACCCGCAGGACCCGCCGGTCGCGGCCGGGATGTTCGAGGAGCTGCTGTCCGGTGGGCGCGACCAGTTCCGGATCGAGAAGCCGTACATCCACAAGGACGGCCACCAGGTGTGGACCGACCTCGTCGCGTCGATCATCCGCGACGAGGACGGCGAGCCGAAGTGGCTGGTCGCGATGGTCGAGGACATCACCGAGCGCTACCTGCTCCAGCTGCGCCTGCGGCACCAGGCCCTGCACGACCCGCTGACGCAGCTGCCCAACCGGACGATGTTCTTCGACCGGCTCGCCGAGCTGCTCGCCGGCGCCGAGGAGGAGCCCGAGTCGCGGGTCGGCGTGTGCTACCTCGACGTCGACGGGTTCAAGGTCATCAACGACACGCTCGGGCACGACGTCGGCGACCAGCTGCTGCAGACCGTCGCCCGGCGCCTAGCCCGCTCGATCTCCGGCGACGGCCAGCTGGTCGCCCGGATGGGCGGCGACGAGTTCGTGGTGCTCATCGAGCGGGCCGGCGGCACCGACGAGGTCGTCGCGGTCGCCGAGCGGGCGCTGGACACCGTCCGCGCGCCGGTGCACGTGGGCGGGCACGAGATCAGCATCTCGGCCAGCATCGGCGTGGTCGAGCAGCCGCTGCGCGGCACCAGCACCGGCGAGCTGATGAAGGCCGCCGACACGACGCTGTACTGGGCGAAGGCCGACGGCCGCAACCGGCTCGCGCTCTTCGACGCCGAGCGGCACGCCCGCGAGGTGACCCGCTACGAGCTGTCGGCGAGCATGCCGGCCGCGCTGGAGCGGCGCGAGTTCTTCGTCGAGTACCAGCCGCTGGTCCGCCTCGGCGACGGCGTGACGATCGGCGTCGAGGCGCTCGTACGGTGGCGGCATCCGCGATTCGGGGTGCTGGGGCCGGACGCGTTCATCGGGATGGCCGAGGAGACCGGGCTGATCGTGCCGCTCGGCCGGTGGGTGCTGCACGAGGCGTGCAAGCAGGCCGCCCGCTGGCACCGCGAGCACGGCGACCGGGCGCCGGTGATGAGCGTCAACCTGGCGGTCCGGCAGATGCGCGACCGCACGATCGTCAGGGACGTAAAGGCGATCCTGGAGCAGACCGGCCTCGCCCCCGACCGGCTCCAGCTGGAGCTGACGGAGAGCGCCGTCATGGGCAGCGGCGGCGAGCCGACCGAGGCGCTCAACGCCCTCGCCGCGCTCGGCCCGCGCATCGCGATCGACGACTTCGGCACCGGGTACAGCAACTTCGCCTACCTGCGGCACCTGCCCGTGCACAGCCTGAAGCTGGCCGGCTCGTTCGTCGCCGGGCTGCGCCCGCCGGAGGGCGCCGACCCGGTCGACCAGAAGATCATCGCGGCGGTGATCGGCCTTGCCCACGCCCTGAACCTGAGCGTCACAGCCGAGGGCGTCGAGACGGCGGAGCAGGCCGATCGGCTGCTGGCCCTCGGTTGTGACACCGCACAGGGTTGGTACTACGCGAGCGCCGGACCCCCGTCCGCGATCAGGCTCTAACCGAGCGCGTACGGGTTGACGTCCTCGTTCATGTCGACCATCAGCTGCGACCACAGGTCCGCCTCGTGCCGGTCGGCGCCGACCAGGTCGTAGGACCCGTCGGTGAAGCCCGGATCGAAGTGGAACTCGGGCAGGTCGGTCTCGTCGATGTACTGCGCCTCGTCGCTCACGTCGCCGAAGCTCGGCTGCTCGTCGTGGTAGTCGCCCAACGCGTCCCCGTCGACGACGTGCGCGCCGTCGTGACCCTCGGTGTCGACGCCGAAGTCGTCGTGGTGCTCGTCGAACTGCTGGTCGGAGGAGAGCAGGTCAGCGCCACCGTCGGGGTCGACGTGGAGGCCGTCCTCCATCTCCCAGTCGATGTCGTAGTCGCTCATGGCCCGCTCCCGGCTCGTCTGGTTACCTGGAAAACGGTAGGCGGATCCTCCGATCAGCTGATCCCCGAAACGTGCCACTCACTCAGGGCTGCAACCACCAGGGGCTGGTGTAGGCGAGGCCGAAGTCGTTGCAGGGGTGACCGTTGGGGCCGGGGCTCGGGTTGGGTCGGGTGGGGTCCGAGACGCGCAGCACGACCCAGTTGCCCATCGCCACGTCCAGCGGCACGGTGAAGCGCACCACCTGATTGGCGACCGTGTCGATCACGTCCGCGACCGTCGGGGCGGCGACACCGGGCCGCAGGACCTGGATCCGGACCGGCTTGCCCTGCCAGTCCGGGCCGCGGTCGAGGTCCAGCGCGAAGCGCACGTCGCCGCGGGCGAGCGGCAGCACCCCGCCCATCCGGACGTCGTTGGCGGTGGCGTCGACGCGCAGGCCGGAGACCCGCGTGGCGAAGAAGCGGCGGGCCCGCATCGCCTCCAGGACCCCGGCGCGGGTGTTCTGCGTCACCCACAGCCCGGTGCGGCCCTTGCCCTCGGGGAAGCCCCAGTCGGTGCCGTGCTCGTCCGAGACCCCGCTGAGCCCGGTCCGCCACCCGGCGTTGAGGCAGGCGTTGAGGGCGCAGGTGCGGCCTTCTGACCAGCCGTCGAAGAGGTAGTCGTCGCCGCGGTTGAACATCTCCAGGCTGACCATGGCGTCGCGGGCGGCCGCCGAGTAGGAGAAGTTGCCGAAGCGGCCGACCTCGCGCCCCGGATGGTTGAAGCTGGCGATGCCCCCGTTACCGGTGATCCAGTTGTACAGGCCGCCCATGTTGCTCGATCCGCCAAGATCGGTGAACCCGTTGGTGAACCAGACGTTGACGTGGCCGAGCAGCGGGTGCGACCACTCGAAGCCGCGGATGGCGGTGTAGTTGCCGGGGTCGTCGGCGGCGTTGGCGAGGGCGCCGGTGCGGTCCCACTCCGACTTCGACAGGCCGCTGATGCCGAAGAGGGTGGTGTGGTCGGTGAGCGCGGCGACGTCCAGGCCGGCCGAGCGCATCGAGGCGAAGGCGAGGGCGGGGTCACCGTCGCCGTCGGACATCACGGTGTGGTTGTGCAGGTCGGCGTGGACCAGGCCGGTGCCGGCGGTGATGGCGGACGCCCGGGCGGCCCCGGTCAGCGCGGCCGGGCCGGCGCCGACGGTCGCGGCCGTGCCGGTCTCGGCGCGGGCGGTCCGGCCTGCACCGGCGGACGCGACACCCGGGGTGGCGAGGACGAGCAGCCCGCCGGCGCCCGCGGCGAGCAGCCCCCGGCGGTCGATGCCGTCATGACGGCCTTCATGACGGCCTTCGTGACGGTGATGGGAGTGGTCTCCAGTCATGCCCCACAGCACACGCCACCCGACCCAACGGTTCGATACCTGTTGATGTCTGGCAGATTTACACTCAGCGGGTGCGGCGGTCCAGCCAGCCGTCGCCGTTGAGGTCCTCGTACCGCTGATCCATGACGCCGTCGCGGTTGGTGTCGATCTCGGAGGAGTTGATGAGGCCGTCGCGGTCGGTGTCGTGGCCGACGAACTCGGCCCGCCCGTCACCGTCGGTGTCCACGACGATGTCGACGCCGCCGTCGGCCCGGTTCACGTAGGTGTGCTGGTCCCACCGGCCGTCGCCGTCCCAGTCGACCCGGGTGTGGTAGCCGTCGGTGGGCGCCTGACCCACCCCGCCGGGCACACCGTCCCGGAGCGCGCCGGCGATGCCACCCGCGACACCCGTCCCGCTCCCGTGGCCGGGCTGCTGCCCGCCGACGATGCCGTCGAGCCCGCCGGCGATCCCGTGCCGCCCGCCGCCGTCGGCCTGCGCCTCTCCGAATCCGGCCTCCGCGTGGGCCCCTCCGAATCCGGCCTCCGCGTGGGCCCCTCCGAGGCCGGCCTCCGCGTGGGCCCCTCCGAAGCCGGCTTCCGCGTGGCCGGTGCCGGCGTGCGCGCCCTGGCCGACGGCCTCGCCGATGCCGGCGCTCGCGCTGCGGTACACGGTGCCCTGGCCGCTGGAGTGGACCTCGCTGACGCCGTGCGGGGACGCTTCGGCGAGCCCCTCGCTGCCCTGCGGGTCGGGCGCCTCGGACAGGCCGCCGTAGCCGCTGTCCTGACCGCCGCCGTAGCCCGCCGACGCGTAGGAGCGGGGGTCGTCGGACGCCTCGGACAGGCCGCCGTAACCACTGTCCTGACCGCCGCCATGGCCCGCCGACGCGTACGAGCGCGGGTCGTCGGACGCCTCGGCGAGACCGTCGTAGCCGCCGCCCTGGGGGTCCGGCGCCTCCGCGAGCCCGGCGCCGCCGTAGCCGGCCTGCGCCTCGACGCCGCCCGCGGACGCGTACGCGCCACCGGGGCCCGCGTGCGCCTCGGCACCGCCGGCCGACGTGTGCGCGCCGTGGTCGATGGCGTCCCGCAGGTGCGCGGCCAGCCCGCCGTGCCGCTCCGGCTCGGGAGCGGCGTGCCGGCCGCCGGACTGCTCCAGCGCGCCCAGCCCGCGGGCCGCGCTGTGCGCCGCGCCGGAGCCCTGACCGCCGTCGCCCAGGTTGTGCCCGGCGCCATGATCGAACGAGGGACCGCCGCCGTGGCCGTGGACGACGTCACCGATACCCGAGCCGATCGAGGAGAACAGGCCGAACATGCTGGCCTTGCTCGTGCGCTGCTCGACCCGCGACTGCCCCGCGTCGGCGCCGCCGACCTGCGCCTGGAGCAGCTCCAGCTCGTCGGCGCTCAGCTGGTACCCCGCGAGCGCGCCGGCCGGGTCGGCCGCCAGGCGCGCCTGGAAGCCCGGATCGGTCAGCAGCCGCTCGAGTACGTCGTCGAAGTCGCTCATCGGAACAGTCCCCCCAGTTATGGCACAGGTCGTGAAAATCAGTCGAGTTCAGGCATGGGCACGGGCTGCGGGCGGGGACGGCAGGTGCCGCACTGCACCGCGTCCTCCACGACGAGCCCCTCGGCCCGGCCGCGGCTCTGCGACCGGTGCACCTCCAGCAGATACGGGCCGAACTTCGCATGGTCCTCGCACAGCCCGCGCGCGCAGAACCGGCACGACCCCCGCGCCGCCTTGGCGCAGAACCAACAAAGCACCGATTTCTCCTAGCCGTACATACAGTTGGTGAAAGTGATGAGCCCGGCCGAGCTGCCGTTGCCGGTGTTCTTCGCCGGGTCTGTCACGGAGACACTGACATCACCGGTCGTGTTGTAGGTCTTCGTGATGGTGTCAGGAAACGGCCCCACAACAAGGCTGAAGTTGCCACTGGCGTCGGCCTTGCCGGTTGCGGATCGCGACGTGCCGTTGACGGTGAGCCGCACTGTCACCGTCAGAGTGGTGGGGCTGTCGACTTTGTCACTGACAGTTCCGAAGATCGTCGTCGTTGTGGGCCCGTTGCTGTTGCAGGCGGTTCCCTTGGCATCGACTGCATAGATGCGCGTGACCCGAGCCGTAACCCGGTTGACCACGGGAACGGTCGTGTCGCGGGGCGGCGGCGCCGTGGTCGTCGTGGGCGGCGGCGGGCCCGCAGTTGTCCGGGTCGGGCCTGGGGTCTTCGTCTTCGTCGGGGTAGGGCCGGGGGTGGTCGGGGCAACCGACGCGCTCTCGGACGCCGACGGGGAGACGGACGGGGACGGGGACTCCGACGGCGTGTCCGACGGGGACGGCCCCGGTGACACGGTCGGCGTGCCACCCGGCTTCGGCAGGGCGATGCCGTCGCCGCAGGTCAGGTCGGCCGACGGGTCCACCGTGACGGCCGAGCCACCCTGGGTGACGACGCCCGAGCCGACCTCCGGTGACGCGCTGCCGGCGGTCAGGGCGAACCTGGCCCGCCCGTCGTTGGCGACCGGGTCGCCGGCGCCGGTGACGGTGAGCTTCAGCGGCTCGAAGGCCGTCGTGGTGCTCGTCGTGTCGACCAGGGTGCGGCCGGAGCGCAGCGTGTACGCGCCGGTCGGCTGGATCGGGCGGCGGTCGACCGAGCTGACCAGCTCGCCGACGTCGACCCGGGTGCCGGCGCACAGGACCGTGACGCTGCCGCCGCGGAACGTCATCGTGGCCGTGGAGCGGTCCGCGACGGAGACGGCGTCGCCGAGCTCGACGTACATCTTGCCGTCGCGGCGCAGGGTGTGCTCCTCGCCGTGGATCGTGACCGTCGTCTGCCCCCGCGTGGCCGTGATGAGGGCCCGGTCGGTCGGCATCTCGGCCCACACGGGCGCGGAGAAGAGATTGCTGCCGGTCAGGAACAGCGCGAAGATCAGCAGCAGCACCAGCAGCCACCACAGCTTGCGCTCGAAGCGCTTGTCGACCGAGTCGTCGGACGGGCCGTGGACACCGGGCGGCGCCGCGAGCGGCGGGTACGCCGACGGCGGGTGGGCGCCCGACAACGGCGCGCGACCGCCGGCGGCAGAGCCGGCCACAGAGCCAGCCACAGTGCCGGCCGTGGATGCGCCGATGAGCAGCGGCAGGCCGGCGACGGCGGGCAGCACCCAGACGCGGGCGGCGGAGCGGGCGGTGGCGACCTGGCCGGGCGGGCCTTCACCGTACGGGCCGATCATCGCGCCACGGCCGACCTGCACGCCATCGGGCCGCAGCAGCGACCCGGACGCGACGACGATCGCGTCGGTGCCGGTCTCCAGGTGCACCGGCTGCCCGGGCATCAGCTGCGCCGGGTGCGCGCGGCTCATGAGCCCGAGGCGGTCCTCCGCGCCGAGGTCGGCGAGCGCCGGCGCCTCCGCCAGCAGCGCCTCCAGCTCGGCCCACTCCACCGGCGGCGGGCCGGACAGCGGGCCGACGGCCGCGGCGACCGTGGACGGCGGGATCGCGAGCAGGGTCGTGCCGGCGGTCAGCCAGCCGAGCGCGGCGGGCGCGCCGGTGATCGCGTTGGCGAGGCCGACGACGCCGCCGCGGCCGACCCGCTCCCGGACGGTGCCGGTCGGGTCGCCGGGGCGGCGGGCCTCCAGGGCGCCGTCGACGACGACGTAGACCGACTGCTGCGCGGCGCCGGCGAAGACCAGCTGCTCACCGGTCCGCGGGTGCACCCAGCGGGCCTGCTCGGCGAGCTTCGCGAGCGCGGCCGGCGGCAGGTCGGCGAGCTTGGACGCGCGCAGGGCGGCGAGCCGGCGCGGCTCGTCGCGGGACAGCTTGCGCTCCCCCATCCGGTCCCGCACCCGCCGGGCCCGCCGGCGAAGCCAGGAGAACAGCAGGTAGACCAGCGGGGCGAGCAGCCCGGCGACGATGACGGCGAGCAGCGCGCGGGCGGCCCAGCCGGCGTTCCACAGGCCGGTGACGACGCCCGCGACCCGGTCGGTGTAGATCCGGTACATCAGGTTGACGGCGATGGCGAGCCAGACGACGGCGAGCATGCCGTACAGGGCGACGAGGCGGCCCTCCCGGTCGAGCTCACCGAAGCGGGGCGGGCGCCGGCGCAGCCGGGCGATGACCCAGGCCAGGCCGCGGGCCCGCAGGTTGGGCACCTCCAGCCAGTCCATGAGCAGGTAGTAACCGTCGAGCGCCATGAACGGGTTGAGGTTGAACAGCGCGTTGAGGTACCACGCGAACGCCAGCTTGAACGTCCACGGCTCCAGCTCCGGGTAGAACAGCCCGACGAGCTGGCAGGCGCCGGCGAGCACCAGGCCGGTCGCCGGGCCCGCGATCGTGGTGACGAGCCGCGCGCGCCGGCCGGCCATCCAGACGTCGGTGGTGTCCACGAAGACGGACGGGATCCCGAAGTACACCAGGAAACCGGCGACCGGGACCTTCCTGCCGGCGTGCTTCGCCCCCAGCGCGTGCCCCAGCTCGTGGCAGGCGAGCGCGACGACGTTGAGGCCCAGCAGCACCAGGGCGCCGGTGAAGTAGGAGTCGTCGGTCAGGAACACCGACTGGTCGGCGCGGAACCAGTTGAAGACGAAGACGCCGAGGCCGGCGAGCGCGACCAGCCCGGCGAGCACCGCGACGACCCGGGTGAAGAACAGCCGGCCGCCGGCCTTGTACAGGAACGTGACGATCGGGTCGACGCGGGCGATGACCACCCGGCGGCCCTGGGCGGTCGCGACGATCGCCTTGCCGAGCCGGATCGGCCACGGCCGCCGGTGTACGCGGTGCAGCCGGTGGAACGCGTCGACCGGCAGCTCGTCGAGCATGCGGTTGCCGGCGAGGTCGGCGACGACCCGGGTGACCTGGTCGGGGGCGAGCCGGCCGGCGATGCGGGCGAAGTCGGCGACGAGCCGCGCGACGGTCCGGGTGCCGTCCATGAGCTGCGCCAGGCTCCACTCGTCCGGCGTGAGCCGCAGGTAGCAGGCCTCACCGCGGTCGGGCGAGCGCACCATCACGTAGTCGACGCCGCGGGCGGACGTGAGCGTGACCGCCTCGACCGCCTTGCGCAGGACGGGCCGGGCCCGGGCAGGGTTGAGCCGGTCGGTGACCGCCTGCCATAGACCCTGGTCGGCAGGGCCCAGCGGAACTCCTGGGGCGCGCCCGGCGAGGGCCTCCCAGACACTGATGCGCGTCTCGATGACGGCCACGATCGCTCCTGATAGGGCCACTGTTTCCCGGCAGGGAGCGTAGGCGGCGAACGCGACCACGGGAAGGTTCCGTCCCGAACGTGACAACTCTTCGGCGAAGATGGCAGCGTGTACATCCTCGCCATCGACCAGGGCACGACCTCCTCCCGTGCGATCGTGTTCGACGCCGACGGCGCCATCGTGGCGCTTGACCAGCGCGAACACCGCCAGAGCTTCCCGAGACCGGGCTGGGTCGAACACGACCCGGTCGAGATCTGGCACCAGGTCCAGGCCGTGTCGACCCGCGCCCTCGACCAGGCGGGCCTGTCCCGCGCCGATGTCGCCGCCATCGGCATCACCAACCAGCGCGAGACCACGATCCTGTGGGACGCCGAGACCGGCGAGCCGGTGCACCCGGCGATCGTCTGGCAGGACACCCGCACCGACGCCCTCATCCGCTCCCTCGCCGGCGACGCCGGCCCCGACCGCTTCCGTGAGCGGTGCGGGCTGCCGCTCGCGACGTACTTCGCCGGGCCGAAGGCGGTCTGGCTGCTGGACAACGTGCCCGGCCTGCGCGCCCGCGCCGAGGCGGGTGAGATCCACTTCGGTACCGTCGACACCTGGCTCATCGAGAAGCTCACCGGCCGGCACGTCACCGACGTCACCAACGCCAGCCGGACGATGCTGATGAACCTCACCACGCTCGACTGGGACGACGAGCTGCTGTCGGCGTTCGGCATCCCGCGCGTGATGCTGCCGGAGATCGGCCCCTCCTCGCACGTGTACGGCGAGGCGAAGACGCTGCTGCACGGCGTGCCGGTGGCCAGCGCCCTCGGCGACCAGCAGGCGGCGCTCTTCGGCCAGGCCTGCTTCGCGCCCGGCGAGGCGAAGTGCACCTACGGGACCGGCTCGTTCCTGCTGCTCAACACCGGTCACCAGCCGGTGGCGAGCACGCGTGGCCTGCTGAGCACCGTCGGTTACCGCATCGGCGACGCCCCGGCCGTGTACGCCCTGGAAGGCTCCATCGCGATCACCGGCTCCCTCGTGCAGTGGCTGCGCGACAACCTGGGCCTCATCAGCTCGGCGCCGGAGATCAACGACCTGGCCGCCACCGTCGCCGACAACGGCGGCTGCTACATCGTGCCCGCGTTCTCCGGCCTGTTCGCCCCGCACTGGCGCCCCGACGCGCGCGGCGTCATCACCGGCCTGACCGGTTACGTCACCAAGGGGCACCTCGCCCGGGCCGCCCTGGAGGCGACCGCCTGGCAGGTCAAGGACGTCGTGGACGCCATGATGGCCGAGTCCGCGGTGCCGCTGGAGACCCTGAAGGTCGACGGAGGGATGACCGCCAGCGACCTCCTGATGGGGTTTCAGGCCGATGTACTGGATGTGCCGGTGGTCCGCCCGACGGTGTCCGAGACGACGGCGCTGGGTGCCGCGTACGCGGCGGGTCTCGCCGTCGGGTTCTGGCCCGACACGGAGACGCTGCGGGAGAAGTGGCGGGTGGACCGGCAGTGGTCGCCGTCCATGTCCGCGGAGACC
Organism: Dactylosporangium sp. NPDC006015; assembly: GCF_040614215.1. Classification (NCBI taxonomy): domain Bacteria; kingdom Bacillati; phylum Actinomycetota; class Actinomycetes; order Micromonosporales; family Micromonosporaceae; genus Dactylosporangium; species Dactylosporangium sp. NPDC006015. Next base: position 35,514 of record NZ_JBEXUD010000029.1, read on the forward strand.
CGGGACAAGGGGCACGCGTCCTGGCTGAAGGCTGTGGAGCGCTCGTTCGGCTGGGCCTGAGGCCCGCAAAGAGAGATCCGGTGGGCGCCCCGCCAGGCGCACCACCGGATCTCTTTTCTGGAGGGAAACCAGCTTCTAGCTCAGCAGGCGCTGAGCGACGGCCTTGGCGGTGTTGCTGCTGATGGCGAAGCCGACGCCGATGTTGCCGGCGGTGTCGCCCGAGGTCGCGATCGCGGTGTTGATGCCGACGAGCTGACCGGCGGTGTTGACCAGCGCGCCGCCGGAGTTGCCGGGGTTGATCGCGGCGTCGGTCTGGATGGCCCCACTGATCTTCGCGGCGGCGGACTGGCCGTCGTTGCCCTCGTCGATCGTGCGGTTGACGGCGCTCACGATGCCGGCGGTGACGGACCCGTCGAGGCCGAGCGGGCTGCCGACGGCGAGCACCGTGTCGCCGACCTTGACGGTCGAGCTGTCGCCGAACACGAGCGGCGTGTACGTGCCGCCCCCCACGATCTTGACCACGGCCAGATCGGTGGCGGGCTCGGTGCCGATGATCTTCGCCTGGGCGGTCCGCCCGCCGGAGAACGTCACCTGCACCGACGTGCCCCGGGCCGTGGCGACCACGTGGTTGTTGGTGAGGATCGCCCCGTCGTCGGTGATGACCACGCCGGAGCCGACCGCGTTGCCCGTGCTGATCGACACCACGCTGGGCAGCACCTGCGCCGCGACGTCGGACAGGGTGGTGGAGGAGCCGGTGGCCGAGCCGGGCGAGTTAGTGGCGCCAACGACCGCGGGTGAGGCCGCGGGCCGCAGCTCGAGGGCCGCGAGCCCGCCGCCGAACGCCGACACCGCCGACAGCCCGATCGCCGCGACGATCCCCGCCACGGCGAGGCCGACCCGGCTGCGCCTGCGCACGGGGGGCGGCACGAACACCGACCCGGGCTGCGGCTGCTGCCACTGGAACGGCCGCTGCATGTGCGGCACGTGCGGGGGCAGCTGCGCCGTCGGCAGGTGCGGCTGCTGCTGCCCGCCGTTGTGCTGTCCGCCGGGGTACTGCCCAGCGTGGTGCTGGGCGGCGTGGTGCTGGGCGGCGGGCTGCTGTCCGGAGAAGGGGTACGGCCCGTTCTGCCCGGCCGCGATGGGACCGCTCTGCGCGACGGAGCGGAGGTTGCCGGCCTGCGGAGCCGCGGGCTGCGACGCCGGCCAGGTCTGGATGGGTCCGTCGGCGCCGGGCCGCGCGCCGGGCGCGCCATGCGCGGCGGGCTGCGAGCCGTAACCGGCGGGCACCGCGGGCTGCGAGCCGGGGACGGCGGGCAGCGGGCCGGGGACGGCGGGCGCGGCGGGCTGCGAGCCGAGGGCGGCGGTCTGGGCGTCGTGACCGGCGGGCTGCGAGCCAGGGACGGCGGGCAGCGGGCCGAGGGCGGCGGTCTGGGCGTCGTGACCGGCGGGCTGCGAGCCAGGGACAGCGGGCAGCGAGCCAGGGACGGCGGGCTGCGAGCCGGGGACGGCGGGCAGCGGGCCGAGGGCGGCGGTCTGGGAGGTGGGCGCGGCCGGCGTGACCGGCGCGGCCGGCATGGCCCGCGGGGCCTGCGGGGTGGTGGGCCAGGTCCGGGCCGGGTCCTGGACGTCGGCGGCGCCGGCGGCCGTGGCGGCCGGGTTCGTCGGCCAGGTGGGGGGCGTCTCGGACCGCATCAGGTGGTCCTGCGTGGTGCCGAACGAGGCGGCGTCCGCCGGGGTGCCGTCAGCCGGCGAGCCGCCGGGCGGCGTGGGGCTCGAAGGCCCGGTGGTGGTGCTGGCCGGCTCGGTGGCCGGCTGTGCGGCCGGGCTCGACGCCCGACCCTGCTGGTCGGCCGGGTCCGGCGCCCATCCCTGCTGTTCGCTCATGATTTGAGCTTGGCGACGGCAGCTTGCAAACCACTGATCGCGGCCTGGGAACCGCCTGTGAGAGGGAGCCGGACCTGGAAGGTGGCGCCGCCGCCGGGGGTGTTGAAGACCGAGACGGTGCCGTGGTGCACGGAGACGAGGGCGGCCACGATCGCCAGACCCAGGCCGCTGCCACTGTGCGAGCCGCTGGCCTTGCTGCGGGTGCGCGCCTTGTCTACCCGGTAGAAGCGCTCGAACACCCGGGCGGCGTGCTCCTCGGTGAGACCCGGGCCGTGGTCGGCGACCTCGATGAGGGCGTCGGTGCCGTCGCGGCGCAGGCGCAGGGCGACGGGCGTGCCGGCGGGCGTGTGGGTGAGGGCGTTGGTCATGAGGTTGCCGACGACCTGGCGCAGGCGGGACTCGTCGCCGTTGACCTCGATCGGCTCGTCCCGCTCGATCTCCAGGTCGACGGTGCGGTCGGGGGCGACGGCCCGGGCGGCGGCCACGGCGTCGCTGGCGATGACGCGCAGGTCCATGTCGGCCAGTGCCAGAGGGCGCTCCTGGTCGAGGCGGGCCAGCATGAGCAGGTCCTCGACCAGCAGACCCATGCGGGAGGCCTCGTCCTCGATGCGCCGCAGCGTGTCCCCCGGCTCGCTGACGGCGCCCACCCGGTACAGCTCGGCGAAGCCCCGGATCGTGGTCAGCGGCGTGCGCAGCTCGTGGGAGGCGTCGGCGATGAACTGCCGCATGCGCTCCTCGGACGCCTCGCGCAGCCTGAATGCGCCCTCGATCTGGGCGAGCATGGCGTTGAGCGCGGCGGCGAGGTGCCCCATCTCCGTCTCCGGCGGGCTTTCGGGCACCCGGCGGGTGAGGTCGCCGGCGGCGATCGCGGCGGCGGTGCGCTCGATCTCGCGCAGCGGCTGGAGGCTGGCGCGGACCATGGCGACGCCGACGGCGGCGAGCACGACGAGGACGCCGGCGCCGACGAACAGCTCCGCGGCGACGAGCTCGTCGACGGCGCTGTCGACCATCGAGAGGCTCTCCGCGACGAGCAGCAGCGTGTCCTGGCGCTGGATGATCAGGATGCGCCAGCGCTCATGCGTCTTCGCGGTGGTCGCCGTGTACGGCACGCCCAGGTGCTTCTCGAGGTCCTCCCACGTGCCGGGGATGGGTGGCGCGTCGGCGTCCTGGCGGGTGCCGACGACGCCGGTCTCGAGCTTGCCGGTGCGCAGCTGCGTGACCCAGGCGATGTAGTAGTTGCTCTGCAGGATCGTGTCCTGGCTGGTGTCGGTCAGCGCCAGCCGGCTCAGGTCGACGGTCTCGGCCATCGTCCGCAGCTGCTGGTCGACCTTGTCGAACATGCTGCTCTTCATGACCAGGGCGCTGGCGACGCCGATGACCAGCAGCGCCATGGTGACAAGTGTGAGGACCGCGGCGATCAGCTTGACCCGCAGCGGCACGTCGGCGATGAACCGCACCATCGGCAGGCCTCAGACGGGAAGGCGGAGCACGTAGCCCACGCCGCGCAGGGTGTGGATCAGCCGCGGCTCGGCGATGTCCACCTTGCGTCGCAGGTAGGAGATGTACGACTCCACGATGCTGTCGTCGCCGCGGAAGTCGTAATTCCACACGAAGTCGAGGATCTGCGCCTTGGACAGCACGCGGCCCGCGTTGAGCATCAGGTAGCGCAGCAGCTTGAACTCGGTCGGCGACAGGGCGATCGTCTGCCCGGCGCGGGACACCTCATGGGTCTCCTCGTCGAGCTCCAGGTCGTGGAAGACCAGCCGGTTGGGCCCCGGGTCGCCGGCGGTGCGGCGCAGCACGGCGCGGATCCGCGCGGTGAGCTCCTCCAGGCTGAACGGCTTGGTGACATAGTCGTCGCCGCCGAGCGTCAGGCCGCGGACCTTGTCCTCGGTGCCGTCCCGGGCCGTGAGGAACACGACGGGAAGCCGGACGCCACCCTCGCGGAGCCGCCGGATGACCTCGAAACCGTCGAGGTCGGGCAGCATCACGTCGAGGACGACCAGGTCGGGCTTCGCGTCGCGGGCCGCGGTGACCGCCTCGGCACCGGTGGTCACCGCGTCAACCGCAAATCCGGCGAAACGCAGGCTGGCCGAGAGGAGCTCGCGAATGTTCGGATCGTCCTCGACCACGAGCAGTCTCGCCTCAGCCTGCGCAACGCCTGGCGACGGGGCACCCCCGGATTGTGCAACGCCGCCTCGTACCCCCATGCGCATAGTCTTCCGCCTCCCGCTGGAGCAGGGCTGATGGTTGCCTGGGAAATTCCTGGACACCCCGCCCCGTCACCCAAAACTAGCGCAGAAGTCGGCGCACCTGGTCGATCGCGCCGTCGAGGACGACCAGCGTGGCACGCATCGTCTCCTGGCTGGCGCGGCTGGCGCGGGCCAGCCGGCGCACCTCCGCGAGCAGCTGGGCGGCCTTCTCCTCCAGCTCGGCGGCGGCGTCGCCGGGCGCGGGCGACGGCCTGGTGGCACCGGCGCCGCCCGGCCTCGCGGCGCCGGTCGCCCCGGGCCGCGGCGGGTAGCCCCAGCCCCACGCGGGCGCGGTGCGGGCCTGCTTGCCGGCCTCCTTCAGCTCGCGCTTGAGGTCGCGCACCGAGCCGTGGACGCCCTGCTCGACCTCGTCGGCCAGGGTCGACAGGTCGGCGAGGGAGGCGTTGATGTCGGTCTCGAGGCGCTCCAGCTCGGCGGCGCGCTGCACCAGCTCGGCCCGTCCGGCGTCGGTGATGTCGTACACCTTCCGGCCGCCGGACGCGGTGTGGCTGATCAGCCCGTCGGCCTCCATCCGCTGCAGGCGCGGGTAGATCGTGCCGGCGGAGGGCGCATACAGGCCGTGGAAGCGGTTCTCCAGGAGCCGGATGAGGTCATACCCGTGGCGGGGTCCCTCGTTGAGCAGCTTCAGCAGGTACAGCCGCAACCGTCCGTGACTGAACACCGCACTCATCAGGAATCCTCGTCCAGATCGACCGGCCGGCACAACAAGGTGATCGTGCCAGACGTTGCGTTGGCGGTCAGGCGGCCGGTGCCGGCGCCGAGCCGTCCGGCGACGGCGCTGCGGCCGACCTGGTCGAGGCCGGGGAACGCGCTGACCACCCGTCCGGAGATCGCGCTGAGGTGGACCTGCAGGTCACTGTCCTCGCGGACCCGGGCGGTGATCTCGCCGGAGACGGTCTCCAGGCGCACGTCCGTGTCGACGGGCGGGTTGTCGAGGTCGCACGTGATCGAGCCGGAGATCGCCCGGGCGTGCACCTTCCGCGCGGTGGAGTCGGCGACGACGATCTCGCCGGAGACGGTCTCCAGGTCGACCTCGCCGTCGAGGGTGAGCGCCTCGATGGAGCCGGAGATCACGTTGGCGGCGACGGGGCCGTCCAGGCCGAGCAGGGTGACCCGGGCGCTGGTCGCGTCCACCTTGGCGCCGGCCCGCAGCGAGGAGAGGATGACGGAGCCGGAGACGACGCGGAGCGTGGCCGGGGTCCGGTCGGGGACCATGACGGAGACGTCGACCTTGAACCGGCTGTGGAAGAGCCACCAGAGGAAGCCGGGCCACTTGGGGAGATGCCCGTGGGAGACGCGCAGCACGCCGTCGTCGTCGAGGGCGACCGTGACCGGGCGCTCACCGATCGCGGTGACCTCGACCCGGGCGGGCCCGTCGGCGCCGACGACGTTGACCCGTCCGCCGACCAGGGTGACCTGGAGGTCCTTGACCTCCCCCTTGAGCTCGAGCCGCGTGGGCTCGGCGATGTTCCACGTCGTCATGCCACCGAAGGTAGCAGACAAACGCGATACATCGCGACTGTCGTGTCTCGGATGTTCTAGGCGGCCACCACCGAGGTCGCGGCGCGGGCGAGGACGCGGCGGGAGGAGGTCGGCTCCGGGTACAGCTTGGCGTGCGCCTTCAGCTCGATCGACAGCCCGCGGGCGGCGACGACCCGGCGCAGCGAGGTGGCGAGGGTCTCGTCGCCGATGAACGCGGCGACCGTCGTCGGCGTGCCGTTCTGGGCGAACGTGAGCCGCACCGGCACGACCGGGGCGGCCGCGTCGACCGCGGCCTGGAACATCGCCGGGCGGAAGGTGCCGCCCATCCGGCCGCACCAGGTGGTGCCCTCCGGGAAGACGGCGACCACGCCACCGGCGGCGAGCTCGGTGCTGATCCGCCCGACGGTGGCCGGCAGGGTCTTGGGCCGGGACCGGTCGACGAAGACGGTGCCGAGGGTGGCGGCGAGCCGGCCGATCAGCGGCCACTGGCGCACCTCGCGCTTGGCGAGGAGCTTGGCCGGCGCGTGCGCCAGGATCACGACCACGTCGAGCCACGAGACGTGGTTGGCGACCAGCAGCGCGCCGGACTGCGGGACCCGGCCGACGGCCCGGTGCGAGATCCCGAGCCCGGCGAGCACCGCGCGGGCGAGCCGGCGCTGCACGGCGATCAGGTGCCGCTGCGGCAGGAGGGCCAGGAGCGGCACCGCGAGCACCCCGAGCAGCACGACCGACCCGGTCACGACGATCCGCTTCACCATCGTCGCGACCGGGACGTGCTCGTCCGAGCGGGCCGGCAGGCAGCTCACGTCGCAGGTCGAGCGCGGCAGCCAGAGCGAGTCGACGACGGTCATCGCGCTCACTCCTGACCGAGGAAGTGCCGCATGTACCGCGGGTTGACCCGGTCCAGCGACAGCAGCACGTAGAAGTCGGCGCAGTCGAAGTCGGGGTCGTACGCGGGCTCGCCACCGATCCAGGCGCCGAGCCGCAGGTACCCCTTGAGCAGCGGCGGCACCTCGATCTTGGCCGGCACCGGCCCGTCCAGCGCGAGGGGGTTGCGCGGCCGGACCCGCCAGGCGGGCGGCACGAGGTGCTTGCGCTGGGCGAGGTCCCAGATCCCGGCGGCGTCGGCGGCCGGCACCGACGCGCACCCGGCGAGCCAGCGGTGGCCGTGCAGGTGCATGTACCGCGCGATGCCGGCCCACATGAGGTTGATCACGGCGCCGCTGCGGTGGTCGGGGTGCACGCAGGAGCGGCCGGTCTCGACCAGTCCCCCACGCAGCTGGTGCAGGCCCGCGAGGTCGAACTCGGTGTCGGCGTAGAGCCCGCCGGCGGCCACCGCGCGGTCCGGCGGCAGCATCCGGTACGTGCCGACGACGTCGCCGGTGCGCTCGTCACGGATGATGAGGTGGTCGCAGTGCTCGTCGAACGCGTCCACGTCGAGGCCCGGCGTGCCGGACTGCAGCTTGGCGCCGAGTTCGCCGGCGAAGACGTCGTGGCGGAGCCGTTGTGCGGCCCGGACCTGGTCACCGTCCGTGGCCACCAGCAGGGTGTAGCGATCGGTTTCGTCGACACCGACCGGGTCGGCGACGACGGCGAGAATCGTCATGCTTTCGGTGTAAGGGTCGACCCCTGCGGCTGGCTGACGGTGACTGGTTACCCGCATGGCTGGCGGGTGAACGATGACTACCGTGGTCAGGCATGGCGGGATATTCAGGGACTCCACTGCCCAAGAAGCTCGGCGTCAGCGCCGGGCACCGCGTGCTGCTCGACGGGGCGCCGGCCGGGTTCGAGCTGCGCGACCTGCCCTCCGACGTGGTGCTGCACCGCCGCAGCGCGCCCGGCCTCTACGACGTGATCGTCTGCTTCTGCCCTGATCAGGCCAGGTTGCGGCGGCGCTGGCCGGTGCTGCACCGGCAGACGCCACCTGGCGGCGCGCTGTGGGTCGCCTGGCCGAAGCGCTCCTCCGGCATCGCGACCGACCTCGACGAGAACGGGGTCCGCGACTTCGCCCTGGCGCACGGCCGGGTGGACGTCAAGGTCTGCGCCATCGACGACACCTGGTCGGGGCTCAAGCACGTGATCCGGGTCGCCGACCGGACCTGAGGCACAGCGCCGTCAGGCACCGCGCCGGTGGGCGCGGGCCGCGCGTCGCGGGCCGCTGAAGGACAGCGCCGGCAGGAACCGCAGGAGCCAGCCGGCGAGCAGCATGAGCAGGCCCGCGATCGCGTGCGGCGCCACCGCGCCGCCGGTGACCGGCAGGTCGACCGGGCCGACCATCACCTCGACGGTGCCGGCGACCGTGGCGGTGCCGTCGGTGACGGTGTAGGTGAAGGCGTCCGCGCCGGCGAAGCCCTTGTCCGGCGTGTACGTGACGGTCCCGTCAGCGTTGAGCACGGCGGTGCCGTTCGCCGGCTGGGTCACACCGACGACCTTCAGCGGATCGCCGTCGGGGTCCTTGACGTTGTCCAGCGGGGCGATCGTCCGCGCGCCGCTCCCGGCCGGCGTGGTCACCGTCGGCGTGGTCACCACCACCGGCCCGGTGCTCTGCAGCCCGACCGTCACCGTCACCGTCCCGGTGCTCTGCAGCCCGGTGGCGTCGCGCAGCGTGTAGGTGAAGGTGTCGACCCCCTCGAACCCGTCCGCGGCGGTGTAGGTGACGGTCCCGTCGCCGTTGAGCACCGTGCCGCCGTGCCCCGCCGGGCCGGCCGCGGTCACCGTGAGCGGGTCGCCGTCGGGGTCGCTGTCGTTGGCGATCACGGTCACGGTCACGGCGATGCCCGGGGCGGCGGCGGCCACGGCGTCGGCGCCGGCGACCGGTGCGCCACCCGCGACGTCGAGGGTCACCGTGGCGGTGCTGGTGCCCCCGTTGCCGTCGCTCAGGGTGTACGTGAAGCCGTCGGCGCCCCGGTAGCCCGCCGCCGGGGTGTACCGCACGGCGCCGCCGACGATCGCCAGCGTGCCGTGCGCGGCCCCGGTCGCCGCGACGGCCCGCAGCGTGTCGGCATTGGCGTCGGTGTCGTTGGCGAGGACCGGCACGACCACCGCGGTCCCGGCCGGCGCGCGCAGCGAGTCGTCCACGCCCACCGGCGCCTGGTTGAAGACGGTGACGGTGACGGTCGCGGTGCCGAGCCCGCCGCGGCCGTCGCTGACCGCGTAGCCGAACGTGTCGACGCCGGAGAAGCCGCCCCGCGGCGTGTAGGTGACGGACCCGCCGGCGCCGATCGCGGTCGTGCCGTGCGCGCCGGGCGTGACGGCCGTGACGGTGGCGGCCGGGTCCGCGTCGTTCGCCAGGACGTCGACGGTCACCGGGGTGCCGGTCGGGGTGCTCGCGGCGTCAGCGCGTGGCGCCGGCGCTCCGGCCGTGCCGACCTGGACGGTGACCGTGCCGGTCGAGGTGACGATCCCGTCGCTCACGGTGTACGTGAAGGTGTCGTCGCCCGAGAACCCCGCCGCCGGCGCGTACCGCAGCAGGCCGCCGCTCCGCGTGACGGTGCCGCCGCGGGCGGTGGTGGCGTCCCAGGCGCCGACCGTCAGCGGGTCGCCGTTCGGGTCGGTGTCGTTGGCGAGCACGTCCACGTCGATCGGGGTGCCGGCCGGGGTGCTGCGCTCGTCGGCGCCGGCGACCGGGGCGCGGTCGGCCACGGCGACCGTCACGGTGGCCGTGGAGTGCCCTCCCTTGCCGTCGCCCACGGTGTACGTGAAGCTGTCGGCGCCCCGGAAGCCGTCCCTCGGCGTGTAGACGAGCAGCCCCGCCGCGGTAAGCGTGACGGTCCCCCCGGTGGGCGTGCCGGAGCCGCCGCCGGTGCCGATCCCGATGACGGTGAGCGGGTCGCCGTCGGCGTCGGTGTCGTTGGTGAGCGGGTCGAACGTCGCGGACGTGGCGCCGGCCGGCACGGTCACCGCGTCGTCCGCCGCGACGGGGGCGGTGCCGGGGCCTGGCGGGCTGCCCGCGGTGACGGTCACGGTCACCGTCCCGGTCGCGGTGCCCCCGTTGGCGTCGGCGGCGACGTAGGTGAAGGTGTCGGTGCCCGCGCCGGTGCCGGCCGTGTAGCGGATCGCGCCGGTGGCGTCGACGACGGCGTGGCCGGCGGTGGGCGGTGTGGCGATGCCGCCGGCGCGCACGGTGTCACCGTCGGGGTCGGTGTCGTTGGCCGCGGCGGGGATCGTCACGGTGCCGCCGGCGGCGGCGGTCGCCGCGTCCGGGACGGCCGCGGGAGCCGAGTTGCGCACGACGGCGGCGGTCGCGGTGTCGTTCGCGGCCACCGGGTCGGGGGTCGAGGACGTGACGGCCGCGGTGACCTCGGTGTGGTGCCCGGCGGCCGCGGTGACGGTCGCCACGACGTCGACGGTGAACGTGGCACCGGCGGCGAGCGTCCCCACGGGGCAGGTGAGCGTCTGCCCGGCCGGCGGCTGCCCGGCCCAGGCGCAGGGGCCGGCGCCCGCGGGGTCGCCGGTCACGCCCGCCGGCAGGACCGCGGTCAGGGTGACGCCGGTGGCGGTGGCGGGGCCGGTGTTGGTGAGCGTCACCGGGATCCGGACCTGGCCGGTGCCCTGCGCGACCTGGGGGCCGGCGGCGGTGACCGCCAGGTCGGCGGCCGGGCCCGCCGCGGGCAGGTCCTGCGTGGTCGGGTTGGACGGGGCGCGCAGCTTCACCCCGGTGTCCGTGCCGGTGGCGGCCGCGTGGGCGACGTTGCGGATGCTCGCCGCGCCGGTGGCGCCGGGGGCGCCCGCCGTGACGCGATAGGCGACCACGGCCTTGTCGCCGACCGCCAGGCGGCCTCCGTGGGTGGCGTCGCTGCCCGTACCGACTCTGAAGACGACGACGTCGGCGCTGAACTCGGCGCGGTCGGTGTCGACCGGGTCGCTCTGGGTCGCGCCGTCGATCGTCAGGCTGCCCGGCACGAACGTGGTCCCGGGTGGCAGGGCATCGGCGAGCTGGGCGTCCTCGGCGGGGGCGAGCCCGTCGTTGCCGACCTCGATCGTGTACCGGATCTCGTCGCCGCGCTCCAGGTCGCCGCCGTCGACGTCGGTGGCGGTCTTGACCGCGGTGAGCCGCGGCGCGTAGAGGTCGGTCGCGAACGTGATCACGCCCGGGTAGAACGTCTCGCCGGTGACCGCGGTGGTCTCGAGGGTGATCGTCGCGCTGGTCGCGCCGTTGGCCAGCAGGCCGCTCGCGTCGACCTGGTCGATGTCGAAGCCGAGGAGGTTGGTGTCGGCGGGGTTACGGGCGGTGACGGTCGCGCCGCGGTCGCTGACGGTGCTGTTGAAGAAGTTCGTCGCCGGGTTGCGCGCGTCGGTCAGCGGCGTGCCGTCGAGGCGGATGCTGTCGCCGCCGCTGCCGGCGTCGCCCTCGTAGGCGACGGCGCCGAGGCTGGTGGTGACGGCCCCGGTCGGCGGGGTCTGGAAGCCGGTGACCGGGATGCGGACCGTCGCGTCGGCGGGGGTGATGCCGCGCACCGAGCCGAAGCCGTCGTAGACGACGAGGTTGCGCACCGGCTGCGCCGGGTCGTGCAGGACGACGGCGAGGGACCAGGCGGCGTAGCGGTCGTTGACGTTGGTGGCGGCCTGGATGTCGGCGACCGCGTAGGTGCCGCCGCCGGCGCCCGCGACCAGCGACGACACGTCGGCGTAGCCCTGGTACGGCCGGTGCCCGGGGAACGTGGTGACGTCGGTGAGCCGGTTCGCGGTGATCGTCCGGTACGCGCCGCCGCCGGGCACCCTGAACCGGACCGTGTTCCTGCGGCTCTCGTCGGGTGCCGGCGTGCCCGTGCCCGGTGCCGTGTCCCCTCCCCAGAAGAGACCGGCGTAGAGCACGGTCGCGCCGCCCGGGATCGCGAGGTCGGCGGTGCTGGAGTTGAACGTCGCCGCTCCGTCCCCGTCCTGGTCGACGTCCACGTGGCGCATCTTGTAGCCGTTGTTGTTGAGCTGGCCGCCGGTGCCGGTGCCGTTCCGCGCCGCCGCGCAGGCCGGGTTGCTGTCGGCGCAGGTCAGGTTGGCGTTGCCGCGCAGCACGATCGACCCGCTGTCGTTGACCGAGTACACGGGGCGGAACGCGTCGACGATGTCGGCCGCGGCGTCTTTCGCCGCCCCCGCGACGATCGCCGGGAGGAGCAGCAGCGCCACGATCGCGATCCGAATTGCCACCTATCGTGTATACGTGGACACTGCCCGTAATGAGCGAGTTTTCCTCGTGTTGATCCCCTGCTGGGGCGGGCGGCGGCGGGTGGACGTGCCGTGCCATATTGACGACTTCACTCTCTTGGAGGGAGCGGCACGTTGTCCAACGGACAGATCGTGGTCTCCGACCTGACGAAGCGGTACAAGAACGTCACGGCCGTCGACCACCTGTCGTTCGTGGTCGAGCCGGGCCGCGTCACCGGGTTCCTCGGCCCCAACGGCGCCGGCAAGACCACGACGCTACGCATGATCCTCAACCTGGTGACCCCGACGTCGGGCACCGCGACCATCGGCGGCCAGCGCTACTCCGACGTGGCCGAGCCGCTCCGGCTGGCCGGCGCGATCCTGGAGGCCTCGGCCGCGCACAAGGGCCGCACCGCCCGCAACCACCTGCGCATCGTCGCGGCCGCCGCCGGCCTTCCGGACACCCAGGTCGACAAGATGCTGGAGCTGGTCGGGCTCACCCCCGCCGCGAAGCGCAAGTTCCGCGGCTACTCGCTGGGCATGAAGCAGCGGCTCGGCATCGCCCAGGCGATGCTCGGCGACCCGCAGGTGCTGATCCTCGACGAGCCCGCCAACGGCCTCGACCCGGAGGGCATCCGCTGGATGCGCGGGCTGCTGAAGGGCCTGGCCCAGCAGGGCCGCACCGTGCTGGTCTCCAGCCACCTGCTGTCGGAGATGGAGATCCTCGCCGACGACGTCGTCATCATCGCCGCCGGCCGCCTCGTCACCCAGGGCCCGGTCGAGCAGATCGTCGGCGGCAACTCCAGCGCGCCGCGCACCCGGGTGCGGACGCCCAACCTGCCGGAGCTGGTCAATGCGGTGCGGGCCGCGGGCGCCTCGATCCAGCCCAACGGCAACGACAGCCACGTGGTCACCGGCCTGGACGCCCCGGCCGTCGGCCGGCTGGCCCTGCAGGCGGGGATCGAGCTGCACGAGCTGGTCAACGAGCGACCCGACCTGGAGCACGTGTTCCTCGAACTGACCCAGGGAAAGGCGGCCATCCGATGATCCGGCTTATTCGTAGTGAGCTGCTGAAGGTGCGCACCACGAACATGTGGTGGATCTTCCTGCTGATCTCGCTGGTCTTCACCGGCCTGGCGCTCTGGATCAACATCGAGCAGACCAAGTCGGAGCTGACCGACAACTTCACCGCCTACCCGCAGGGTGACCCGCCGTCGAACCTCACCGAGGAGCAGCGGGCCCAGTTCGAGGCGGACCAGCGGCAGTACCAGGAGCAGGAGGCGGCCCGGGTCGCCAAGGCGCACGCGGCCGGCCAGCTCGCCAAGTACGCCGCGAACATCTACACCTCGGGCCAGTTCTTCGGCCTGCTGCTGGTGATGCTCGTGGCGATCCTGATCATCACCAACGAGTTCTACCACCAGACGGCGACCGCGACGTTCCTCGCGACCCCCAAGCGGACCAAGGTCATCACCGCGAAGCTCATCACGGCGGGTCTGGCGGGCGTGCTGTTCTGGATCATCACCACCGCGATCTCGGTCGTCGGCGGGGTGCTCTACTTCGGCGCCGAGGGCCTCACCAACAGCCTCGGGAACTGGACGGCGCAGCAGGCAGTACTCCTGAACCTGCTGGTGTACGTGCTGTGGGCGGTCTTCGGCATCGGCATCGGAGTGCTGATCCGCAGCCAGATCGGCGCGACGATCACCGCCGCCTGCCTCTACACCGTCGGCACCTGGGCCGCGATCATCGTCCTCACCCTGATCCACGAGCTGGTGATCAAGAAGGACTGGGTCCTGGAGAGCGCGGTCTACATCCCGCCGCTGGCGTCGTCGCACGTCGTCGGCGGACTGGCCACCCAGCTCGGCGAGGTGGACCTGCCGCCACGCTGGGCCGGCGCGGTCGTGCTCATCGTGTGGGCGGTCGTCCTCGGCACCATCGGCACGCTGATCACCCGGAAACGCGACATCGCGTGACGCCGATCCCCTGATCCGTCCTGTCAGGCAGATCTACGACAGTTGTGGCCGCCGAATGGCGGCCACAGTTGTATGGGATGGACCCATGCCGTCGTCGACATGGTCACTCCGGCGGCGTCGGCGACGAACGAGCGTTAGGCAGCGCGTAGCCTTGACGCGGATCCGTGACCCCAGCTACTCCGTTTGGAAGAGGCGATCAGCAGCCGTGTCGACCCAAGCGACCAACTCGCAGGAGAACCCCTTGGCGGGTTTCGGCCCGAACGAGTGGATCGTCGAGGACATGTATCAGAGGTACCTCGCCGACCCGGCCAGCGTGGACCCCGCGTGGCACGACTTCTTCGCCGACTACAAGCCGAGCGGGGACGGCGCCGAGGGCACCTCGACGGCGACCGCCGAGGCGGCTGAGCCGGCGGCCGTGACCACGACCGCGCCGGCCCCCACCGCTCCGGCCGCGCCCGCACCTGCGAAGGCGGCACCCGCGCCCGCGAAGGCGGCACCCGCGGCACCCGCGGCCCCTGCGGCTCCGAAGGCCGCCCCGAAGGCCGCTCCTGCAGCTCCGAAGGCCGCACCCGCGAAGGCCGAGGCCGCTCCGCCGAGTGGTGGCGCGAAGCACGTCCCGCTGCGCGGCGTCGCCGCCCGCATCGTGCAGAACATGGACGCCTCGCTGGAGGTGCCGACCGCCACGAGCGTGCGCGCCGTGCCGGCGAAGCTGCTGTCCGACAACCGCGTCGTGATCAACAACCACCTGGCCCGCGGCCGGGGTGGCAAGGTCAGCTTCACCCACCTGATCGGGTTCGCGATGGTCCGGGCGCTCGCCGCGCACCCGGAGATGAACAACTCCTTCGCCGAGATCGACGGCAAGCCCAACCTGGTGCAGCCCGAGCACGTCAACCTCGGCATCGCGATCGACCTGACCAAGCCCGACGGCTCGCGCAACCTCGTGGTGCCGAGCATCAAGGCCGCCGACACCATGGACTTCCGCCAGTTCTGGTCGGCCTATGAGGACATCGTGCGCCGGGCCCGGCGCAACGAGCTGACCATGGAGGATCACGCCGGCGCCACGGTCTCGCTGACCAACCCCGGCGGCATCGGCACCGTGCACTCCATGCCGCGGCTCATGACCGGGCAGGGCACCATCATCGGCGTCGGCGCGATGGAGTACCCGGCGCCCTACGCCGGCATGTCCGACGAGACCCTCGCCGACCTCGGCATCAGCAAGATCCTGACGCTGACCAGCACCTATGACCACAGGATCATCCAGGGCGCGCAGTCCGGCGAGTTCCTGAAGGTCATGCACGAGCTGCTGCTCGGCGAGCACGGGTTCTACGACCAGATCTTCACGGCGCTGCGGATCCCGTACGAGCCGGTCCGCTGGGTGCGTGACGTCGCCCGCACCAGCGAGGGCCAGATCGACAAGGCGGCCCGGGTCGTCGAGCTCATCCACGCCTACCGGGTCCGCGGCCACCTGATGGCCGACACCGACCCGCTGGAGTTCCGCATCCGCCGCCACCCGGACCTCGACGTCCTCGAGCACGGGCTGACGCTGTGGGACCTCGACCGGGTCTTCCCCGTCGGCGGGTTCGCCGGCAAGCAGAAGATGAAGCTGCGGGCCGTCCTCGGCGTCCTGCGCGACTCCTACTGCCGCCGCGTCGGCGTCGAGTACATGCACATCATGGACCCGGAGGAGCGCCGCTGGGTCGCCGAGCGGGTCGAGAAGCCGTACGAGAAGCCCGACACCGCCGAGCAGAAGCACATCCTCAACCGCCTCAACGCCGCCGAGGCGTTCGAGACGTTCCTGCAGACGAAGTACGTCGGCCAGCGCCGCTTCTCTCTCGAGGGTGGCGAGTCGCTGATCCCGCTGCTCGACGAGATCCTGCAGAACTCGGCCGAGGGCGGCCTCGACGAGGTCGTCATCGGCATGGCGCACCGCGGCCGCCTCAACGTGCTGGCCAACATCGTCGGCAAGCCCTACGAGAAGATCTTCTCGGAGTTCGAGGGCCACCTGGACCTGAAGTCCGCGCACGGCTCCGGCGACGTCAAGTACCACCTGGGCATGACCGGCAAGTTCACCCACCCCGACGGCGAGCACGCCACGACCGTCTCCGTGGTGGCGAACCCGTCGCACCTGGAGGCCGTCAACCCGGTCCTCGAAGGCATCGTGCGGGCCAAGCAGGACTCGATCGACCTCAAGCTCGAGGGCTACACGGTCCTGCCGCTGCTGATCCACGGCGACGCCGCGTTCGCCGGCCAGGGCGTGGTCGCCGAGACGCTCAACCTGTCGCAGCTGCGCGGCTACCGCACCGGCGGCACCGTCCACGTCGTCGTCAACAACCAGGTCGGTTTCACCACCGCGCCGGAGTACTCGCGCTCCTCGCTGTACTCCACCGACGTCGCCCGCATGATCCAGGCGCCGATCTTCCACGTGAACGGCGACGACCCGGAGGCCGTGGTCCGCGTCGCGCGGCTCGCCTTCGAGTACCGCCAGGCGTTCAACAAGGACGTCATCATCGACCTGGTCTGCTACCGGCGCCGCGGGCACAACGAGGGCGACGACCCGTCGATGACCAACCCGCTGATGTACGCGATCATCGACCAGAAGCGCTCGGTGCGGAAGATCTACACCGAGGAGCTCATCGGCCGCGGCGACATCCCGATCACCGAGGCCGAGGCCCTGCTCAAGGACTACCACGAGCAGCTGGAGACGGTGTTCAAGGCGACCCGCGACGCGTCGTCCAACCCGGCGTCGCGCCTCACCCGCCTGCGCGAGCCCGAGCCGGAGCCGGTGGTCGAGACCGCGATCGACGCCTCGGTCCTGCACGCGATCGGCGAGGCGCACGTCAAGCTCCCCGACGGATTCACCCCGCACAAGCGCGTCCAGCAGCTGCTGGACCGCCGCGCGAAGATGGCCGCCGCCGGCGACATCGACTGGGGCTTCGGCGAGGTCATCGCGTTCGGCGCGCTGGTCAACCAGGGCGTCACGGTCCGGCTCTCCGGCCAGGACTCCCGCCGTGGCACGTTCGTGCAGCGGCACGCCGGCATCGTCGACGCCGAGACCGGCAGCGACTACATGCCGATGTCCGCCCTCATCAAGGACAACGCGAAGCTCTTCATCTACGACTCCCTGCTGTCGGAGTTCGCCGCGATGGGCTTCGAGTACGGCTACTCCGTCGAGAACCCCGACGCCCTCGTCATGTGGGAGGCGCAGTTCGGCGACTTCGTCAACGGCGCCCAGTCCATCGTGGACGAGTTCATCTCCTCCGGCGAGGTCAAGTGGGGCCAGCGCACCGCCGTGACGCTGCTCCTGCCGCACTCGCACGAGGGCCAGGGCCCCGACCACACGTCGGGGCGGCTCGAGCGGTACCTGCAGCTGTGCGCCGAGGACAACATGCGGGTGGCCGTGCCGACGACCCCGGCGAACCACTTCCACCTGCTGCGCCGCCAGGCGCTGTCGCCGAAGAAGAAGCCGCTCGTCGTCTTCACGCCCAAGTCCCTGCTGCGCCACCGGCTCTGCGTCTCCCCCGTCGAGGACTTCACCAGCGGCACCTTCGCCACCGTCCTCGGCGACCCGGGCATCAAGGGCGCCGGCCTGGACAACGCCGCGGTGAAGCGGGTCCTGCTCTGCTCCGGCAAGGTCTTCTACGACCTGCTGCAGGCGCGCACCGAGCGGGACATCACCGACACCGCCATCATCCGGGTCGAGCAGCTCTACCCGATGCCGGTGGAGGAGCTGCGCGCGGCGCTGGCACAGTTCCCCAACGCGGAGGACTTCGCCTGGGTCCAGGAGGAGCCGGCCAACCAGGGCGCGTGGTCGTTCATCGCGCTCAACCTCCTGGAGCACCTCCAGGGCGTCGGCCTGCGTCGCATCTCCCGCCCCGCCGCCGCCGCTCCCGCGGTCGGCTCCACCAAGCTCCACGACGCCGAGCAGCAGGCGCTCATCGAGGCCGCGCTGCCGAAGCGCTGACCCTCTGTCGTTTCGCTGGTTCCATCTGTTGGTTCGTTCGTTCGTTCCGTTCCGGGGAGGGCTCGCGCCCTCCCCGGTTCCTTTGGAGGTGCCCATGTACTTCACCGATCGCGGCATCGAGGAGCTCGCCCAGCGCCGGGGCGAGGAGGAGGTCACGCTGGAGTGGCTGGCCGAGCGCCTCCGCGACTTCGTCGACCAGAACCCCGAGTTCGAGACGCCGATCGAACGCCTCGCCGTCTACCTGGCCCGCCTGGACGACGACGAGGACTGACCGATGTCCGTCCACGCCCGCGCGGGCACTGGTCGTACACCTGCCGCAGCGACCACAACGGTCGGCTTTGACGGTCGCCGGAATGACGGACATATCCGATTTATCAGTGCAATCGGGCGCTGCAAATCAATGTGGCTGCGGGGCGCATCCGCCAATTGGGTCGTTCGGGAACAACTTGGTGTAGTCCGGCAAGACAATCGATTGTCCCCAGTCGGGTGATCCCGGCGTAGCGCATGGGACACCTACATTCTGTACGTGCCCCGAAGTCGCAACCGATCCGCAACCGTGTCGCTCCTGGCCGCCGCCCTGCTCCTTCTGGGCGGCGCTTTTTCGGCCTCAGGAGCAGCGGAGGAGCAGCCCCTGGCCGCCGCAGCCAGCGCCGAGGCGACCCGGGTCAGCGGCCATGCCATCGGCGTGCGGCACTTCGACTTTGCCCGGGGCAAGGACCGGCCGCTACCCACCACCGTGTGGTACCCGACGCGCGGCTCCTCCCGGCGGAGCAAGGGGCAGGTGCAGGTCAGCGCCGAGGTGCTGCCGGGGAAGCTGCCGCTGATCCTGTGGAGTCACGGCTTCTACAGCAACCCGCAGTTGCAGGAGGGCATGACCAAGTTCCTGGCAGAGGCCGGGTACGTGGTCGTCGCCCCGGCGTACCCGTTCACGAAGAAGGACACGCCGAAGTTCAACAAGTTCGACGTGCCCAACCAGTCGCTGGACGCGTCGTTCGTCATCACGCAGATGCTGCAGCCCGGGAATCCGCTGGCCGACAGCATCGACTCCGAGCGGATGGCGGCGATCGGGCACTCCGGCGGCGGGACCACGACCGACGGGCTGTTCACGGTGCACCGCGACCCGCGCCTCAAGGCCGGGGTCATCTTCGCGGGCCGGCCGGCCGGGAAGTACCAGGGCAGCCCGGTGCCGCTGCTGTTCGTGCACGGCGACAAGGACCCGGTCGTGGCGTATGAGCAGGGGCGCACGTCGTACGCCGCGGACCCGTGGCCGAAGGCGTTCCTGACGATCATCGGTGGCGAGCACGGCGCCGCCACCAACGACCCGGAGCGCGGGCACCACCAGGCGATGGCGACGCTGCTGAACTTCCTCGCCTGGGCGCTCGACGGCGACGAGATCGCCCAGGCCAGGCTGGACGACGACGCCCGGCTCGACGGGGTGACCCGCTTCGAATCGGTGGGGATCTACAGCAGCGCGAACACCACGACGACGATCACCACGACCGCGACGACGGCGCCGGCCACGATGAGGCCGACCTTGGAGCCGGTCGCGGCGGGCTGAGCCGTCTCGTTGTTGCTGTTGTCCACCCACGCCTGAAATGCCTGAGTGTTCTGGCTTGGGTCAATGCGCTCATCGGGCATGGCCGACAGAATACCGATGACCTGCCCCTCGGACAGTGGCCGAACGTGTCGGATTGTGGCACTCTCCGTCAATGACCGCGTGGCGGGAACGGTCGTGGTGGGGCTGGGGCTGGGCCGACGAGGCCCTCGACGACGACGCCTGCCGGCGCCTCGCCGAGACGTCGCTGCGGCCGTGGATGCCCGTCGACGGGTCGGTGCTGCCGATGCCGTACGACCCGGTCCTGCCCCCGCCGCGCCTGATTCCTCCGTCGATCATGCAGGAGGCGTTCGCCGCCGACTCGATGACGCGGGCGTCGCACACGTACGGCAAGGCCTTCCGCGACGTGATCCGAGCGCTGCGCGGCCGGCTCGACAACCCTCCTGACCTGGTCTGTTTCCCGCGGACCGGGCACGACGTCGTCGCCGCGCTCGACTGGGCCGAGGCGGTGGGGGCGGCCGTCGTCCCGTACGGCGGCGGCACCTCCGTCGTGGGCGGCGTCGAATACCGCGGGGACGCCCCCTGGGTGTCGCTGGACCTGTCCCGCCTCGGCCGGGTCCTCGAGATCGACGACGTCAACCACGCCGTCCGGGTGCAGGCCGGCGTCTCCGGCCCGGCCCTCGAACAGGCTCTCCGCCCGCACGACCTGACGCTTCGCCACTACCCGCAGAGCTTCGAGTTCTCCACCGTCGGGGGATGGATCGCGACCCGCGCCGCCGGCCACTACGCGACCGGCCCGACCCGCATCGACGACGCCGTCTCAGCCCTGCGGGTGATCACACCGCAGGGCCCGGTGGAGTCGCTACGGGTGCCGTCCAGCGGCGCCGGCCCGTCGACGGACCGCCTGTTCGCGGGCTCGGAGGGGACGCTAGGGGTGATCGTGGAGGCGTGGCTGCGCGTCACGCCTCGCCCAACGGCCAAGGCTTCGACGTCGGTGGCCTTCCCTGCGTACGACCAGGGCATCGCCGCCATGCGCGCCCTCCTGCAGGCAGGCCTCCGCCCCAGCAACTGCCGCCTCCTCGACCCCGTGGAGGCGATGCTGAACGCCGGCGCCACCGACGGCCAGGCCCGGCTGCTGCTCGGCTTCGAAGGCCCGACCGCGCCTCTCCTGGACGACGCCCTCACCCTCTGCGCCGACCACGGCGGCACCCCCACCACCCCCGCCACCCCCGGCCGCCCCGCCCACAACACCGGCGCCTCTACTCCCAACCCCGCCAGCACTGCTCACCGCCCCACCGGCGCCGACGACACCCTCGACCCGGGTGACTCCAGCCGCCCTACCCCAACACCGGCGGCTTCACGCCCAACTCCCCCAGCGCCGCTCACCGCCCCTACGGCAGCGCTCACCACCCCGACGGCGCCGCCGACTCCGACTACATCCCCGACCCGGGTGACTCCAACCGCCCCGCCCACAACGCCAGCGGCTCTACTCCCAACCCCGCCAGCGCCGCTCAACACTCCAACGGCAGTGCTCACCACCCCGACGCCGCTGCTCAACGCCCCGACAGCGCCCCCGACACCGACTACATCCCCGACCCGGGTGACTCCAACCGCCCCGCCCACGACGCCAGCGGCTCCACTCCCAACTCCGACAGCGCTGATCAACGCTCCGGCGGCGCTGCCGGCTCCGGCGACGGCCTCGGTCCGGGTGGCTCCGGCCGCGGCCTCTCCAGCGGCGGCTCCGGTGCCTCCAGCCGGTCCAGCGGTGGCTTTGCCGGCTCCGGCCGTTCAGGTAGCGTCGCCGGCGGCAGCTCGGGGCGGAGCGGCGATGTCGGCAACTGGCGATCGTCGTTTCTGCGGGCGCCGTACACCCGCGATGCCCTCATCAGGCTCGGCCTCATCGTCGAAACCGTCGAGACCGCGTGCACGTGGAGCCGCTTCGAGGCACTGCACGCGGCCGTGATCGCCGCCGCGCAGGCCGCCGCCCCGGCCCGCGTCGCCGTGGTCACCTGCCGGATCACTCACGCGTACCCGGACGGCCCGGCGCCCTACTTCACCATCATCACGCCGGCCCGGCGCGGCGCCGAGGTCATGATCTGGGACGAGATCAAGGCCGCCGTCAGCACGGCCATCACCAGCGCCGGCGGCACCATCACCCACCATCACGCGGTCGGCCGGGACCACCTGCCGTGGCTCGAGCGGGACCCCCTCTTCACCGACGTGCTGCGGGCCGCGAAGCGCACGCTAGATCCCCGCGGGATCCTCAACCCCGGCGCGCTGCTGCCCAGTTAATCGCCGGATTCCCTCGCCCAGCCCGATGAGCAGCAGCCCGAGCAGGAAGAACGCCACGGTGAAGCCGAGCGCCGAGATCGTCACACCGCCGTAGCCGAGCTCGTTCGCGTCGACGAACGGATACGGATACTTGTCGACGATCGCACCTCGTACCAGCGCAAAGGCCAGATACGCCAAGGGGTAGCCGAGCCATACGGCCGCATACCACCAGCGGACCGGCTCCCTGTCGACGAACAGCCAGGTGACCGCGGCGAGGATCGGCGTCACCGTGTGCAGCAGCAGGTTGTGCGGTGCGTGCGCCCCCGAATCCACCACGTGGAACGGGCTGGACGGATTCGCCAGCAACGAGTGATACACCGTGCCGGTGATGCAGCTGTACAGCGTCGCCGCCCCACGCACCCACCCCGGCACCGGCCGCAGCGCCGCCACGGCGGACACCACCGCGATGATCACACTGCTCTGCACGGTGAAGTAGACGAACACTCCCCCGTCGCCGTTTGTGAAGTCGAGCAGCAGGACGATCCCGGTCAGCGCACTCACCGCGGTGAGCACCCGGAAGACGACGGACATGCGCCGCAACCTAGCCGTAAATCGCCCGCCGGGCCAGCCTTGTTCGTGGTGTCCGCCTCGTACCTTGGATGCCATGCGCCGTCTCGTCGTGGCCCTGCTGACCGCTGGCCTCGCCGGCCTCGCTACCCCGGGTCTCGCTGGCTGCACAGGCCAGCCGGCACCGGCCAAGTGGGTCACGCCGTCGCCTTCCCCGGCCGCGACCGTCGCCCCACAACTCGCCCACGTCACGCCGCTACCCCCTCTCCCCGTGCCGCGGGCCGCGCTCGACGTGTCGCGCCAGGAGGTGACCTACAGCCGTGAAGGCCGCGTCCTGCGCACCGTCATCTGGATGCCCTCGTCCACCACCCGCGTGCCGGCGGTCATCTTCAGCCACGGCCTCAACGGCACCCCCGAGGCCTTCGCACCGCTGCTCACCGCATGGGCGTCGGCCGGCTTCGCGGTGATCGCCCCCGCGTATCCCAACACGACCCGCAGCGCCCCCCGCCTGGACGTCTACGACGTGCTCAACCAGCCCGCCGACGCCAGCTTCGTGCTGAGCCAGGTGCTCGCCGGCCCACTCGGCAAACGCATCGACAACACCCGCCTCGCAGCCGCCGGCCACTCCGCCGGCGCCATCACGACCGTCGGCCTCTTCACCGCGAGCCGCGACGCCCGCCTCCACGCCGGCATCGTCCTGGCCGGCAGCGGTCTGGGCGTAGGCACCGCCTTCACCGGCACCCCGGCCTCGCTCCTCTTCGTCCACGGCGACGCCGACCCCTTGGTCTCCTACGCCTCCGGCAGGGCCACCTACGAGTTGGTCCCCTGGTCGAAGGCGATGCTGACCGTCCCCGGCGGCAACCACAACGACCCCTATCTCCGCCCGGACGTCACCTCCTACGCCGAGGTCCGCTCGGTGACCTTGGCGTTCCTGCGCCTCGAGCTCTACGGAGACCCCACGGCCCGCCGACAACTCCCGCAAGGCCCCTCCTTCGACGATCGCCTGTGATCCTGAGACGCTATGGTCATATGCTAGCATAGGAATCGAGGCAGTGGGTTCGGCTCTCGGGGGGAGGCAAGCCGTGCCACGACCATATTTTTCGCTGGAAGCGCCTGGCGCCGGCCGCTGCGCCACCGGGCAGATCGACTCGCGCGCCCGCCTGGCAGCCCAGGCCGCCGAGCACACCCGCCGTCGCGAGGAGCGGCAGCGGGCCAAGGCGGAGTTCGCCGAGGCCCGCAGGCACGGCCTGGCCACCCGCCATGCGACCAAGCTGACCCGCCTGCGCAACGCCCGCGTCCTGACCGGCCTCCACCCCACCCCGCCGGGCGCCGCCGCTATTGGGTCGCCGTCGCCGGGCTGCGCCGCACCGCCACCAGCACGGCCCACCGTTCAGACTCCCGCCCCGGCAACCGGTCCCGCGCCGGAGACCGCACTGCCCAGAAGCGTGAGCACGGCGCCGCGCCCGGATGCCCCACCTCACCCGCGGCCTGCCGCACCGCCGCCAGCACAGTCAGTCCGCAGGGCAGCAACGCCGCCTCCAGCACAGTCCGTCCACGGGGGCGCAACGCCTCCGCCGCGACCCACCCGCAGGGAAGCAACGACACCGCCACCGCCCGTCCAAGCGGGCGCGACGCCGCCACCACAACTCACCCAGAGGGGAGCAACGCCGCCACGGCCACGGTCCGTCGGCAGGGCAGCAACGCCGCCACCGCCCGAGGTGGTGTCAGTGCCCAGTGGCCCGACGACCCGGCCAGGATCGCAAACCATTCCAGCGCACCAAGCGTTCGCACCGCTATCGCCATCGCGGGCCGTCCGATCAGCAGCACGTCCGGCCGCACCACCGCGACCGGGCCGGCCACCCGCACTGCCGTCACCAACGCACAACGGCCGTGCGGCTTGCCTGGGGCTGATCCGCCGGCCGACTCGTCGCTTCGCAAGTCACAGCCTCACGTCGCCGACCGGCAGCCTCACCGCGGGCACCAAGACGGGCAACCGCACACCTGCTCTGGCTCGAGTCCGCAATCGAGCGCCACCAAGACGACCCGCCCACGATCACCCACCGGCGGCAACAGCCTGTTCCACGGGACGCCAGCCGGGACGCCGTCGTACGCCCATCGCCGCGACGCCACCGCTTGCGCCGCAGGCTAGGTTCAGCGCGGGCCAGGGCCGGCTGGCCAGGTCCGGCGCGGGTCACGGAGTCACGTCCAGCGCGGGGTCAGGGCCGGTGCGGATTCAGAGCCAGCGCGGATTCAGGAC